>CANQSO010000018.1 GCA_947626535.1 uncultured Bacilli bacterium | reverse complement strand
TATAATATTAATTACTATGTTTTTGATGTATTTTTACATCTATTTATTCTTTAGACACAGTTAACTTAATGGGACCTGTGCGATAAATGGCGTCCCTTTTTCTCCATTACCGTCTATTATTTTTACTGACGATGATAGATATACGACTGGCTGAACCCCGCTCGCAACGTACGCATAGCCGGTGCTGACATAGCCAGACGAATACACACGGAACACAATGCTAGCATGAGAAGAATACGGCGATGGTGTCATTGTCCACATATAACCGCTTTTTGGTTTTAACCAATCATTTGTGTTACAACTATCACTATTATAATTACGCATACTTTTTCCTAAACATGTTTCTCTAACACTCCATCCTACGGCATATCCATAATCACTTGGATACATTAATCCTATATATCCTTCCCATGTTGTTGTTCTTGGTACGTTGTCATTACAATAATCTCCTCCACCATTACTTGTACATTGTTCTTTGCCATTATGACTTCCTCTTTCTGTTTCATATGTTGCTTTTGCTGTCCATTGTGTATTATCATAAGTTGCAAATGTCCCTGTATTCCATCTTACTTTTGCTATCTTGTTCTTTGCTTCTTCACTTATTCCGTTACTTGTAAATTCACATGTTTTATTTGTTTCACCTGTATTATTGTAACAGTTTCCACTTCCTCTATTCCAATACAAACTTCCTCCGATTGCTGGTGTTCCACTATATACTGTATTGGGATTTAAGAGTTTCATTACAGCTGCTTGACTCCATTCATTTACTCCATAACCTTTATTTATTCCTGATGCACTACTATCCCAACTATAGTTTCCTATACTATCTGCTCTTATTATTTTTACTAAACTTTCTTTTTGCCCTCCATTATCTAAATTGGTTATATTATTCATTACTCCTATTATTCGCCATAATATTGGATTACCAGCACTATCTTTATCTCCGATATCTATATAGTTATTTACTGTTGCTCCTACATATCTTATATTTGCTTCACTTGTATCATCAGCCATTAAATTAACTGTATCTAAATTGGCATTATTTTTAATACATGTTGTAGCATTTGTTCCACTTTTCCCACAAGCTACTAAAGCAGGTGTGAATACATCATTTTTCTTATTTATTGTATATGCACCTGTCCATCCACTTGGATTTCCGACATGGTCTACTGCTCTAAAGTAATATGTTGCATTTAATTCATCACTTATTGTCCATGGGTTATTTGGCACTCTTGTTGTACTACTCTTATTTGTTGAATATTCATAATATGATACACTTTGATTATCTGTTGATGTTAATGTTATTTTAATGTCATTACCAGTTACTGTTCCACTTACATAGCCATTTAGATTTACGGTTGGTACACTTGGTGGTTCTTTATCTATATTGGTTATACTTTGAGCTGTTGGATATGTATAGATATTTCCAGCATTATCTCTTACTTTTATTATGATATTACTTTCATTTGCTTGATATTCTTTTTTATTACTTGCTTGCCAATCGGTTCCATTATTAAAGCTATAAGCTGCTGTACTATGTAAGCCACTTCCTCCACTATCTGTAGCTCCATTGATTGTTAGAGTTACATTTCCATTGGTCCAACCATCAGTACTTTTACTTACTCCAGTTATGCTTGGTAATTCTTTTTCAATGTTAGTTATTTCTTGTTTGGTTGGATAAGTATAAATATTACCTGCATTATCTCTTACTTTGATTGTAATGTTACTTTCATTTGCTGAGTATTCTTTTGTTGCACTTGCTTGCCAATCTACTCCATTATTAAAACTATATGGAGAGTCATCATGTAGGCCACTTCCTCCTGTGTCTGTTGCTCCTTCAATTGTTAATGATACTTTTCCATTTGTCCAGGCACTTGTGCTTTTCTTTACACCAGTTATACTTGGTAATTCTTTTTCAATATTGGTTATTTCTTGTTTCGTTGGATAGGTATAAATATTACCTGCATTATCTCTTACCTTTATTGTAATATTACTTTCATTGGCTGAATATTCCTTTGTGGCACTTGCTTGCCAATCGGTTCCATTATTAAAACTATAAGCTGCTGTATCATGTAGTCCACTTCCTCCTGTATCTTTTGCTCCTTCGATTGTTAATGATACCTTTCCATTAGTCCATGCACTACTACTTTTCTTTACTCCTGTAATGCTTGGAGGTTCTTTTTCGATGTTGGTTATTTCTTGTTTGGTTGGATATGTATAGATATTTCCTGCATTGTCTCTTACTTTAATGGTAATATTACTCTCATTAGCTGAGTATTCTTTTGTTGCACTTGATTGCCAATCTGTTCCATTATTAAAACTATAAGCTGCTGTACTATGTAACCCACTTCCTCCAGTGTCTTTTGCTCCTTCAATTGTTAATGATACCTTTCCATTGGTCCATGCACTACTGCTTTTCTTTACTCCTGTAATGCTTGGAGGTTCTTTTTCTATATTTGCTATTTCTTGTTTGGTTGGATATTCATAAATGTTTCCAGCATTATCTCTTACCTTTATTGTGATATTACTTTCATTTGCTGAATATTCTTTTGTTGGGCTTGCTTGCCAATCTACTCCATTATTAAAACTATAGGCTGATGTACTATGTAGACTACTTCCACCTGTATCTCCTGCTCCTTCGATTGTTAATGATACCTTTCCATTAGTCCATGCACTACTACTCTTTTTTACTCCTGTTATAGTTGGCAATTCTTGATCTATTTTTAAGGTTGTACTTTTTGTTAAACTTCTATTCTTTGCTTTATCATAACATCTATAATATCTTGTTTCATTTCTATTTCCTGTATAGGTTTTTGATATTGTATTACTATTTAATGTTTCTGTCATTTTTGTATAGTCACTATCATTGGTACTTTCTTCACAATAATCAAAGGCACTTCCACTTGTTATATTACTTATATTTATTTTCACTGTTACATTATCTTTTGTCCAACTTGTTTTATCATTTACTACTTCGATTGTTGGGGCATCTTTATCTACTTTTTCAACTGTAATATTTCTACTACTTACATTTCCTACTTGGTCTTTAACATGTATATACCATTTAGTATTTACATCAACACTTTTCTTATACGTTTGTTCTTCTGTTAAGTTATCTTGTTTTGTTAAATTATTATTATTTATTGTTTCACTTGTACTATATTCATATCCTGCTATTCCACTATCTTTATCTATTACCGTTGTACTTATTTCATTTGTTTGTTCCCATTCACTACTGACATTCATACTTTTGATATCTGGTCCATCTGTATCGATATTAGTTATACTTTGAACTTCTCCATATGTATAGATATTTCCGGCATTATCTTGAACTTTGATTACAATGTTACTTTCATTTGCTAAATATTCTTTGGTATTTCCTAATTGCCAAGAAGACCCTCCATCAAAACTATATCGTTCTTTATCATGTAGTCCACTTCCACCTAAGTCTTCAGCTCCATTTATTGTTAATGTTACACTTCCACTTGTCCAATTACTTTCACTTTTACTTACTCCGCTTATACTTGGTTCTGTATGATCTATATTTGTTATATTTATCTCTTCAGTATAACTAGTTTCATTTCCTACATCATCTTTGACTTTTATTTTGATTCCACTTTTATTATTTTCATATGTCATTTCATTACTTTCTTGATAATGTAATCCATCATCAAAACTATATGCTTCTTTAGCTAGTTTTACATCATCACTTGCTGTTACTTTTATTGTTACACTTTCATTTGTCCATCTATCTTCTGGTATTTTCTCTACTTTACTTATTGTCGGTCCTTGTTTATCGATATTATCTACTTTTATTTCTTTATCATATGTTGTTATATTTCCGACATGGTCTTTTACTTGAATGTTTATATTTGTATCATTATATTGATATTCTTTTTGATTTTCTGCTATCCAACTTATTCCTCCATCAAAACTATATGGTTTACTATCTAAATCAATATCATCACTTGCATTTATGGTTACTGTTACACTTTGATTAGTCATAGTATCTATACTTTTTGTTACACTTTCAATTGTTGGATTTGTTTTATCTATTTTTAATGTTGTAAATTCTTTATTACTTTCATTTCCTACTTTATCATAACATTTAAAGTATCTTACTTCATTTTTATCTTCATTATATTTTAGGGTTATTGTATTTTCTATTATCTCTTTATCTATTCTTGTGTATTCACTATCATCTGTACTTTCTTCACAATAATCTATTCCACTTAAATTATCACTTAAGTTTAATACAACTGATACATCATTATTTGTCCATATATTATCATAATTATTTTCGATACTTATTGTTGGTCCTTCTGTATCGATATTATCTACTTTGATTTCTCCTTCATATGTAGCTATGTTTCCGACATGGTCTTTTACCTTTATGATGATGTTTTCATCATTCTTTTGGTATTCTTTTTCATTTTCTTCTTGCCATACTTCTCCATCAAAGGTATATGGATTTGCATCTAATCCAACATCATCATGAGCTGTTATTGTTACTTTTACTTTGCCATTTGTATAATTATTTTCATCTTTTTCTACTTTTTCGATTGTTGGTAATGTTTGATCTATTTTTAATGTTGTATTTTCTTTATTACTAACATTTCCTACTTTATCATAGCATCTATAATATCTTGTTTCATTATGATTTCCTGTATAGGTTAAAGTTACTTTATTATCTGTTATTTCTTGTTCGATTTTTGTATATTCACTATCATCTGTACTTTCTTCGCAGTAATCTATTCCACTTCCTGTTTCATTAATATTTAATATGACATTTACATTATCTTTTGTCCATATATCATTATAATTATTTTCAATACTTATTGTTGGACCTTCTGTATCTATATTATCGACATTAATACTTTCTGTTTTTATATTTCCTACTTTATCTTTGATATGTACATACCATTCGCCATTTTCACTTATTTCTTTTGTAAATGTTTGGATTTCATTTGTTGCTTCTATTTCGTTCCAATCTTTTTCTGGTTCAAAACTCTTGGTTATTTGATATCCTACTATTCCACTTTCTCTATCTATTGCTTTGACACTTAATTCTTTACTTTGTAACCATTCACTAGTGATATTTTTTTCTAATATCTCTGGTAATACATTATCTACTTTATTTATTGTTATTTCTTTTGTTGTTACTCCATCTGCTTCATCTTTAATGCTTACATAATATTTGCCATTATGATCTATTTCTTCTTCGATTTTTATTTCTTTTTTACCTTCAATATTATTCCAATTAAACGTATCTTTTTCTTCACTTATACTATAGGCTACTATTTTATGATATCTACTATATCCATGTATTTTTATGGTATCAGTAAGTCCCCATTCTGTTAAGGTATTATTTATTTCTATTTGAGGGATATAATCTGCTATTAATGTTATTTTCCCTTCTAATGTTTTATTCATGGAATCTATATCTTCTGCTGTTACACTTTTATCCATCCATATTCTTAGTTCATAACTTTTTTCTTCGCCACCATCTAGGGTTCCTTCTTCTAGACTATAGCCTGAATCACTACTTAAAGCATTTTCTATTGTTGTATTTGTTTTTTCTAGTTCATTTAATATTCCATTCTTTACTCCATTTAAACTTATTGCTACATATTCATCACTTAAGGTTGTACTATTTAATAATTCAAAATTTATATTATATTTGGCTGTTGTTTCACAATTATTTTTGATTGTAAATTTATATGGTTTTAAACTTAGTCCTTCTTCATCACTTATTGGATAAGCACTTTCTAATAAGATATCGTCTTCTTCATTTATTAAACTTACATCCATACATAAACTTTTGACAAAGTTACTATCTTCTTGGTTTACCTCTTTTTTCCAAAATGCAAATGTTGCTGTTAAACTTACTATTAATGCTGTTATTACTACTAATATTATATTTCTTATTATTCTTTTCTTTTCCATATATAAAGACACCTCTATCTTTACATATATATTAACACTTTACCCCCCCCCTAAGTCAAGTTGAAGTTATTACTTTGGACCACAATTTATTTTAAAATTACTTTATATTCTTCTACTAAATCATCTAATTTCATTTTAGCATTCGCACTTGATGTAGAAGGTAAAGCAATATTTTTAATTTTAATATTAGGATAAATATATTTTTGATATAAACTATCTGCTTTACTTCCCGTTGTATATATTTTATTAATTTTCGTTTTCTTTAATAATTCATTTATATCATTTACTATAACATTTTTAATAGAGCTATCAGAAGATGATTTTATATCACATTCTTTTATAACATCCCATAAAGCTATATTATGTCTTATTAAAAAAATTTTTTTATCAATTATTTTTTCATTATAAACTTTTTCTAATACTTGCCAAAATCGATTAGAAGGATGCATATAATAAAAACCTAATTCTCTTGATTTTATACTTGGTATAGAACCTAATATTAAGATTTTAGAATCTTCATTATAAAAAGGTTCTAATTCATGTTTTACTTTCATTTTTCTTTTTTCATCGTTTCTGATAAAACAGTCCCAAAAGACGCAATAGAACTTAATTCAGCTGGAATAATTATTTTAGTTGCTTCTCCGCTAGATAATTTACTTAATGTTTCATAACTTTTTAATCTTAATACAGCATTATCAGCTTTAGCTTCTTTAAGCATTTTTATTCCATCTGCTTCAGCTTGTTTCATTTTAAGTAAAGCTTCTGCTTCACCCTCAGCTCTTTTAATTCTAGCTTCTTTATCAGCTTCAGCTCTTAATATTGCACTTTCTTTTTCACCTTCAGCAATTAAAATACTACTTTTCTTTTCTCCTTCAGCTTGTAAGATTTTTTCTCTTCTTTCTCTTTCAGCTCTCATTTGTTTTTCCATAGCTTCTTGAATATCTTTAGGTGGTAAAATATTTTTAACTTCTACTCTGGTTACTTTAATTCCCCAAGGATCAGTTGCTTCATCTAAAATACTACGCATTTTAGTATTAATAACATCTCTACTAGTTAAAGTTTCATCAAGCTCTAATTCCCCAATAATATTTCTTAAAGTTGTTGCTGTTAAATTTTCAATGGCATTTATTGGATATTCTACTCCATAAGTATATAATTTAGGATCTGTTATTTGAAAATAAACAACTGTATCAATTTGCATAGTAACATTATCTTTAGTAATTACTGGTTGGGGCGCAAAATCTTTAACAATTTCTTTTAAAGTTACAACATTACTTATTCGATCAATAAACGGTATCTTAAATTGTAAACCATTTTTCCAAGTTTTATAATATGACCCTAATCTTTCAATAACATAAGCTTTAGATTGTGGAACAATCTTTACACAAGGAATTATTATAATTCCAACTAATACTAATAAAGCAATTAAAATACTCATATCTCCACTTCCTTTTTCTATTTTTTACTTTTCTTTACTTTAGAAACTAATAACTTAACTCCATGTATCTCTTCTACTATAATATCAGAATCAACAGTTATTCTTTTATCTGAAATAGCTGACCATACTTTACCATCAACTTTTACTTCTCCAACAACATTTTTCTTAATTTCTTTTATTACAACACCTTGCATCCCAATAATTCTTTCTAAATTTAATTTTTCTTCTTTATTCTTTTTTATTTCTTCTATAAAAGGTTTAGTTAAAAGCATTAACAATATTCCTAATAAAACAAAAACTGCAAATTGACTAATTAAATCACTTAAGAAAAAAGATAAAAACATCGTAATAATTCCACTGATAATAAACCACACAGTTACTAAATTAACAGTCATAGCTTCAATAATAACCAATAAAATAACAACTATTAACCACACAATCCACAAACTCAAAATAATCACTTCCTTTAAGTCATTATATCATTATTTAAATAAAAAATTAATTAAATTAGTAAATTTATCACTAAAAATAAATACCATCCATAATGCTGATATTAAAAAAGGTCCAAATGCTACTTCATGTTCTTTATTTGAAATTAAACTATATATAGAATATGGTAAAGCTAAAAATGTTGATAAAGCTAAAGCTGTAAATCCTAAAGGAAGTCCTAAAGTATAACCAATAATAAAAGATAATTTTATATCTCCTCCCCCAAGACTTTCTTTTTTAAATAATTTTGTTCCTAAATATCCTACTAATAACATAAATATAAATAAAATTATTCCATCAATAATACTTAATAATGATGTTTTAAAATCAAAAAAGACCAACTTACTAATAAATACTATAATAAAACTTATAATCATAGGTGAATCTAAAATAATATAATATTTTATATCACTAATAAAAATTAAAATTAATAAAGAACTTAAAACTAAACCTATAATAAAATTATATCCAAATCCATAATAATTATAAAAAAATAATGTTAAAACACTATTTAAAAAACCAATTATAATTGTAAAAATACTAAATTTAAAAGTTCTTTTATCTTTTCTTAAGGGAAATTTACTTCCCACATAATCAAAGCAAATTCCTAATATAAAACTTATAATTAATATTAAAATTTTTATCATTATCTCAATCCTCTATCTAATCTTAACAAAGAACTTTTAAATTTACAATATATAACCTATTTATATTTTTTATATACTAATTCATTACTTGCTAATAATTCATTATCATATATTTCTAATGGTTTTAATAATATATAATCAATATTTCTTTTTTCGTTAAAATATATTTTTAAATGATATGCTTTTATACGATAAGTATCATTTATAAAATTAGGAATTAATTGATATCCTTCATTAATATTTAAGTAATCAAAATGAAAATGACCAAAGATATCAAAATAACTTTTATAATCATTTAAATAATAATTATTCAAATATTTTTTAATTAAAGTATTTTCATATTCCCCAATATATACAGGTTTAGGCAAAATAATTTTTCTTCCAGTATGATGTAAACCAATATTATTATTATTTTTCTTAATTTCTCCAAAAACAATTGAAGCATTAATATATCCTATAGATTTAGCCTTATCACAATTTTGATCTAAATAATTAATTAAATCAACTCCAGCAGTTAAAGCTCTTTCATCATGATTTCCACCTAAAATCAAATAATTTAATTCACCCTTATCTAATTCTTTTTTTAAATCAAAAGCTAATTTTTCCCATTTCTTTATAAATTCATATTTTACTTTATCTAAATCTTCCCATCTAATATCATAAATATCTCCTAAAATACACCCTAATGAAATATTATTTTTTATAGCATAATTATTTAAAGAATACATTAAACTTCTAAAATAATTTGAAACATTTCTAATATGTAAATCACCAATCATAATCATATCTAATTCATTTTTAATAGTAGGATAATAGATTATTTCTTTACTATATGTTTGTAAAGGCATTATTTGATAAAAACTTGGAAAATTAACAATATTACTATGTAAATTATATTCATTTATTAATTCATTAAATGCCATATTAAATTGTTGTTCATTTATATTAAGATCTTTTAATGAATTAATTAATTCTTCTTTTGTTTTAGGTTCTTCTAAATTAATTAATAAATATTTTTTAATTTTTTCTAAATCTGCTAATGATAAATTATTATCATTAATTATTTTATTTTTTAATTTATTTAATTGTTTTTCTTTTTCTTGTAAACTTTTCTTTCTTTCATTATTTTTTTTATCTTTATTTTTATTAATTTTTTCTAATTCTTTAATTCGAGCTTCTCTTTTATTAATAACTTTTTTTAAATTATCAATTGTTCTTTTATTTTTAACTAATTCTTGTTCATAAAAATTTCTTAATTGTTGATCTTCAACATTTAAATTAAATAAACAGGTAATATAACTTTTTAAATTTTCTAATAATAAATGAGTATCATTATTACATTCTTTTTTCAATAATTTATTTATTTGTTCATAAATAGTATCTTTTATTTTATCTGTTAAATTATCATTATCCATTATAATCTTTAAAAGATTTATAAGTGTTAAAAGAGAATTAGCATATTTTAAATTATCATTTAATAATTCTAAAATTATAATTATTAATTCATTATCATTTATATTTTCTTTAGATATTATTTTATAAATATAATTAGCATCAAAAACCAAAATATTTTCTAATATCATCTTTTTTATTCTTAATTTATTTACCATATCCACACCTCATATAAGTTGTTATTATATAGTATTTATTGATGATTTTCAATTACCTTTATTGCTTCATCAATCGTTTTTTGAAAATTATTATAGTCAGTATAAATCCAATTAATTGGTAATTGATGTTTAAAATATGTATATTGTCTTTTAGCATAATGACGAGAATTTTGTTTAATTAGGGATATACATTCATCTAAAGTTTTAGTTTTATCAAAATAATCATATAATTCTTTATATCCTATTGCCGTTTTTAAAGCTTTAGAATCAATATTTTGTCGATATAATTCATAAACTTCTTCTATTAAATTAGGAAACATTTTATCTACTCGTTCATTAATTTTTTGATATAAAGTTGTTCGATCTGTTTCAAGGCCAATCCAAATAATATCATCATATAATGGTTTTAATTCTTCATTTTCTAAAGAAACATTTTTTTGAATCTTATTATATGCTCTTAAAAGTCTTCTTCTATTATTTTGATCAATATTAGGAAGTTTATCTTTTACTTTTTCATATAATTCTTCATTAGATAAATCATATTCAATATCTTTTTCATCTTCTTCACTTAAATTATAATTATATAAAGCAGCTTTTAAATAAAGACCTGAACCTCCTACTAAGATGGGTACTTTACCAGCACTTTGTACTTTTTCAATAGCTTTTCGACAATCTCTTTGATAATGATAAATAGTATAATCATCGTTAACATCAACTATATCCAATAAATGATGAACAATTCCTTCTTTTTCTTCTTCAGTTACTTTAGCACTACCAATGTTAAGACCTTTATATACCTGAACCGAATCAGCATTAATAATCTCACCATTATAAATTTTAGCTAAAGCAATACTAAGTTTCGTTTTACCAACCGCCGTAGGACCCACAACACATATAATCATTAATTCATCTTCTTTCTTTAGTTAATTTTAAAGCATTATCATAGGCTCTTTCAAAAGCTCTTCTACTTATATCTTCGCCTTTTTTATTTAATAAATATTTAGCTTCTTCATAACTTTTATAACCGACATCTTTAATAAAACATTTTTTACTTTCTAAAGTATTCCGATTATAATGTTCTTCGGTTATTAAATCACCTTCACTATAACGATATAAATGCGTTTTAAGTAAAATAATATCAAATTCATTACTATCAATAAAATGTTCATATTTTTCTTTTACAAGCATTATTTCACTATAAGGATTAACAAATTTAATAGTTAAATAATTAGTATGTTGATAAAAAGAATAGTATTCTTCTAAAAGCGTTATGGTTGCAAAAGAAACTTCTTTTGATGAAGCATTAAAACTTAATTTGGCAATGGGATAATAACCATCCATAAATTTATAACCAAATTCCTTTTCATCTTCATATTTAACAATTTTTAAACCTTTTTCTTTAATTTTTCTTTCCCAAAATTTTAAATAAGAGTAAATTCTTTCAATAAAAATTAAATTATTTTTGTTATCAAAATGACTATCAATTTGCATTTTTTTCATTACTTCATGTAAATATAAATATGCTTCATTTAAAATTATGGTATTATCATCTACTTTTGGTTCTTTTTTGCTTTTTAAAAATTTGATATTCATAAATAGTCCTTTCTAATTCATTACCCTTTTAAACATTCTTTCTAAATCATAATTACTAAATTTAATAATTGTTGGTCTACCATGAGGACAATTATAAGGATTATCACAAGCACATAATTCTTTTAATAATTCTTCCATTGCTTCTTTTGATATATGCATATTAGCTTTAATAGACATTTTACAGGCTAAAGTAATGGCAATACTTTCATTAAATTTAACCGGATCAATACTTTTTAAACCACCTGTTATTAAATCAATTATTTTTCTAATACTTTCTTCTTCATAGCCACTTCTAAGCCATGTTGGATGTCCTTTAAAAATTAAAGTATTTAAGCCAAATTCTTCAAAATCAAAACCAAGTTCTTTTAATTTAGCTTCTTCTTCTTTAACTTTCATCATTTCACTAGAAGATAATTCAATGGTAATAGGAATTAATAAACTAGTTGTATAAGTTTTTTTAGCTTTTAAAGCAGCCATATTTCGTTCATAATTTACTCTTTCTTGTGCAGCGTGTTGGTCAATTAAATAAATGCCTTCTTCATTTTCCGCAATGATATAGGTGCCATGAGCAAGACCAACAGGATATAAAACTAATTCTTTCATTTCTTTATTTAAGATTACAGATTCTTCACTGTCTTCTTTGAAATTTAATTCTGTTTGAACATTAATTGGTTCTTCATTATAAGTAGCAGTTTGTTCTTTAATAATATTATTTACCATAGATTTTTGTTCTATATTATCTTCCCTATCTTTTAAGGCATCTGGTATTAATAAACTTTTATATAAAGCATCTTTTAAAGTTTTAACAATTAAATTACTTAATACATCTATTTTACCAATTTTAATATCTTGTTTAGTGGGATGAATATTTACATCAATTAAAGTTGGATCAGTATTAATTTTTAAAATAACAATTGGATATTTAATATCAGGTTTATAGGTATAATAAGCATCATTTATAGCTTTATTAATATCATAATTTTTAACTACCCGGTCATTAACTATTGTTATCATATGATTACGATTACTTTTTAGTATTTCTGGTTTGCAAATATAGCCATATAAATCAAAATCATCATTACTACTTTTTACTTCAATCATTTTAGAAGATACACTTAATCCATATATTTCATGAATTGTTTTAAGTAAGTCATTTGAGCCACTAGTTTTAACAACTAAATGAGCATCATTAGTTAAAGTAAAAGCAATATCAGGATTAGCAAGAGCTAATCTTTCAATAAAAGAGACACAATTAGCTAATTCGGTTTGTTCACTTTTTAAATATTTTAAACGAGCTGGGGTATTATAAAATAATTTAGTAACACTAATGGATGTCCCTTTTCTTAAAGATGAGGCTTTATCTTCTTTTAATTTGCCTCCTTCAATAATTATTTCTCTACCATCTTTTCCGTCACTTGTTTTTAACACACATTTGCTAACACTAGCAATTGAGGGAAGAGCTTCACCTCTAAAGCCTAAAGTACTAATAAAAAACAAATCGTCTTCTTTATATAATTTACTAGTTGCATGTCTTTGAAAAGCAAGTAAAGCATCATCTTTACTCATACCATCGCCATCATCAATTACTGAGATTTCTTTCTTGCCACCTTCTAGTAAATTAACCACAATATTATGAGCATGAGCATCAATACTATTTTCACATAACTCTTTAACAATTGACGCACATTTTTCAACTACTTCGCCAGCCGCAATTTTATTAGCTAAAATTTCACTCATTACTTTAATTTTACTCATTTTCAAAACCCTTTCCCCAAAATGATGGTAAAACTTCTATTAAATTTTCATCTAAATGATAAACTGTTAAAGTACAAGCATTCTTTATATAGCCAAAACCAAGACCTTTAATAAAAACATTAGAAGAAGCTGGTACTTTAATAATTAATGGTTTTTCATCTAAATATAATTTATTATTATCATATATTTTACTAATCTTTAAATTTTTACTAAAAAAACAAGTTATACTATTATCAATATCAATTTTTATTCTAACAATATCTTCGATTAATAAATTAGCCTCTTTTTTAATTGGCATATTTTTAGGATGAATCTCTTCATTAATCATCATTTTTTTAAGATAATCATTAGATATTTCACAAAGATATGGAAAACCTACTGTATCATAAACTATCTTATCAGTTTTTACTTTAATAAAATCTAGAGTTGTATTAGGTAACATTGATGTTGTAAGTGGTTTTTCTAAATCAAACAATTTATTTAATAAAGATGATTTACCAACATTAGTCATACCTAAAAAATAGATTGGTTCATTTATTTCTTCAATTAAATTTTGAAGCTTTGTTATGCCAATATTTTTTTTCGTACTTACAAATAAAATATCTTCCTTTATTTGAAAATTATTTTGAAGCCAAATTTTAATTTTTTCATAAAGAATATTTTGAGGAATAATATCTGCTTTATTAATAATTAAAATTTTAGGCATTTTAATTTGATGATAATAATTAAAAGCTTCCCTATTTAAATTAACTAAATCTAATAGAAAAAAACAAAACCCTTTTTTATTATCTAATTTTTTTAAAATATCATTAGGATCTACTTTTTGATAAGCATTTTTAAAATCATTATAATGAGTTAATTTGTAGCAACGCTTACAATAACCTTTATTTAATACTTTTAAAGGAATATATCCTATTTTCTTTTCATCAGTACTTTGGAGTTTTACCCCACAACCAAGACAAGTCTTAATCATAATATTCTCCTTTTTTAAATAAGCCTTTCTTAGTTAATTTTTTAAAGATTCTTTTTTCAATTAAACGATTAATTTTCGTAATAAACATTTCATGGTCATTAATAGGATTAACTAAAATACTCGTTAATTGTAATTTATTAGCTCCCAAAATATCGGTTAATAATTGGTCGCCAATGCAGGCTACTTCAATATCTTTAACATGATATAAATCCATGACTTTTAAATATTTCTTTTTACTAGGTTTAAAAGCATGATATGCACTATTGATATTACATTTTTCTTTAAAAGGAGTCACTCTTTTTTTAGAAGCATTAGATACAATTGCTAAATAAAAACCCATTTCATCTAATTCGCCAAAAAAATCTAATATTTTTTGATCAGGAATTTCTAATTCTTTAGGCGCGATGGTATTATCTAAATCAAAAATTAAACATTTAATCCCAGCTTTTTTTAATTTTTGATAATTAATTGAATAAATACTTTTTTGATAAATATCAGGTCTAAATATATCCATAAGCTAATCCTTTCTCTAACTAAAATAATTATATAATTTTTTAATCTATTTATCAATTAAAGTTTTTAATAAAATAAAAAAAGAAAATTTATTTTTTTCTTCTCTGTAAAGATTTACTATAATTATCAGAAATTATTAAATCACTAAAATCAACTAAACCAACTTCTTGTAAAAAATTTATCCATATTATTGAAGGTTCATTATTTCTATTATAATAAACTATATTTTCAAATAACTTTTGCTTTTTTTCATAGTTAACATTCATATCATTTTTAAAACATTTTATTAATTCTTCAATTTTTGCTTTTTTAGATCCTTCTTTTAAGTTAAATATTGCTTTTAAATATTCCAAACTAAATTGTTTTTGATAACTTAAACTAATATTTATAATTTCAATTAAAATATTAATTTTCTTTTTCATATCAATATTAGAATATAAAAATTCAGTTAAATAATTACAATTATAATCATATATATCTTCTATTAAATTATAATTCTTTTTAATATTAGCACTTTTATTAAAATAATTTTTTAAATCAGTTAATCGAGAATCTTCTTCTAATAAAATCATTAAATCCGGATTTTCACTATTCATTAAAAGATTTTTTACTTTTTCAAAATTTCGATAGTCTAAATTAATTAAAGAATCTATACTATTAAATTTTAAAGGAAGATTAATGTCTTTATCTTCTAAATCTTTTAAGATATTATTAATTAAAGAATTAGAAATATAATTATCATTATTTAAAGATTTTGAAAATATTTTATTTAAATCCCAAAATAAATATAATGACATCATATCACAAAGTGCTTTACTATTCTTTTTGTATCCTAATATTTCTTTCATTAATTGTTCGTTATTCATTTTTTAAACCACCCTCCAAAAATAATATATCAATTAATTTAGTAAATTGTCAATTAAAATTAATTTAAGATATTGAATCTATAAAAGTTTGAAGAGAATTACCATCACTAATTCTAATTCTTGGTAAAGCATATTTATCCATTCCAGGTTTTACTACACCCCATTCAGTAGTAAAAGCTAATTCATATCCAGTTTCTCTTAACATTTCCTTTGTACTATCATTATAATCACCAAAAGGATAAGCTAAAGAAATAGCAGTTTTAAGCATTTCTTTAGAAGTAGTTAAATCCTTAATTCCTTCTTCTTTATCTATACATTGAAATAATCCTCCATGCATCATTCCACTACAACCAGCTCGATGCATATCATGAGTATGACTTTCCATACTAACATAACCAGAATTAATAATCTCTTGCTGATAAGGTAAATTCGGATCAGTCCAACTAGTTACAACAAACCAAATAATTGGAATTTGATACTTAACGGCTAAGGGATAAGCAATACGATAATTACTTTCAGCCCCATCATCCATTGTTAAAATAATACTTTTACTAGGAAGGTTTATCTTTCCATCAATATATTCACTCAATTCCTTCATTGTTGGAAAATAATAATTATTATCTTTTAAATATTTTAATTGTTCTTCAAATAAACTTTTAGCCAAATAATTTGTATCACTACCTGTCTCTCCAGCTTCATCATCATAAAAATAATGATACATCAATACTGGTACATAACTAGCATTTTCTAAAGCCTCAACCTTATTAACAATAACTTTTCGTTCCTTAGTTATTACTTTATCATTAATATTAAGCTCATATACTAAAGTATATTCTCCAGGACGATTTATAACTTTACCACTAACCTTAACTAAATCATTAACATTTTCATTCATATCATTAAAAGCTTGATACCCAGGATCTATAAATTCTTCATTATAATTTAAACTAATTTCATCATCCCCTAATAACTCTAATTTAGCTTCTTCATGTTCTACATTTTCACTATTAACAACCTTTTCATTATTACAACCAAAACAAACTAAACATAATAAAATAACCATAATTTTTTTCATTTTCCCAATCCTTTAAATAATAAAATACTTAATACTACTCCTAAAAAAGTAACTATTCCAATAATAATAAAACCATTAAAATAACCAACATTATATTTTTTCTTTCTAATCATTTTCATATCTTCATCAATTTTATTTTTATATTCATAAAATTGATTAATAATTTTTTCTTCTTCAAAACTTTTATTTTCTTTTTTTTCTAATTCTTTAATATTATTAATATAATTATCTAACATCTCCTTTAGAGGTGATAATAAATAATCTTTTATTTCATAAAGTTTATATATTTCATCATAATTATACTTTTTATTATCTAATTCTTTTAAATATTCATTTAACATATATATTGTTAACTGATTAAAATTATTCTCTTTTACCTTACTTTGATAATAATCAAAAGCCTCTAAAGCATAATCACATTGTTCAATATAAGTCATTTCATTTTCATCTATAATATATAAATATTTTTTTATAATACCATTTAAATCTTTATGATTAACAACTCTCATTCCCTTAATAATAACATTTTTATCGATATTAAAAAGCAATTTTTTTTCACTATTAATTTTACTATGACAAGCAATAATTTTAAATAATTTAGAAG
Source organism: uncultured Bacilli bacterium (assembly GCA_947626535.1). GTDB lineage: Bacteria > Bacillota_I > Bacilli_A > RF39 > UBA660 > Ventrenecus. The sequence continues at coordinate 5,929 of CANQSO010000018.1, read as the reverse complement.
ATGTTAAAATAGATAAATCTTGACTTAACTTAGTATTTTTCTTAAAAAAAGTTTCTAAATCAATATTATTTAATAAAACACTTAAATTATTATAAGATAAAATATTATTTTGAATATTTAATTTATTTAAATTAGGATATAAATTTATTAGATTTTTTATAAATAACTCATTACTCATATTATCAACCTTATCTTTTAATAATATTAACATATTTTTTTATTAAAAAAAACTACAAATCAATTAAATTTTTTAATAATTCACTAATATTATCATCTTTACTATACGCAAAAAAGTTTTCTTCAAAATAAGAATTATTAATAATATGATATAGCAAATCTTTATCCATTGCATCTAATATTTGATATAAATCATTATTATTTAAACGATCTAAATATTTTAATTCCTTTAATTGATCATTTTGAATTTCTTTTCGTTCTTTAGGATATCCACTGTTAATATCAGTTTGAAAGAGTGTATAAAAAATATTTTCTAAATTAATTTCAAAACCTGTACCAAAAATTTTACCATATGGTATAGATATAGCATTTCCACCATTAACTCTTAAAAAAATTTCCGCATCCACAGGATCATTTACATATCCACAAATAACATTTGGCATTTTATTAGCCGAAATTAAAACTCCTTCTCCACTGGCACATCCAGTAATAACAAAATCAACAGCTCCACTTCCTAATAATATTCCCGTTAAAATACCTGCTCCTACATAATCTAACGTATAATCACTATTTTCACTTACTCCATAATTAAAAACTTTATGTCCATACTTTTCAGAAACTCTTTCTAATATTTTAAAAATTAATTCATTTTTCTTTTTTTGACTATTTTCATTTATTAAAGCAATTTTCATTTTCATCCTCTTCTCTATTTTAATATTAAAACAAAATAACTTATAATGCAAATTAAAAAAACTCTAAATAGAGTTAATTTACATTTGGTAGTCTGTACGGGATTTGAACCCGTGAATACGAGCTTGAGAGGCGCGCGTGTTAAACCCTTTCACCAACAGACCAAATTTAAAGACATTTACATTTTATCAAATATCTTTTATTTTAGCAAACTAAACTTCTTTATATATTGAAGTAAACAAATCTTCATCACTACTAGTATTTTCTTCATTTTTTTCTAATCTTGGTAAATCTTCTAAAGTAGCAAGCCCAAAATAATCTAAAAAATCATGAGTTGTCTTATATAAATTAGGTCTTCCTGGCATCGTACTTTTTCCAGATTCTTTTATTAATCCTTTAGCAAGTAATTTTCTAATTGTATAATCAGATGAAACTCCTCTATAAGCATCTATTTCTGCTCTCGTAATTGGTTCGTTATAGGCAATGATTGCTAAAACCTCTAAAGCTGCTTGGGATAAAGAATTAGATTCTGGCGTTAAGACTAATTTTTGATAATATGATTTATGCTCTTCTTTAGTTGTTAATTTAAAAGCATTGCCTAAAAATCTTATTCTAAGTCCCCTATCTTTTTGCTCATAATTTTGTTTTAATTTTAAAAGTAATTCTTTAGCTTCATCTTTACTTATTTCTAACAATGAAGAAATTTGTTCTAAAGTAATGCCTTCATCTCCTAAGACAAACAATAAACCTTCTAAAACACCAACTAAATCCATCTTATATCCTCCAAATCCATATTTTATCAAAAGTATTTTCTTGGGTAATTTTTAACATACTTTCTTTACTCATTTCCAAAATAGCTAAAAATGTAGCAATTATATATTCTTTGGTATTTTTTTCAAACAATTCAAAAAAATCACATTTTTCTTTTTCTTCTAATTTTTTTCTAATCCAAACTTTTCTACTTGCCACACTTATTTCTCTTCTAGTTATTTTCGTATTTTTCGGTTCTTTATAATGCATTCTTGCCATAACTTCTTCTAAAGCCTTAAATAAATCAATACTTGTCAAACCACTTTCATTAAACAATTCATAACTACTTTCATATTTTTTTAAATTTTCCGGTAATTTAGTATGTATTTCTTCTCTTTTTTCGTGTAATTTTTCAAAATCCTTAGTTAATTCTTTATACTGTTCATATAAAATAATCTTATTTTTTAAATCTTCTTCACTATTTATTTCATATTCATCATCTACTTCTTCTTCAACTTTACCAATTAATTTTTTACTCTTTATATGAATTAAAGTAGCAGCCATTACTAAAAATGAAGATGAAATATCAATATTTAAATTCTGTAATGAATGAATATAATCTAAATATTTATCAATTATTTCACTCATTTTAATTTCATAAATATCTAATTTAGTTTCTTTAACTAAATGAAGTAATAGATCCATAGGACCTTCAAAATTTAAAATAGATACCTGAAATTCCATGCTTATACACTCCCTTATACATTATACTTAATTAATTAAATTTTGCCAAGAAAAAAGACGTTTTAACGTCAATTACATTTATAACCAGAAGAGTTAAGCTCAAAATAAATTGTTTTAGCCAAAGTATTCTTTTCATAAAATGCTGGATTATTTAAGATTTTCTTTTTTTCACTAATTTTTACAGTATCTAAATATATGACAGCCTCAAAAGTAAATCCCTTACTTTTAGGAGTTATATCAGCTTCTACTCCCTCAATAGAATTATAACTAGTTGATAAAGTTTCATATGTTGCAATAGTATCTTCATCATTTTCATTTACTGAATAACGATCATTAATTTCAAACAAATAATAACCAGTTTCATCTTCTTTAAAATTATAAACCAAAGTTTCATTATCTTTAATACAAGTTAAAAATGGATTATTATTTATATCAACATTATCAATTACAATCGCTGGATAATCATTAATACTTTTTGTATCTATAGTTATATAAACAATATTTTCATCATTTTGATTATTAAAATTATAATTATATACTTTTGTTGCATCAGTTACAATTTCTTCTTTTTTCAGTAAAATTCGATCTACTAAAGTTTTCTTTTCATTATATAGTTCAATATACATAGGGGTATCAATTAAATTAGTTATTGAACCACTCGTATTAGTAATTTTAACATTTAAATTATTAGAATCATTATCAATTTGAATATCATAACGATAGCCTTTAATCGTTTTAGAAGTTGCTCCTTCAATTGGAATATAATCAATTTCCTCTTCTTTATCACCAGGATCTTCTTCATTATCATTATCTTTATCATTATCATCTATAACAATAGGCGGATTTGTTTCTTTATTATTAAAGTCTTGTATTAAATTAACAATATAAGGTAATACAAAAATAATAACAATTAAACTTATAAACAACGCTAAAACGGCCCAAATATTACCTTCATTACTTTCTATTTTTCCAATAGTTGTAGGTGTTAATTCAACATTTTTAATTACCACATTATCAAAATTTTCCTTCTTTTTATTCTTTCTCATTTTTTTCACCTATTTCATAAAAGTATTGTATCAAAAAAAAAGATAAAAAAAAAGAGTCAGAAGATAATTTTCTTAATCTTTTGGTTTAAAAAAAATTGCAAAGATAAAGGCAAAGACTATAGCCATCGTAACTGCTGCGCTTACTTTGGTAAGTAAACCACTAGCAAATCCTAATATTTCGGCAGAATGAAATCCTTCATAACCCCCTTGATATAATAAGTTGCCAAAATTACTAATCATCATTGTAGCTCCAGCACCACCCCATTCGATTAATTTGGGATAAATTCCTAAAAAAGATAGAAAAGCACCTAAAACAGTAAAAATACTAGTAATATGACCAGGAGTTAATTTAGTATTATCTAAAATTAATTCCCCAATTAAACATATAAAACCGCCTAAAACAAAAGCATTAATATAAATCATAAATTAACCTCCAAACTAACTGCATGACTAACAGCTGGAATACTCATTTTTTGATTAACAAATAAAGCGTTATGAAGTGAACCAGTTCCAATAATTAATATTTTATGATATTTATTTTGTTTAACAACTTTATTAAATAAATATAATGGCAAGCACACTGGACCACTAGCCCCCGCATAAACTTCTTGACTTTTTAAATAAATTTCACAACCAGAATCTAAATGATTCTTTAAATTTAAATTATTATTTCTTTTTAAATATTCTTTTAAAATTTTACTACCAACACATCCTAAATCACCAGTTAAAATTAAATCGTAATAATCTAAGGTTCGGTTCATTTCACTTAAATGTTCTAATATTACCTTTGCTGCTGCTGGAGCCATAACCGCTCCCATATTAGTGGCGTCTTTAATTCCCATATCTATCACTGTACCAATTGTATAACTTTCAACTTTAATATTTGATGGTGTTTTAGTAAGTAAGGTACTAACCGCCCCAGTAGCAGTAAAAGTTGTAGTATGAGGCTTGGGCGCTCCATACTCAACAGGAAATCTAAATTGTTTTTCCGCATGTAAATTATGAGAACTAGTAACACACATTGCATAACCTTTTTTCTTACTTTCCAATAATTCACTAGCAATAATCAAACTTTCCGTAAAACTTGCACAAGCAGAATAAACCCCTAAAAAAGGAATATTGTAAAAACTAGCAGCATAATTAGAAACACTAATTTGATTTGATAAGTCACCGGCAACTAATAAATTAATATCTTCACTTGTTAATTTATTTTTCCATAAAAGATTATCAATAACATTTTTTTGCATTTTTATTTCGGCTTGTTCAAAAGTTTTTTCTTCATAATAATAATCATTCATTACAATATCATAATTAGATATTGAACCTTCTGCCTCCAAAGGTCCTGCAATACTAAAAGCATCTTTAATATAGACATTAGTTATTTTTTTACTAGCCATAAATAATCACCCCTAAAATACTAAAGAAAAAACCGGCTAAAATTCCATATAATAAAACACTACCAGCAAGTTTAAAAAATGATGCACCTAAACCGGTAATTAAACCATCTTTTTTAACATCTAATGCACTTGATGTCATTGAATGCGCAAAACCAGTAGTTGGAATAATAAGTCCACAGCCACATTTACTTACAAAATTATCAAAAAAACCTAAGGCTGTTAAAAATGAAGCTATAAAAATAGTTAAAATACATAACCAAACATAAGATTCAGCTACTTCCATGCCAAAAGTAACTTGCATAAAACTTGCTACAAGTTGACCAACAAAAGAAATACCCCCACCAACTAAAAAAGCTACAATAGCATTTCGCATCTTATTTTCTTTAGGGGTATATTCTTTAACAAGTTTTTTATATTCATCTTTATCCATAAATTCCCTCCATTTTTATTATGAAGAAAATTATTAAAGTTATACAAAAAAAGTAGAATGTTCTACTTTTGATAGTTAAATTGCTTCTTGCAAATGTTTAATCTCTTCTTTAGGTAAACCAGTTAATTTAGAAATAATTTTGAAATCCATTTTTTCTTCTAACATTTTTTTAGCAATTTCAAGACTTTTCTTTTTTTCACCTACTTCAATACCTTCTTCTTTATCATCATCATAAGCCCCTTCTCTAAGTAATTTATCACGGTCATAATACATTAAAACATCTATGTTTTCTAAGACATATTTTTTTATTTCATCAAAAGTTTTTTCCATTATATATTTATGCTCCTTGCAAAGTTTTAATTTCTTCTTTAGGTAAACCCGTTGCTTTAGATATAACATCTATACTTATTTTTTGATTAATTAAGTTTTTAGCAATTTCAATTTTATTTTCTTTAATACCTTCTTCTTTACCATCATCATAAGCCCCTTCTCTAAGCAATTTATCACGGTCATAATACATTAAAACATCTATGTTTTCTAAAACATCATTTACCTTTTTTCTAAATTCATTCATCATTTCATCTCCTTCATATAATTTATCTAGAAATTCTTCATCATTACATACAAACCTTACATTCCTTTCACTTCGTTCAAGGCACACATAGTAATGAAAACTTGAACAAAATTTATTTTAT
>CANQSO010000017.1 GCA_947626535.1 uncultured Bacilli bacterium | reverse complement strand
ATGATATTTTGCCTAAAGATGATGAAAAAAAAGATAGTGATTAATTCACTTCTTTTGACGTGGCCGTGAATAGTAACGAAAATAATTTGACAGTGGTTCGTTAAATATGATAAGATATTGTCTTCACAAGAAAGTTGGTGAAATTATGGATAATATCTATGGAATTATTGTTAAACATTCAAAAAAAGAAAACTATGGTTTTCCTTATGATTCTTTAGAAAATATTGATTTAATAATGACTAACAATTCTAAAGAAAAATTAATAAATGATATTAAAGAGGCAAATATTATTCCTTATTTAAGTGAAGAAAGTGATATTAGTGTAGGTATTTTAAAAGATAAAAAGTGGGTTGAAAGAAAAATTATTCCAACTATAACTGATGCTTTTATTTTAAATTATCCTTTTACAGAAATTTTTATGGAACACTATCATGAATATAAAACTTATTTATATAATCAATTAAGTTATTTAGTTGATAAAAATTATATTTCTGATAATTTTAAAAAAGCTATTTTATCATTAAAAAAAGAGGCAACAGAATTTATTAATTTATATAAATCTTTAGTTTATGAAGAGCAAAGATTAATAAGATATACCTTAGCTAAAGGCTTTGACTTAAAAAAAGAAGATAAGCTTTTATTACAAAGAACTAAAGAAGAAAAATAATTTCATTAATAGAGATTATTTTTTTTTAATTTTTTCTTTACAAAATTATTATTCGCTTTTATAATAAAAAACATTATTAAGGACGTGATAGCATGATGAAAACTTTACCAGTTATATTATTAAAAGAATTTATCTTACTTCCTAAAGAGGAGATAAAAATCGAACTTAATAATGAATTGTCTCGTAAAATAATAATGTTAAGTGGTAAAAGTTTTGAAAATAAAATTCTTGTTGTCTCTCCTAAAGATACTTTAGAAGAAACCCCTGAGGTAAGTGATTTACCGAAAATTGTAGTGTATGGAGTAATTACTAGTAAAATGGAATTACCTAATGGTCATTTAAGAGTAAAGATTGTTGGTAAAGAAAGAATTAAAATTAAAAAATATTATAATGACCAAGATGATAATAATATTTTAAAATGTAATTATGAAGAAATTAAAACTAGTAAAATAGAAACAGCTCTTGAAAGTGCTTTTAAAAGAAAAATAGGTAGCACTTTAAAAAAATATGTTAGTTTAAATCCCAGTTTATCTAATGCGATTTTAGGATTAATTAATAATCGTGAAACTCTTGGTGAAATGACTGATGTTATAGTAAGTTTTATGAATTTAAGTCTTGATAAAAAATTATTTTATATGCAAGAAGTAAGTAGTCAAAAAAGAGCTCAAACTTTATTAGATGATTTAAATTATGAATTAGAAGTTTTAAAATTTGATCAAGAATTAAATATGAATTTACAAAAAAGTTTAGATGAAAATCAAAAAGAATTTATTTTAAGAGAAAAATTAAAAGAAATTAAAAAAACTTTAGGAGAAGAAAATGAAAAGAAGATAGAGGCTAGTGAATGGTTAGCTAAACTTGAAACTTTAGATTTAGATAGTAAAACTGTTACTAAGATTAAAAGAGAAATAAGTAAATATGAGCAAATGAATGATTTAAGTCCTGATGCTTCATTTATTAGAAATTACTTAGAAACTTTTTTTGCGTTACCTTGGCATAAATTTTCTTATGATGAAAATGACTTAGACCATATTTTAGATGTTTTAAATCAAACTCATTATGGTTTATTAGAAATTAAAAATCGAATTATTGAGTATTGTGCGGTTAAAAAACGCAATCCTAATTTAAGAAGTCCGATTATTTGTTTAGTAGGACCTCCAGGAGTAGGTAAAACAACAATCGCGATGTCAATTGCTAAAGCTTTAAATAAAGAATTTTATAAAATAAGTGTTGGAGGATTAAATGATGCTTCCGAATTAAGTGGCAATAGAAGAACATATATTGGTTCTGGTCCTGGTAAAATTATTGAAGCGATGATTAAATGTGGAACTAATAATCCCGTTTTGTTAATTGATGAAGTTGATAAAATGACTAAAGATTACCGTGGTGACCCTGCAAGTGTTTTACTTGATGTCTTAGATTATCCTCAAAATCTTACATTTATTGACCATTATCTTGAGGAACCTTTTGATTTAAGCAATGTCTTATTTATTTTAACGGCTAATGATATAACTAAAATACCAGTTGAATTAAAAGACCGTTTAGAAATAATTGAAGTTTCAAGTTATACTTTATATGAAAAAATTAATTTAGCTAAAGAATATTTACTTCCTAATATTTATGCGGAATATGGAATTAATGAAAAAGAACTAACTATTCCTGATGGGGTTATTTCTTCAATTATAACTCATTATACTAAAGAAGCAGGGGTAAGAGAATTAAGAAGAAAATTAGAAAGTTTAGTAAGAAAAGTGTTAACTGGAAGTATTAAAGCTAAGAAAAAATTATCTTTAAGTTTAACGGAAAAAGATTTAAAAAAATATTTAGATATTTATGAATTTGAAGATGATATTTTACCTAAAACTAATGAAGCTGGTTTAGTAAATGCTCTTGCTTGGACAAGTGTTGGAGGTAGGGTATTACCTATTGAATCTTGTAAATTTAGAGGTAACGGTAAATTAGAAATAAGTGGTTCCATTAAAGATATTATGAAAGAATCAATTATGGTTGCATTTGATTACATTAAAAGTCATCATGAAGTAAATCTTGATTTTAAAGAATATGATTTTCATCTTCATGCCATTGATGGGGCAACTCCTAAAGATGGACCAAGTGCCGGTGTTGCAATTGTAACTTCAATTCTTAGTTTAATAACCAAAAAAATTATTTCAAATACTATTGCTTTTACCGGAGAAATAACTTTACGAGGCGACATCTTACCTGTTGGAGGAATTAAAGAAAAATTAATTGGGGCCTTTAATAGTGGTATTCATACTGTTTATTTACCCAAAGAAAATAAAAAAGACTTAAAAAAAGTTCCTGAATATGTCATTGAAAATTTAGAAATTATTTTAGTTAATAATTATCAAGAAATATATAATAAATTATTTAAAGAAAAAAAATAGGTTTCGGCCTATTTTAATTTTTTTGCTTCACGAGCTGTAATAATTACTTTTTCACCATTAATTGTTTTCTTTTGTTTATTTGGTTTTTGACGAGTTTTAGTAGCATTTAATGCTTTACTACGACTATTTACAGTTTTAGGTTTTTTAGTTGTTAATACTTTAGCCATCATCTTCACCTCCACGTTTTCTTTTTCTTGTAAAATTTTAACATTATTAAGTATAGAAGTCAATTATAAATCCTTCTAGAAAATTATAATATAATCTTAAGTTTTTATGATTTTTAAAAGAAACTATCTTTATCTCCTAAGATTATTTTGATATAATTGTTATAACAAGGTGGGTGATGAATAATGAATATACCTCTTCGGATTGTAAGTGATTATTCTTTATTAAAAAGTTTAATAAGCCTACCAAAACTAATAGATGTCTTAAAAGCAAAAAAGATAAAAGCCTGTGGTATTTGTGATGATAATTTATATGGGGTAATGGAATTTTATGATTTATGTTTAAAAAATGAAATTCAACCAATTGTTGGCTTAAATGTTCCATTTTTAACTATCAATTTAGCGATGTATGCTAAAAATTATCAAGGTTATCAAAATTTATTAAAAATTCATACCAAAATGCAAACGAAAGAAGATGTATCATCTTTAGATAAAAAGCTTTTTAATGATTTAATAATTATAATGGAGTCATCTTTTATTACTAGTTATGACACGATTAAACCATTTTTTAATGAAGAAGATTTTTATTTAGGATATGTAAATGAAACTGAAAAGAAAAATGCTTATTTAAAAACCAATAATGTTCTTTATGCACCATTTATTAGATGTTATAAAAATGAAGATGCAAGTTCTCTTGATTTATTAAAAGCAATTGAAGAAAACATTACTTTAGATGAAGTCGAAAAAAGTAATTATCAGTATCAAAGTTTAGAAAGTTTTTTTAAGGAAAATGAAGACAATTCCTTTATTTTAGATAAATTTAATTTAGTTATTCCAAAAGATAAACGTTATATTCCTCATTATGATGAAAGTATTAAAGATTCTTATGCTTATCTTACGGCTTTAGCTAAAAAAGGTATAGCTAAAAGATTAAATAACATTGTTAGTGAAGAATATTTAAAACGTTTAACCTATGAATTAGAAGTTATTAATAAAATGGGTTTTGTTGATTATTTTTTAATTGTTTATGATTATGTTAAATATGCTAAAACCAATGATATCTTAGTTGGAATGGGAAGAGGTTCTGCTGCCGGTTCTTTAGTTAGTTATGCCATCGGTATAACCGATGTTGACCCCATAAAATATCATCTATTATTTGAAAGATTTTTAAATCCTGAGCGAGTAACAATGCCTGATATTGATATTGATTTTGAAGATACGAAAAGAAATCAAGTTGTGGAGTATGTTAAAAATCGTTATGGCATAGATAAAGTTGCTAATATTATTACCTTTGGAACTTTAAAATGTAAATTAGCGCTTAGATGTGTTTGTAAAGCCTTAAAAGTTTCTAATGAAGTGATGGAAAGTTTTTTATCATTAATTGATGCTAAAGTTGATTTAAAAACTAATTTATTAAATCCTAAAATTAAAAAAATCGTGATGAATGACGACCTTCTAAGAGAAGTTGTTAGAAAAACCTTCTTAATTGAAGGCTTAAAAAAACATATTTCAACTCATGCGGCAGGTGTTGTCATTAGTAGTGTATCTTTAGATGAAGTAATACCAGTTTATCTAAATAATGAAGAATTAATAACCGGAATAAGTATGAATTATTTAGAAGAATTAGGTTTAATTAAGATGGATTTTTTAAGTATTAAAAATTTAACTATTATTGAAAATGTTTTAAATTTAATTAAAGAAAATACTGGTAAGACAATTAATCTTAATCAAATTGATTATAATGATCCCAAAATTATCGAGTTATTTAGAAGAGGGGACACTATTGGGATATTCCAATTTGAAAGTGAAGGAATTAAAAATTTTTTAAGAAAACTAAAACCTGAGAATTTTTTAGATATTGTCAGTGCCATTGCTTTATACCGACCAGGACCAATGAATAATATTGATACTTTTATTAAAAGAAAGAATAGGGAAGAGTTGGTTACTTACCTGCATCCTTCTTTAGAGCCTATTCTAAAAGAAACTTATGGTATTATTGTATACCAAGAACAAATTATGCAAATCCTTGTTAAAGTTGGCAAATATTCTTATGCTGAAGCTGATATAATTAGAAGAGCAATGAGTAAAAAGAAAAAAAGCATTATTGAGGAAGAAAAAACTAAATTTCTTAAAAGAGCTACATTAAATGGTTATCCAATTAATATTGCTAAAGAAATATATGATTTAATTTTAAAATTTGCTGATTATGGTTTTAATAAATCTCATTCGGTTAGTTATGCTTTAATTGGCGTCCAAATGGCTTATTTAAAATGTTATTATCCTCTATACTTTATTGCTAATTTATTAAATATGTCCCTTAGTAGTGCACCTAAGACTAAAGAATATATGAGTATGGCTAAAAAGTATGATATAAATCTTTTACCGCCTAGTATTAATAAAAGTTTAGATACTTATAAAATTGAAGGTAATGCCTTAAGAATCCCTTTTACTTTAATTAGAAATCTAGGTATTGAAGCAACTAAAAATATTATTTTAGAAAGAGAAAAAGGATTATATACCGATTATTTAGATTTTGTCTCTAGAACTTATGGTAAAAGTGTTAATAAAAAAACTATTGAAGCTTTAATTATGGCTGATGCTTTAAGTGAATTTAAGCTTAATCATCAAACCTTAAAAGCTAATTTAGATAAAGCTTTAGATTATGCCTCTTTAGTAAGTGATTTAGCTAGTGAATTCGTTTTAAAACCAGAAATTACCATTTTACCAGATGACACTTTAGAAGAAAAAAGAAAAGAAGAATATTTAAGTTTTGGTTTTTATATTAGTAATCATCCTGCTAGTGCTTATCAAGATAAAACAATTATGAAAATTGAAGATATTAAAAATCATTTTAATGAATATGTTAAATGTGTTGTTTTAATTGAAAATATTAAAAAAATTAAAACTAAAGCTAATTTAGATATGGCTTTTATAACAGCAAGTGATGAAAGTGGAATAGGAAACTTTGTCTTATTTAATAATGAACTAAAGAAAGTAAAAGAATTTAACATTGGAGATTTAGTAATATTAAATGGAAGAGTTGCTAAACGTTTTGCAGAATATCAAATAAATATTAATAATTTACAAATTTTAGAAAAATAAAAAGAAAATTTATGTTCTAAATAATTATTGATATCAGAATTTTTAAAATATTTCATTTTTAATTACCTTTATACAGATACAACATTAAGATTATTAAAGTATTGCTTATCAATTGTTTTCTTAATACTGTATCTAGTACCATATTTTTTAAAAGTTCTTTGTATGAACAAACCATTTTGTTTTTCACCTCTTTATCGTTTTATCAAAACGTAGGGTAAAATTCAAGAAAATACCCGACAAAAGGTAAAAGCCCTTAATTTTCAAAGTAAAAGATATATTTTTAAACTAGTTACTGAACTTATTAAAAAAGCTCAAGAAACACCGATAAATCCTTTATTTATGGTATCTAGCAAATTGAACTTTTTTATGTTATAGTATTAAAGGAGTTGGTAGTATGCCTAATGATTTATTAAACTTTTTAAATGTCCTTAAAATAACTGATTTAGAACCTTTTAAAGATAGTAATATTCTTAAAGTTAAAGTTATTAATAAAGAAAATAAAATTGAAATAACAATTAATAATCCTTATCCTTATTCATATCAAACTTTACATGAATTATTTAAAAAAATTAAAAAAGTAAATAATGAAGAAGTAAGTTTTAGTATGCATTTTAATTATGATGAAATAAGAAATGAAGATGTTTTAGCTTTTGTTAAAGATTATTTAAAAGATTTAAAGATTCGTAAACCATCTCTTAGTGGGATAAGCGAAGATATAAAAATTGATGATGATGTTATAACTTTTGAAGTAGGTAGTAATTTAGAAGAACAAGAAATTAAAAAAGAAAGTAAAAATTTACAAAAAGAATTATTATTATTTGGTTATAAAGAATTTGAAATAACAACTTTTTTAAATCAAGAAATATTAAATAATGTTAAAAATGAAATTTTAGAAGCTAAGAAAAATACTAATTATGAAGTAAAAGAAGAAAAAATTGAAGGTAATTTATTATTAGGTAAAGAAATAAAAGAAGAAATATCAATTATTAATAATGTTGTTGGAGAAACTAAAAATGTGGCTTTTGAAGCTTATGTTTTTGGAATGGATTATTTAGAAAGAGATAATATTAATATTATTACTTTAAAGATTAGTGATAAAACTAATTCAATGATAGCTAAGATTTTTATTAAAGATAAAAATGAATATCAATTAATTAAAAAAGAAATTAAAGAAAATAAATGGTATCGTTTTTTAGGAAATATTGAATATGATACTTTTGCAAGAGATTATGTTTTAAAAGCTCGTTCAGTAGAAAAAATTGATTCTAAAGATAATCCGGTTATAGATGAAGAAGAAACACCTAGAGTAGAACTTCATTTACATACTATGATGAGTGCGATGGATGGAGTAACACCTTATGAACAAAAAGACCCTAATAACGTTGTTAAATATGCAGCCAATATGGGATGGAAGGCTCTTGCCATAACTGACCATAACTGTGTTCAATCTTTTCCCGAAATATTTCATACCGTAAGAGATATGAATAAAGGTAAAGATGAAAGTGAACATTTTAAAGTTTTATATGGAGCTGAAATGAATATTGTTAATGATGATGTTGATATTGTCTTTAATAATCAAACTTATAATTTATTAGAAGATACTTTTGTGGTATTTGATACTGAAACAACTGGTTTTTATGCTGGTAGTGATACTTTAATAGAAATTGGGGCTGTTAAAATATGTAATGGTAAAATCTTAGAAAGATTTGATGAATTAATTGATCCTGAAAGACCAATTCCTAAAAAAATCACTGATTTAACTTTTATTACTGATGAAATGGTTAAAGGTTGTGCAAAAGAGTGTGAAGTAGTTAAAAGATTTTTAGATTGGGCAGGTGACTATCCAATGGTTGCCCATAATGCTAAGTTTGATATTTCCTTCATGAGTGCTGCTTGTAAAAAATATGATTTTGGTGATTTTAATAAAACCGTTATTGATACAATGAGTATGGCTAGAATAATGCATCCTGAATGGCCTAATCATAAATTACAGACTTTAACTAAAAAATTAGATGTGCCTTGGGATGAAGATAAACACCATCGAGCTGATTATGATGCCGAAGGTACAGCCCTTGCTTTTTATAAAATGGCTAAGAGTTTAAATGATCAAAATACATATACAACGGATGAATTATTAAGTTTAGTTAATGTTGAAGATTTAGTAAGATTTAGTTATCCTTTTCATGCTGTTTTAATTGCTAAAAATAAAGAAGGATTAAAAAATTTATTTAAGATTGTTTCAATTGCCAATACTAAATATTTATATAAAAATGAACAACCTAAAATTCCAAGAAAAGATATTGCTGAATTAAGAAAAGGTTTACTTATTGGTTCAGGATGTATTAATGGGGAGGTTTTTGAATCTTCAATGGGTAAAGAAGATGAAGAATTAGTTAATATGATGAGTTTTTATGATTATATTGAAGTTCAACCACCATCAGTTTTTGCTCATTTAATTGGTAATGAACGAAAATTTGTAACCCTACATGAAGCCCAAGAGTTTTTAAAAAGAATTATCAGAGTTGCTAAAGAAGCAGGAAAACCAGTCGTGGCAACCGGAGATGTTCACAATTTAAAGAAAGAAGACAATATATATCGCGAAATTATTGTTAATCAAAAATTTAATGGTAAACTTCATCCTTTAAATCGAAGAGGGATCGAAGTTCCTAATATGTATTTAAGAACAACTAAAGAAATGTTAGAAGAATTTGCCTTTTTAGGAGAAGAACTTGCTTATGAAATTGTTGTTACTAATTCTAATTTAATTGCTAATAAGTGTGATGAAATTGAAGTTATTCCTGATACTCATGGTATTCCTTTTGCTCCAGTTATTCCAGATTCACAAATGACGGTTACTAAAATGGTTTATGATAAGGCTAAGTCTTGGTATGGCGACCCCTTACCTCATCACTTAGAAGAGAGGATTGCTCTAGAATTATACGGAGCTGGATTTATCGATGCTGTTAAGAAAAACGCTGGTGATGATGAAGATGCTATCTATAAAAGAATGCATGAAGTAGTAATTAAAGGCCCTGATAGTGTAGAAAATGAAATATACCTAGCCTTAAAAAAAGATGATAATGAAGCATCTGATGAAGAGTTACACCAAAAAGCTAAAAAGACCATGACGGCGATTATCGGAGCTAATTTTGATGTTATCTATTTAATTGCTCAAAAGCTTGTAAAACACTCTAATGACGAAGGGTTTTTAGTTGGCTCAAGAGGTAGTGTAGGTTCATCGTTTGTCGCTAACTTAATGGGAATAACGGAAGTTAATGCCTTGTCACCTCATTATCGTTGTCCAAAATGTCAACATAGTGAATTTGAAGATGAAAATGGGGAATCACTTGGAAACAATTATAAATGTGGTTATGATTTGCCTGACAAAAAATGTCCAAAATGTCAAAGTAAAATGGATAAAGAAGGTCATGATATACCATTCCAAACCTTCTTAGGTTTTAATGCTGATAAAGTTCCAGATATTGACTTAAACTTTTCAGATTTAAATCAAGCCAGTGCCCATGAATATACCAAAGTATTATTTGGTATTGATAATGTTTACCGTGCTGGAACAATTGGTACAGTAGCCGAAAAAACCGCTTTTGGTTATGTAAGAGGTTATTGTGAATCAAAAAATATTATGATGAGAAATGTTGAAGTAGAACGTCTTGCTAAAGGATGTACGGGTGTTAAAAGAACAACTGGTCAACATCCTGGAGGAATAGTTGTAATTCCAGGCTATAAAGAAGTTTTTGACTTTACACCTTTCCAATTTCCATCAGAAGATCCATCAAAGGCTTGGCGAACCACCCATTTTGATTATCATGCTATTGATGAATGTGTATTAAAATTAGATATTCTAGGTCATACCGATCCAACTCAACTTAGAATGATTCAAGATTTAACTGGTGATGATATAACTAAAGTACCATTAGATGATAAAGATACGATGTCAATCTTTACTTCAACTAAAGCTTTAAAAGTTAGTAAAGAGCAAATCATGTGTGACACCGGAACTCTTGGTGTCCCTGAATTTGGTACCCCTTTTACTATTCAATTAGTTAAAGACACTAAACCAACTACCTTTGCTGAACTTGTAAAAATTGCCGGTCTTGCTCATGGTACTGATGTATGGCTTGGCAATGCTCAAGAATTAATTGAGAAAAATGTCGTGCCATTTAGTAAAGTAATTGGTTGTCGTGATGATATTATGGTTGAACTTATTTATGGAGGCTTAGAACCATTTAAAGCTTTTAAAATTATGGAATTTGTCCGAAAAGGAAAAGCTAGTAAAGATCCAGCAACTTGGGCTGAATATAAAGCCATTATGGAACAAGCTAAAATACCTAAGTGGTTTATTGATTCTTGTTTTAAAATTAAATACATGTTTCCAAAAGCTCATGCGGCAGCTTATGTTATGTCAGCTTTTAGAATTGCTTGGTACAAAGTTCACAAACCACTTGTTTATTATGCAACCTATTTTTCAACAAGATTTACCGACTTTGATATAGACTGTATGTTAAAAGGTTATGACGCTATTAAAGCAAGAATTATTGATATTCAAAGTAAAGGCTATGACGCCACAAATAAAGAACAGTCAGTTTTAGAAACTCTAAAACTTGCTTTAGAAGCTTCTGCAAGGGGCGTTAAATTTAAATGTATTAATTTAACAAAGAGTGATGGGAATAACTTTGTGATGGAAGAAGAAGAGAATGCTTTAATCTTACCATTTAGAAGTTTAGATGGTCTTGGTGATGCTGTTGCTACTAAAATAATTGAAGAACGTAATCAAAAACCTTTCTATAGTGTTGAAGACTTTCAAAATCGTGGTAAAGTAAATGCTACAACAATTGATAAAATGCGTTCTTTAGGAATATTTGAAGGTATGCCTGAAACAAGTCAATTAAGCTTATTTTAAAGAATTTGTTAAATCAAGTTCTTTTTTGTTTATTAAATGTTTTGTAAATAAATATTAAAAAAATAGTGGCCTACTTTAAATAGTTCATTGATTAAAATACATAGTGACTTTTAAATAATTATTTGATAAAATTAATTTATAGAAAGAGGGCTTAAGTAATGAAAAAGATACCTTATGGCATTATAAATTATAAAGATTTAATATTAGAAAATTATCTATATATAGATAAAACAATGTATTTAGAAAAATTAGAAAATGCAGGTAAAACATTATTTTATTTAAGACCAGGAAGATTTGGAAAAAGTCTATTTACTAGTATGATTTATTATTACTATGATATAAATAGTAAAGATTTATTTGATAGATTATTTGATGGTTTATATATTCATCAACATCCAACTGAAAAAAGAAATAGTTATTATGTTTTAAAGTTTGATTTTTCAGGATTGACATCTGCAAATAAAAATGAAAAACAGTTAGAAGAAGAATTTAATAATAAAGTTATTGATGGAATTGAAAATTTTAATGATTATTACAAAACAAATATTGAAATAAAAGGAGTAAATACAAATCAAATTATAATAAATTTTTTGCGTGAATTTAGATCATTAAATTTAGACTGCAAATTATATATTATAATTGATGAATATGATAATTTTACTAATGCTATTTTAGAAGGTAATGCAGATCGTTTTAAAAATATTGTTGGAAATGAAGGATTCATTAAAGCATTTTATGCTGTAATAAAAGAGTATATTGGTTTAGGAGTAGTTGGAAGATTTTTTGCAACAGGAATATGTCCAATAACATTAGATAGTATGACAACAGGATTTAATATAGCAACAAATATATCAAATTATGAAGAATTTAATAGTATGATTGGTTTAACTCATAAAGAAGTAGATAATTTATTAAATGAAGTAGTAGAAGAAAAAAATAAGCGTGAAGAAATAAAACAAATCATGATTGAAAACTATGATGGTTATTTATTTAATGAAGATGCTAAAGAAAGAGTATTTAATGCAACATTAGTAATGTATTTATTAGATTTTTATCAAAATTATAAAAGTATTCCTAAGAAATTAATTGATACAAATATAGTTGTAAATTATGGAAAAATTGAAAATATATTAAAATTACAAAATAATAATTTTTATGAAGATATATTAGATGAATTATTAAAAACAAGTGAAATTAATGGAACATTAAAATATAGTTTTAATTTATTAGGAAGCTTAAATAAAGATGATTTAATAAGTTTATTATATTATTTTGGTTATTTAACAATAAAAGAATATAATGAAGTATTAAATAAACTAAAATTTAAAGTACCAAATAAAATAATGAAAGAAACATATAATAATTATTTTATAGATATATTAGAAAAATTAAAAATAGAATTTACTGATGGCAAATTAGAAGATGGTTATGAGGAAATATTATTTGAAAGTAAAATAAATAAGATAAGTTTATATGTAAGTGAAATATTAAAATTAAGTGATAATAGAATATTCATGAAATTTGATGAAAAGTATATAGCGTTAATATATTATACATTATTAAGACATCCAGCAATAAATACTTATTTAGAATATCCATGTAAAAATGGATATATAGATATAATGCTTTTTAAAAATAATAATTTAATGAAAAATAATATAATGATTGAATTAAAATATATAAAGAAAAAAGATTATAGTGAAGAATTATTAAAAGAAAAAATAAATGAAGGAAAGAGTCAATTAGAAAGTTATAGTAAAGATGAAAGACTAAAAAATCCGATGAAATATTTAGTAGTATTTGTTGGTAATGAATTAAAATTAGTAGAAAATGTATAAAGAATAGTGTCAAGCTATTCTTTTTTAAGAATTTTAATATAAATATTAAAAAAGTTATTAAATTCATGATACAATGTCTATGAAATAGTATGAAGGAGTAAAGATTAAAAATGATGGAAAAAAAGAAGGATTTAAGTAAAAGAGAAAAAATTAAAAATTATATTTTATTAAGCAGTGTAATTATTGTACCTTTATTATTCTTTTTATGGGTTGGATATATTTCTATTTCTTCAGTTGGAGCAAATTTAAATATGATTTTGAATTTATCTAATGAAGAAACTACGAAAATAATTTCGATGCTTAATAATACTTGGAATGTATTTAAAATAATGTCTTATGAATATCTTATTTACGCATTTTTATTAATTTTAGACTATATCTTTTATAAAAAGAAACATAAATTATTATTATTAGCTATCAATTCAGTTATACTAATTGTATTTATTATTGATTTTATAATTAACTTTATTCAAAATGGATCATTTTATAATTATGATTTATTAATATTTGTTATTAGTTCTTTAATTGGTTTATATTATGCATATAAGTTAAATAAATAATTGAAAGATTAATTATTAAAATTACATATTATCATTTTAAAATATTGCTATCATTGTTTATGATATTATGTAAAGTTGGTTAAGGAAGATTAATGATTTAATGTTAAATTTTAAAAAATATGTGTGATAAGATTTATCAAAAGAGAAAGCAAGCAATAAAAAAATGATTATTAATCATCATCTATTTTATTAATTTTAAAATAATCAGTATCAAAAAAATCTTTCATTTCCATTTTAAATAATTTACATATTTTATAAATATTATATGAACTAGGATTTTCTACTTTATTTGCTAACATAGACCTTAAAGTTGTAGGTGGAATAGTAGACATTTCAGCAAGTTTATTTGGTGAGTAATGATATTTATCGCATAATTCTAATATTCTTTTACTAACTGCTTCTTTAAATTGCATATAATCCATCTCCAATTACCAAAAGTGTAACAAAAAGATAAATAAAATATGCGCCGATATCGGTTGATTTTTAATCGGTACAATGTTATATTTATATAGTAGAAGGAAGGCTATATAAATGAAACTTGAAAAGTATGTTGATAAAAATATAAAAAGAAGAAAAATAATATTAATAACTATTAGTGCAATTGTATTAGTAGGCTTTTCTTTTTTGTTATATAAAACCTTTGCAAGTTTTACGGAAAGTGTAGAATTTCCAATGATGAATGGAAAAGTTGATTACTTTGGTAATAGTGATATTTATTTTGTGTTTTATGAGGGCGATAAACAATTAGAAGAAATGCCTCAGAAAGATAATAAAGAAAATTTAGTCTTTGACCATGGCACATGTGATAATGGAGCAACAATAGAATGGGATAGTGAAGAATGGGGACCAATAGTTAAAAATTTGAGTAAAAGCAAGACAAAATGCAGTTTATATTTTGATGAGCCAAAACCAACAGCTGCTGAATATATAAAAAATTTAGCTAAAACTGATACTACACATTTAGCATATGATGGAATAGAGTTATTAGGTGAAGATATAGGAACAAATGATAATAATTTACGTTATATTGGCAAAAATCCAAATAATTATATTGATATTGGTGATAAAGATGGTAATGGAAATCCTATTTTGTGGCGAATAATTGGTATAATGAATAATATTGAAAATTATAATGGAAATAAAGATAGTTATTTAAAAGTTATAAGAAGTGATAGTATTGGCAAATATACTTGGGATACATCAGTAAATAATGTAAATGATGGTGAAGGTGTAAATGAATGGAGTCAAGCTGATGTTATGAAACTGTTAAATCCTGATTTTGAAAAAAATCAAGATATTGATTCTTCTGGTGCTACTCAAACAATTAATAATAGTTTATATTGGAATAGTGAAAAAGGTAAATGCTATTTTTATAATAATAATGAAGTTAGTAATGAATTTGTAGATTGTGATTTTAGAAGTAGTGGGATAAGTAACATAGTAAAAGAACGACTAGAAAAAGTATATTGGAATACAGGTACTTTTGAAACTGAAGATGATTCATATATTTATTTAAACACATATAATGCCGAGCGAAGCTCTCATAATGGTAGAGAACAATGTAATTTTTTAGAACCATATTGTAATGATAAAATAGATAGAACAACTAAATGGTTGGGATATATAGGATTAATGTATCCATCGGATTACTGGTTTGCTGTAGGAGAAGAAGCAAGAAATGATTGTTTACAAGTGCCACTAGGTTATTTTGGGGATTTTGAATGTCAAAACAATGATTGGCTTTATAATGAAGAGTATCAATGGACAATGACTCCAGCTCCTCATTCTGAATATGCTCAACAAGTATATGCAATTTTTGATGAAGGAAATGGACTTAATATAGGGTCAATATTATCTTATGATATAAGACCAGTTGTTTATTTAAAATCATCAGTTAGAATAGCAACAAATCCTAATCCAGAACAAGAATATGGAAGTATTGGTAATCCATTTATTTTAGAATAAATAATTTTATTTTTCTTAATTATTATCTTGTTTGATTTGCCAAAAATTGTGATTGAAAAAGTAAAATATATTTGATACAATGTTAAAGTAGATAACGTGAAAGGATAGATAAATATGGCATTTAACAAATTAAAAAGTTTATTAACTGACAAAGATGATGAAGGAATTTCTAATGAAGATGAATATTATAATGTAAGTACAGAGGAGTCTTTAAAAGAAGCTGAAAAGACTGGTAATAAAATGATTTTAATGGAACCAAGAGCTTATTCTGAATCTCAACAAATTGCTGACCATTTAAAAAATCGCAATAGTGTAGTAGTTAATTTTAAAAGAGTTACAAGCGCTCAAGCAAAAAGAATTATTGACTTTTTGACGGGATGTGTTTATTCTATAGGTGGAACGATGCAAAAAATAGGTGTTGGAATCTATCTATGCACTCCAAAAAATGTTAATATTCAAGGAAAGATTACTGATGAAAATGAAAAACCAGTTAAGACTACTAATGAAAGTGATGATATAGACTGGTAAAATAATTTTTCTTGTTAGTAAAGAAGGTGAAGCGTGAAGAAGTTTAGTAAAAGTTTTAATGGTTATAGCAAAAGTGAAGTAAATGAGTTTGTCGCAAGAGTAACAAAAGAATATGAAAATATGCTTGATAGTTTAAAAGAAAGAGATCGTGAAAACAAAACTTTAAAAGAAAAACTTTTACAATATCAAAATATGGAAAATACTTTAAATCGGGCTTTACTTGTAGCAGAAGATGCATCTAATCAAATTAAGAGAATGGCAAGAGATGAATCTAAATCTATTGTTGAAGATGCTAAAAGAAATGCTTCTAGAATAGTTAATGATGCTTTAATAAAAGCTCAAAAACTAGAAAGTGATGCTGAAGAATTAAGAAGAAAAATAATTGTCTTTAAAAAACGTTTTAGAGCAGCAGTTGAAACTGAATTAGAAGCAATAGAACAAATTAATGATGAATTATAAGGCTTAAAGCCTTTTTTTGTTAGGAGGAAAACATGGAATTAATTAAAGTAGGGGATAAAACTTATTATCTTAAAAATAATACTAATATTGGAATTTATAAAATAGATGAAGAAAATGTTTATATTATTGATAGTGGTAATGATAAAGATGCTGGTAAAAAAATTATTAAAATAATTGAAAATGAAGGATGGCATATTAAAGGAATTATTAATACTCATTCTAATGCTGACCATATTGGGGGTAATAAAGTAATAGAAGAGCGAACTAATTGCAGTATTTATGCTAGTGATATTGAAATGTCTTTTATTAAAAATCCAATCTTAGAACCAACAATGTTATATGGTGGCTATCCTTTTAAAGATTTAAAAAATAAATTTTTATATGCTAAACCTTCTAATGTTTTAAATATTAAAGATAATTTACCAGAAGGTTTAGAATACTTTCCTTTAAAAGGTCATTTTTTAGATATGATTGGTCTTAAAACTAGTGATGAAATTTATTTTTTAGGAGATGCTTTATTTAGTGAAGAAACAATTAATAAATATCATTTATTTTTTATCTATGATGTTAAAGAATATTTAAATACTTTAGATTATTTAAGTAATTTAAATGGTAAACTTTATATTGCCTCCCATTGTGAAGCTACAAGTGATATTAGTAATTTAATTAAAATTAATAAAGATAAGATATTGGAAATAAGTAATAAGATTTATAATTTATGTAATGATAAAACGTTTGAAGAAATTTTAAAAGAAATTTTTGTTGAATATCAATTAGAAATGAATTTAAATCAATATGTTTTAGTAGGTAGTACAATTAGATCTTATTTAGCATATTTATGTGATGAAAATAAAATAAGTTATAAATTTGAAGATAATAAAATGATATGGACTAAAATCTAAGAACATCTTAACAACTTTCTCATTTATATATAAAAGGAGGGAGTATGTTATGGATATTTTACTGGGAATATTAATTCCTTTTATAGGTACGATTTTAGGCTCTTTTATTGTCTTTTTTATGAAAGACAAAGTTCATAGTAAAATTGAAAAATTATTATTGGGATTTGCAAGTGGGGTAATGATTGCTGCATCTATTTGGTCGTTATTAATACCCGCAATTAATATGACAAATGGTGGTTGGGTTAGTCCAGCATTGGGTTTTATTTTTGGCATATTATTTTTAACTGTTATTGATAAAATAACTAATCGTTGTGAAAAAGATTCTCGTAAACCATCAATGCTTGCTTTTGCTGTGACCCTACATAATTTGCCAGAAGGTATGGCTGTGGGAATTATTTTTGCGGCTTTTTTATCTGGTAGTGCAGGCGTTACTTTAGCAAGTGCTTATGCATTAGCAATTGGTATTGCCATTCAAAATTTTCCTGAAGGAGCAATTATTTCTTTACCGATGAAAGCAAGTGGTAGTAGTAAATTAAAAGCTTTTATTTATGGTGTTTTATCTGGCATAGTAGAACCAATTGGGGCTTTTCTAACTATTTGTTTAACTAAGTTTGTGGTGCCTATTTTACCTTTTATGCTTTCTTTTGCGGCCGGAGCAATGATTTATGTTGTAGTAGAAGAATTAGTTCCTGAAATTCATGAAAAAGAACGAAATTCTTATGGCATAATTGGGGTAGCCCTAGGCTTTGTTATCATGATGGTTTTAGATATTACTTTAGGTTAATATAATTTAAAAATCCAATGAGTTTTTCATTGGATTTTTTCAATTATAATTGTTACTACAGTATTAACAAATGAAGAAGTAGTAGTAAGGCTATTTATATTTGGACTTATTAAAGTGATTTGGTCAGTACTGGTATTTACCAGTTCAAATTCTTCATCATTTAAGGTTGTAGAGATAATACCAGAAGTAGAAAGTCTTACACAAGGTTCTTCTTTGTCCCAAGTACTACCACCAACATAAACGGTTTCTTCCCCAACTTTTTTAAATCCTATGGATACAATTCCTGGTGTTTGAGGATCTAATAAAGCATTTTGCGAATAAGCCTGTACCATCACATCAACTCGGTAAATACCAGGATATAAAAATGTTATCGTATTTTTTTGATCATTCAAGGTATAATTGCTACCGTAATCAATCGTTTTAACTTCAATTGGAATTCGTTCTTTGGAATTAACCATAATGCCAAAATCATCATCTAAACTATTAGTTGTCATGAAAAATGCGACGGGAAGAGTAGAAATACCTGGTTCTCCTTTTGGCCCGATTGGTCCATCAGGTCCTGGAACGCCTTGTGGTCCCGTAGGTCCCGTTGGTCCTTGAAGACCTGGAAAACCTTGTTCACCCATTTCTCCACGTTCACCTTTAGGTCCCATAGGTCCAACATCACCTTGTGGTCCCGTAGGTCCGGTCGGTCCTGTTGGTCCATCGATTCCTTGCGGTCCAATTTGTCCTGGAGGGCCTTGCACGCCTTGTGGTCCAATAAGCCCTTGCTCCCCACGTGGTCCTTGTTCTCCTCTTGGACCTTCAAGTCCTTGTATTCCTTGTTCACCTCGAGGACCTTGAATTCCTTGATCTCCTTGAGGTCCTTGGATACCACGTTCACCTTGAGGCCCCATCGGTCCAACTGGGCCTTGCGGTCCAATAGGTCCAGCTGGTCCCGTATCTCCTTGATCTCCTTTAGGTCCTTTTATCATGCCAACATTTTCCCAATCTTGAGTTTCATTAGACCAAACATATAAGTTTTCACCAACTAAATAACTTTGATCAATCTCCCCAGTAGGGTGTTCAGCTTTTAGCTCGCTTATCGTATCATAAGAACCTAAAATTGTAACGCTTGTACCTGGTGGGCCCATTTCGCCTTTTTCTCCCATTTCGCCTTGAGGTCCTGGAATTCCCATTGGTCCCATTGGACCCATCGGTCCTTCAATACCTTGCGGTCCAGTAGGTCCCACAGGACCTTGGGCACCAGGATTTCCTTGCGGACCCATAATTCCTTGCGGTCCAACTGGTCCAATAAGTCCTTGTGGACCTTCCATTCCCATCGGACCTGTCGGACCCATTTGTCCTTCTTCACCTTTAAATCTTCCCACATTTAACCAATTATCTGAATTATTTGCCCAAACATATAAATCACCACCAATAATAAATGCTTCTCCAGCTTCACCAGTAGGGTAAGCATCAATTAATTCTTCAACCGAATCATAAACACCTAAAATTGAAATTCCACCACCACTAGGTCCAGTCGGTCCCGTAGGTCCTGGAATTAATTTATAACAATTATAGCTAACATTCATTTGTTTACGGGCTTTTTTTACTTTTTCTAAGGCCTTATAATAATTACTGTCCATAAACATTTCACCTCTTATATATTCTATGATAATAAAAAGATAATGTTTTAAGAATTTACAATTGCATAAGTTATTGATATAATTTTTATAGGGAGTGTAAATTAAATGAAGAAAGATTTATATGATAAAACTATTAATTTTGATTATTCTAAATTGCCAAATGAATTACAAGAAATGATTAAAAAATTAGAAGAATATGATAAAACTGGTGATTGGTTTAATTATGATATTTTGTTTGACGAATTGGAAATTACTGGTAAAACATATTTAAGAAATAGACAAATTACTGAGCAAGAATATGAAAAAATTTTAAATAAGTATGGGTGGTTATATGATTGATATTTTAAATTTAAATAATTGTGTTGAAAGCAGTCTTAGCTATGGAGGTCATGGTGGAGATAAATTAGGTATTATATACAATAATGAAAAATGGTTTATAAAATACCCAAAATCCACAAAAAGTTTAGAAAATGTAACGTTAAGTTATTCAACAACGCCTTTATCAGAATATTTGGGATCCATGATATATCAAAAAATTGGTCTTTTAACTCATGAAGTTAAATTAGGAATTATAAATAATATATTAGTAGTTATTTGTAAAGATTTTTTGGCAAATAATGAAATGATTCTTGATTATAATAGCATGAAAAATTCTCATAGTGATGAAATAGAAAAATATTTTTTAAGTAAATCATTAGCTAGTTCTATTAATGATTTAGAACAAATTATGGTTTATATGGATAAAATGAATATTTTAAAGAATTACCTGATTTAAAAAAACATTTTTGGCAAATGTTTATTATAGATGCTTTAATAAATAATAATGATCGTAATGAAAGCAATTGGGGAATTATTATCAATAAAGATACTGATGGAAAAAAAATAGCCCCAGTATATGATAATGGAGCATCATTTTATAATAAATCTGATGATAATAAATTTAAAAATATTTTAGAAGATGATTTTAAAATTAAACAAGTTTTTTTTGATAGTGCAGTTTCAAAAAAGATAAATCCTTTAAAATACATTATGTCTTTAGAAAATGAAGATTGTAATGAAGCTTTAAAAACTATTATTCCTAAAATAGATTTAAACGAAATTGAAAATATTTTTAAAGAATTACCTAATCAATATAATGACATAAAAATTATAAGTGATATTAGTAAAGACTTTTATTTGCAAATGTTAAAATATCGTTATGAAAAAGTTTTATTACCAGCATACAATAATTTAATCAAATAGTATTTTTACTTTTGATAAATTCTTTTAGCATTTTCATTAATGCTCTTTTTTCAATTCTTGATACATAACTTCTAGAAATATTCATTTCCTTAGCAATTTCTTTTTGAGTTTGTTCTTTAGTATTATTAAGTCCATATCTTTTAATAATAATTTGTTTTTCTCTAGGGGTTAAAAGTTTTAAATAACTATTTAATAAAATAATATTATCTTTCGTATGAATAACCGTATCAAAATCTTCACTTTTATCTTTAACAACATCAATTAAATTAATTTCATTACCATCTTTATCATAACAAATTGATTCATTTAAACTAATATTTTTATAAGATTCGCCTTTAATACTTCTAAAATACATTAAAATTTCATTTTGAATACATTTAGCAATATAAGTAGTTAATTTAATATTTTTTTCTAAATTATAAGAATCAACACCTTTTATTAATCCAATCGTCCCAATACTAATTAAATCATCAGTTTCGCTATCTTTAACATCAAATTTTTTAACTATATGAGCAACTAATCTTAAATTATGCTCTATTAATTTATTTCTAGCTTCTTCATCAGAATGAAGCATTTTAATAATACATTCATGTTCTTCTTCACTACTTAACGGTTCAGGAAAAACTTGATTAGAATAACTTCCTGTAAAAAATAACATCTGTTTAATTAACTCAAATAAAAACATAATTCACTTCCTTATTAAAATTTTATGATTTATTTGCTATAATATAATTAATTTTTTGGGAGAAATGGATATGAATTTAGAAGAAATAAAAAAATATTTAATACATTTTCAAAAATATCAAGATGAAAAATCATTTATAATTTTAAAAAATTGTTTTAAAAGATATTTACAATATTTTGCAAAAAAGTTTGATAATTTACCTTTTACTTATGATGAATTACAATCTTCTATTTTATTTGGTTTTTATAATGCATTATTAAGTTATGATTATCAAAAAAATACAATGATTCCTTTAACATCATATTTATATATTGCGATTAAAAATCAAATACTTAATGATTTAAAATATACTAAAAAAAATAAAGAATTAATTATTTTAGATGAAATAGTAGATGAGAATAATTCAAGTACTTATTTAGATAATATTATTGGATTAAATGAGGAAGATATTTTTAATATAGTAAATAATGATTATTATAAAGATATAATAGTGGAGATGTTAAGTTGTTTAAGTAAAAAACAACAAGAAGTTATAAAATATCGATTTGGGATTTGTGGGTATCCAGAAAAAAAATTATCAGAATTATCAAATTTATTTGGATGTACTATACAATTTGTCTCAGCATGTGAACATAAGGCATTAAAAAAGATGAGAAAATTATATAATGATAAATATCACGATTTAGTTAAATGACATAATCTGACAAAATAAGTATACTTTTTTCCAAAATTAACAAACTAATATTGGAAAGGAGAAATATAATGTTAACTATAGTTAAAAAAATTAGTATTTTTTTAATACTATTGTTTAGTTGTTTTATCACAACTAATGTCAATGCTGAAAGTAAAACTGTCAAAAATCAAGATGAATTAAAAAGTGCTTTAAGTAATAAAGATATTGATACGATTATTTTAGGTGCAGATGTAAATACTACAGAAAAAATAAATATAACTAGACCAATTTATCTTGATGGCAAAAATCATAATATTAAATATGTAGGTAAATTTGGTGATAGTGATGATTTTACAGTTTGGGCAGGTATTTATGTTTTACAAGTTTATAAAACTAATGCTACTATTAAAGACATAAAATTAACAGGTGGCA
Organism: uncultured Bacilli bacterium; assembly: GCA_947626535.1. Classification (GTDB taxonomy): domain Bacteria; phylum Bacillota_I; class Bacilli_A; order RF39; family UBA660; genus Ventrenecus. The sequence continues at coordinate 617 of CANQSO010000017.1, read as the reverse complement.
ATGCAGGTCTTTTAATTAATGGTTCAGTTGTTAAATTAGAAGGGACAATTGATGTATCGGGAAATGGTTTTGGGGGAATTGAACTTGGTAAGGGAGCTAATGTTTCTGAAGCTCCAAGAGTTGATTTAGATAGTAGTACTGATTTAAAAAATGATTCAGAAAGTAATGATAGACCAACATTATGGGTGCCTGATGATACTAATGGGGCTGTAATGTCTATTGATGGTGTTAAAGAAACATTAACTGCTGGTGAAGAATTAACATTAAATGAAATTGATGAATTATTTGATATTGATGTAAATCCTCAAACTAATGATAATATAATTATTGTTTTAATAATTGCTTTAAGTTTAATAGGAATATTAAATATTAATAAAATAAAAAATATATAATGTTAAAATGCAAAGTAATAATTTATTTTGCATATTTTTTATTATTATAAATAAATAAATAAATAAATAAATAAATAAATAAATAAATACATTGTGGTTCAAAGTAATAACTTCAACTTGACTTAGGGGGGGGGGTAAAGTGTTAATATAAAGATAGAGGTGTCTTTATATATGGAAAAGAAAAGAATAATAAGAAATATAATATTAGTAGTAATAACAGCATTA
>CANQSO010000016.1 GCA_947626535.1 uncultured Bacilli bacterium | reverse complement strand
ATAAAATAAATTTTGTTCAAGTTTTCATTACTATGTGTGCCTTGAACGAAGTGAAAGGAATGTAAGGTTTGTATGTAGTGATGAAGAATTGTTAGATAAATTATATGAGGGAGATGAAATGATGAATGCATTTAGAAAAAAAGTAAATGATGTCTTAGAAAACATCGATGTTTTAATGTATTACGACCGTGACAAATTGCTTAGAGAAGGGGCTTATGATGATGGTTTAGCCCATGGTAAAAAAGAAGGATTAATTGAAATTGCTAAAAAAATGCTTTCTCGTGGGAATGATATAGAAGATATTATTGAATTAACTGATTTATCTAAAAAAGAAATTAAAGATTTGCAAGGTAGATTATAATGGAAAAAACATTAGAAGAAGTAAGAAATTATGTTTTAGAAAACATCGATGTGTTAATGTATTATGACCGTGATAAATTACTTAGAGATGGGGCTTATGATGATGGTTTAGCCCATGGTAAAGAAGAAGGCATTGAAGTAGGCGAAAAAAAGAAAAGTCTTGAAATTGCTAAAAACTTAATTAGTCAAAAAATAAGTATAGATGTTATATCAAAAGCAACTGGATTATCTAAAGAAGAAATTAAAACTTTGCAAGGAGCTTAATATATAGATGTTTTTAAATTTAATTAAAGAATAGTAATACGCTATTCTTTTAATTTTAAAAATAAAAAAAAGAAAGTGTTTACTTTCTCATTGAATTTTTAAAACTATCTAATTCCATTCTTATATCTAAGGGAAGTTCACCTCTTAAGGCTACTATTTGATTAGCAATATCTTCTTTAACACTTAAATCATTACTCATTCTAAACATAGTTGTTAAATTAGCTAATTGATTTTCGTAATTATTTTCTTTATATTCTTTATTAATATTAATACCCATTTGTTCTTTTATGCTTTGTAATGATTTTTTTTCTTTTTCTAATTTTTTTCTTTCAAACATACTTATTCATCTCCTAAAATAATAATATCACAATTAAAAGCAATATCTGTTTATTTTTTTACTTATTTGACATTTGTTTTACGGTATTGGATTTGATAAGTTACTTTTAATAAAATACTCCAAGGAGCAAAACGACTAAAGAATAAACCCATTTTCATCATTAAACCTGGAACAATAATCATCTTATGCTTAAAACATTTATTTATAGCATATTTAGCAACATGATAACTATTTAGTTCTTTTACAGTAAATTTACCATGCGCAATTTGAGTAAATTCAGTGTCAACTGGACCTGGACACAAGGCACTTATAACTACTTTAGAGTTTTGATGTTTTAATTCTTCATGAATTGCTAAAGTTAATTTAGTAATATAATTTTTAGTAGCATAATATGTTGCCATATTAGGCCCTGCTAAAAAACCTGCACTACTACAAACATTTAAAATCATTCCATTATTTTTCTTAATAAAATCTTGTAAAAATAATTTAGTTAAAATATGATAAGTTTTAACATTTAAATCAATCATTTCTAATTCACGTCCTAAACTTGTTTCGCTAAATTTACCAAATAAACCAAAACCAGCATTATTTATTAAAAAATCAATGTCATCTTTTTTAACTTCATCATATAACTTATAAACATTTTCTTCTTTTAATAAATCCATATCAATAATTTTAACATTTACTTTTAATTCACTTTCTAATTGTTCTAATTTTTCTTTTCTTCTTGCTACTAAAATTAAATCCCAATTTAAAGATGCTAAGTAACGAGCCATATCTCTTCCCATTCCACTAGAAGCTCCAGTTATTAATGCTTTCATATTCCACCTCTTTTATTAGTATATCCTCTAATTTTCAATTAATTCTTTATCTTCTTTTTCAAATTCTACTTTATTAATCGAATCAAATCTTTTCGTTATTTTTTCTGTGGTATTATGAATATCTTTAACATCTTTACTAACTGTATCGATACTTTTGGTAAGTTTATCCCATCTTTCTTTATAACGGCCAAATTCAACAGCTAATTTATTCAATTCAATTTGCATAATCTTAGCATATTTATTTCTTTCTAAATTTTTGATAATCATATAAACCGTTGTTAAGGTACTCATTAAAGTAGTTGGTGATGTAAGCCATACTTTTTTATTATAAGCTTCTTTTAAAAGGTCAGGATGATAAGCATTAATCTCGGCAAAAATAGCTTCAGCTGGTAAAAACATAATAGCTTGATTAGCTGTTTCACCAGCAATAATATATTTACTACTAATAGCTTCAATATGTTTTTTAACATCTATCTTAAATAATTTAGTTGCCATTTCTCTTTCTTCTTTACTTAAACTTTTATTAGTCATTCTTTCATAATTTTCTAGAGGAAACTTAGAATCAATACAAATACTACCTAATGGCTCAGGAGCATGAACTATAGTATCCGCAATAGCACCATTAGATAAAGTATATTGAATATTATATATTTTATCATTTTTCTCGCCAAAAACACTTTTTAAAATATAATTTAAATTTACTTCTCCAAAAATTCCTCTAGTTTTTTTATCAGTTAAAACACTTTGTAATGAAACGATTTCAGTTGATAAACTATCAATTTTTTTCTGAGCTTCATCTATTTTAGTTAATCTTTCTAAAACATTAGTAAATGTCTTATTAGTTTTCTCAAAGTTTTCATCAAGTCTAGTATTGACTTTTTCATTCATAAGTATTAATTTCTTTTCTATTCGATCATTTAAACTTTCAAAATCTTTATTTAAACTATTAGAAAATTCATACTTAAAATTTCCTAATTCTTTAGCCATATTAGTTTCTAAGTTGCCTAATTTTTCTGTGACATTTAAATCACTATTTTTATTTTTGCTTACTTTAATTAATAAAATAATTCCTAAAATTAAAACACAAACTAATAAACCAATAATTATATATTCCATACCTTTACCTCATTTCAATAATATTATAAATGAAAAAAACACTCATGAAAAGTGTTTTTAAAAGTTAAATAGCCAGGACAATTCTAAAGCTAATAAAAATATTAGCACGCCCACTATCACCAGTAAAGTCAAATAAACCTGTGTCAGTTCCATCAGCTGTAGCACCACCTCGAACAAACCAAGGTGTTGACGCGCCTATAAACCAAGCTCCTTCATCATACCAACTGCTTACATTTCTATTTTCATTACCATGTTTTGTTGAATAAAATGGACCCATTTCTTTTGTCGCATCTCCTAATTTTCCTTTACTATATATGTTAGTATTATATTCATACTTATCAAAATATCTTTCATCGGTTGGTAAGTCTATTTCTCCCGTTACCTCAGTAATTTCATGATTTACTTCTACTCCACTATCGTTACATCCTGAACATGTTAATTTTCCATTAAATCCCGAATTATACATATTATGACGTCCTGATGCTAGTTTACCACTACCAGTTCCATCTTCAATAGTAGCCATCATATATTCCCAGGCTCCTCCTGCCATATCAAAAATTCCAGTATAATTTTCGGTTGTACTAGCGAGGACACTTGCTTTATTAAAATACTCTGTACTATATTCGCCATCCTGTCCTTTTATTGAACCGCCAAACTCGTTACAGGCATTGGCATTGACACTACAAAGCTCATTTGTTCCAGTATAGCCAACTGTTGGCTCATGTTTTCCAGCATATCCGGTTAAATAATTTGAATTATTGTTAACTCTTACTCTTTTTTGACTTCCATACTCGCTATGTTGTAAATAGGCTACGGCTCCCCATTCGGTATTTTTCATCATGTGACTATTTAAAGTTTGTTCATAGTGTGATCCAATTGTATAGGCTTTAGCTACTTGGATTTTTCGCCAGGAATACACATTTGGTTTGATGATGACTTTACTAGTTGCTTCAATTGCAGCATTTTCGTCGGCTGGATTTACTTCAGCAGCTCCTGTACTTCCTGCTCCATCATAGCCGGTTTCAAATTTGCCCACCCATATTCCATTGGTGTTAAAAGCTGTAAAAGCAGGATGGGTTAACCATTCGCCTTCTTTACTTCCGTTTTGAGGTTTTACATCTTTACTTTCAAATATAACATTGATTTTTTGAGCCTTATTTGCTTTAGTTGTTAACCCATTATAATTTCCTTCATCAAATATTTGATAACGATATCTTGGAATCCATACAAAATAACTTTCAATATCATTTTCGGCTATTTCGACTCCTGCTCCTGGATCGGCTTTTCCACTCCTTAATATCACGGCATTCGCCCACTTTTGATTCTTATAGTCATACCATTTCTCTTTTTCATTTGCTCTTGTGACTTTTCCATTTTCTTCATTTATTGTTATTGGGATTAATTTACTATTTAGTACTGGATCGGTTCCATTTAATTCGCGATCGATATATTTATCATTAAAATATAAGGTACATTTGGTTTTACTTTTGGTTAAGTTCTTTATTAATGGTGACCATTCTTCTTTATCCCATTCGATTGTTGCCCCATTATCACACTCGCCATCTATAAATACTAATCCTTCACTATTTTCTTTACTTGGCATTTCTTCTAATGGTTCATTTCCTTTATAAAAGGCAAAATAAACATCACTATTACCAAAATAATCTACTTTACCATTCATTATTGGAAATTCTACTTCTTCTCTAAAACTCGCAAAGGTTTTATACAATAAAAATGATATACCTATTAAAACTATTACTCCTAAACTTATAAGTATTATTTTTCTTTTTTTCTTACTTTTATCTTCATACTTTTTTAGCTTCATAAAATCACCTATTCTATAGGTAATTATATAATAATACCCCCCCCCCTAAGTCAAGAGATTGAGATTATTTTAAACCACTTTTTTTAATATAATACTTGAGTTACATCATATCCTAAATATTCTAACATCATAACTGCTTTTCCACTATGCATACCTTTTGCACATATAAAATAATAAGGTCGGTCTTTTTTTAAATATTTATCATAATTCATCATTAGTTTTTGATATGGTATACTTACAGCTCTAGCATCATGTTTTTCCATGTAATCTAATGGGTTAGATAAATCTATTAATTCTCCCATACTTAGATCATAATTTTTTAAACTTATTCTTTTCATGTAATCACCTAAGGTATTTTATGAAATTTATTAAAATGTTAAAAGGATATTTAACTAAAAAAACTGTGAGTGTAACCCCCTATAACACTCACAGTACCAAATTAATTATTTCTAATTTGTTCTATATAACTATTAATCTTAGATGCCCATGTATCACTCATTGCATAACGAGGTCCAATTGCTTCTGGAGTCGTTAATCCTTTTGATACATAATTTCTAGATAAGTTGCTAATCATGGCTTCAATTCCTGCATCTAGGGAATCAAATCTTCCGTATGCACCACAACCGCTTCCTTTCATACCCCCAACATTATTACATTCTTTTACTAATGTGCTACAATTCCATGTACATCCAGTTTCATGTAAAGTAATTGCTAATGCTAAATAAGGATCCACGCCATAAGCAATCGCATAGTTAGCAAAAGATTCTCCATACCCAGTTAAATCACTTGTTAAATTACGATTTAACTTAGCAATTAATTCATCTTTTGTTAAACCATCAAAGACTACAACTGGTGTAGAAGTCGCTAATTTAACAATTTCAATTTCTTGTTTTAATGTGCTTAAATCATTCACGGCCAAGACATCAACATTATCTTTCTCTAGATTAGTCTTTACTACAATTGATTCAAGTAAAGTATTACCTAAAGTAGTAAATGCTGCTGTTGGCTGTAATACAGTAATATCTGTAATCCTATTGGCTGTAAATTGGATACAGCTAATGACGATAATAGCTAAAAGCATAGCTTTTATCGACGGTAATTTTTTCATTTTTTTCCCATCCTTTTTTAATACGGAAGTGACTTAATTATACTATAGTATATTCTAGATGTCAAATTTTGAAAACATAAATCCAATTATAAAACTTTCACTTTCATAATTTTAATCATTAAAGAAGTCATCAAAGAATTCATCATCAGTTATAGTATCTTCATTCATAATAATTGAATCAGTATCAACATTTATAGTAGGTTTTTCTTCTACTTTTTCTTTATTTTCAACTATTTTTTCTTCTTTAATTATTGGTTGTTTTTCTACTTTTTTATTTGCTAATTTTTCTTTTTCTTTAGCTTCTTCTTCATCTAATTCTGCTAATTTTTTATCAATATCAGCAATCATACGATCAATTTCTTCACTAGTTAAATTATTACCAGGTCTATTCATTGGCATATTAGGATTATTGACAGGTAGTCCGCCAAATGGATTAAAAGGCATCGATGGCATATTAGCCATAAAAGGATTAAATGCTTGTTCATTATTATTATTTTCCATCATTTGTTTTCTTTTAGCTTCAGATACATAATTTTTAATATCAAATGTATCAATATGTTTCATTTCACGATGAGGAAAAGCCATTTCTTTTCTTTTTATACCCCAATCCATTTTAAAATCTGGTTCTAATTGTGTTTTAAATGGAGCCATTCTTGAACGAATAATAATTGCTTGAAATAATTTCATTTTTTGTAAATCTGTAATTGTTACTAAAGGCGTTGAAGCTGTTTTATCTTTTTCTTTACTTTTTACTTCACCACACATTTTACTAATTTCTTCTAAAGCTGCCATTTCCGTACTAATTAAATATATCCAGTTATTAGAATTACCTTTAATCGTTTGGGCAACTTCTTTACCATATACATCATCTAATTGAGAAAAGTTTTGGATAATAAAGGTAAAACGAATTGCTCTACTACGGGCAGCTGAAACCATTGAATCAACATCGCTTAATGGAGGCATATTAGCAAATTCATCTAATATAAAATTAGTTCTAATTGGTAATTTTCCACCATGAACTTTGGCAACATCAATTAAGGTTTCATAACATTGTTTTAAGAAAACAGTAAGCAAACTATGATATGTGGTTTTTTCATCATGAATAATTAAGAAAACCGCTGTTTTTTGCTCACCAATTGAACGCATATCAAAATCACTATAAGATAACATTTCACTTAATTTTTCTCTTGATGAAAAAATTCTTATTTTTTGTCTAAAAGTAGATAATATACCACCTTTAGTTTCATTAGGCGCATTAATTGTATTAGAGGCAAAGATATATTCTGAGGAATCAGCACCCTTTAAATTAAAATACTCATTTATATAATGACTAGCCGCAAAACGTTCTTCACCAATTGTACTCATAACATTAATTGAATTTAAATTAACTTCACTTTCTTTCGCGTCTTTAAATAAACCTAATGCAAGTCCGCAAAAATAGTCAGCAGCACTTCTTTCCCAAAAGGCAGCTTCTTTATTTTTAGGATCAACTAAAATATTAGTAGCAATATCATCTAATAATTCTGTTGCTTTATCACGATTACCATTTTTATAATTTTGATAAGGTGCCGTTAGAGGATTCCAAGCATTACCATCTTCAGGATCTCTAAAATTTAAAACAATAATATTATAGCCTTGTTCTTTTAAATAACTCCCACAATATTTATATAATTCCCCTTTAGGATCAGTAACTATCATACTTTCGCCTTTTTTAGCTAAAACATTAACTTGAGGTTTAACAACACATTCTGATTTACCACTACCAGTAGTACCAATTATTAACGTATGATATTCTCCATCATCAACCCATAAATCAGTCCCATTATTAATAATTGGAATTCCAGCTCCTTCAATATTTTTATCGATTGCTTTAATATGAACTATCCCTTTATCTTCCTTCATTTCTTTTTCTTTAGCCCATCTTGAATAACCTTTTTCTTCTTTTTCTTTAACATTTATTAATCTTTTACCACTTTTATCTTTTTCAAATATATAAGATGAAACACTTGAAAATATCATAACTAAAGCCATAAAAAACATAAATAATGTTAAAAATATATAATCTGGTCCAAAAGCTGGGAAAGGATTTAAGCCATAAAAAGTTCCATCATTAGCAAAAGAAGCAAAATTTAAAACCGCAATTGCACATAAATAAAGTAAAAAAATACAAAATATTATAAAAATAGTAAAATCTTTAGGCGAAACTCTAAATTTCATAGTCTTCCTCCTCAACTCTAATTATTATACTAAAATATTATTTTAAAGTAAACTCCACTTTATATTTCATAATACTTTCTTCCGTAAAAATATATGTATTAAAATTCATATCTTTTACTTCATAAATTTTTTCACGACCACTTAGCGAACTACAACTAAATACTTGTGAACTTAATTTATTTTTATTATCATCTATAAAACTTAAATATTTATTTTTTTCTTTAAATTCTTTTTTTCTAAAATCACTATTAAGTAAATCATAACTTTTTTGAGGATTATTATTAACTTGCCAAATAAAATCATTTAAATATAAATTACATATATAATCTTTAGTAATAACATTTGAACCAATTAATTCATTATAATTATTTAATATTATATCTTTTTCAGGTTCATTAATAGGTAATATTTCATATAAGTAGTTTAAAGGATAGATAGCATAAGTAATATTGTCATAATCAACATTTATTAAAAACATGGCATTCTCCTCAACAATATTATTATCTTCAAAATTATTAGCTACTATATCTCCTTTAACATAATATAAGTATTTATTATTATAAGTTTTATAAGCCATTATATTAGCTTTAAATGACAATTGTAAACTTTTAAATTCACCTAAATTATCATATAAATTATGCTCATTTATTTTATATAAATCTAAATACTCAGGATGTAAAATTTGTAATAAAGCTTCATTATTTTGATCATTTAAGTAACTTAAATATTGATTTAATATATTAATAACGGAAAAAAAGTAACTATATTCTCTAACTGGTTCCATTTCATATGGTATTTTTTCTGATTCAGGTTCTTGATAATCAAAATCATTATTTTTATGTAAACCATTAATTAAGAAAACAATTCCAAAAATTATTAAAAAGATAACAATAATTATACTAAAGCGAATAATTTTCTTCTTTTTCATAGTTCCTCCTTATTCACAACCATTTTCGACATAGCTTAATAGGGTTTCAGCATTAGATTTTCTTCTACTATTTTCACAATCAGATTTACCAGGTATTTCATAAACCATACAGAAATTATATGCTTGCTCTTCTGCTGAATGATTTTCTCTTAGATATTCTTCTGCAGAAGGATATGATTCATTTAATTCTTGAATCAAGAATTTAATTTGACTTTCAGTACTATAACTATCCTTTCCATAAATACTTGTTAATCTATTAAAGCGTGAGGTTTCCCATTGTGCAATTCCTTTATGATTAGTAGAGTTTACTAAGTTTGGATCAAAGTTACTTTCTTGTTGTAAATTACCCATAATACCCGCGACAGCTTCATTACTATAACCACTATTTTTTAAGGTTAAACAGATTGTTTGCTTACTAGATTCACCACTTACTACACTACCAGTTCCACTACAAACTTTACGAGTATCACCACTCGAAACATAATTAGTTGGATCAACAATTTGACCATTTACTTGAACTTGAAAATCTAAATGAGGGCCCGTAGAATTACCAGTATTACCCATCTTACCTATAACTTGTCCTTGTTTAACTGTATCACCCTTTTTTACAGCAACACTATATAAATGACCATATCTAGTTAAACTTCCATCAGAATGAGTAATATATACCGCATTACCTAATTGTCCTCCACAAGAATGGTTACCAGCAATACAACCAGTAATAATGTTAGTAACACTTCCATCTGCCGCGGCAATAATATTAGTTTGTCCTTCTCTGCCGCCCCCAATATCAATAGCATTATGATTAGTGCTTGCATTGGCAAGAGGAGCATTTCGTAAGCCAAAACCACTAGTAATAGTTGTAGTTTCAGGTTCATCTAAAGCATAAGTAATTCCATCTTTTTCAGTGGTATTGATAGAACCAATTGGCCACCACATACATCCTGCTCCACTAGCAGTCATTTTACAATCAGTTTCACTTAAATTCCATATTGCTTTGCGAAGTTCAGTGACATTTCGATCTTGATATTTACCATACATTAATTGATCTTCAGATGTTGTTTTAGTACAATTAGTTGGATCGCCATTAATATAACAAGCGGGACCATCACAAGCATTTTGAACCCTTGAAGGAAGTCCATTTGGATAAATGTATGGTGCATAATAGCAACCACCAACACCTGAATTACCAGGATTATACCAATAATCACCCAAATAAGCATAACTTCTAAGTAAATCTTCATAATCAGTATATTGATTATAAACTTTTTTACAATATGCATCTACTCCATCTTTAAAAGTACTGCCAAAATTTGCACAATCTGATGCTGAAACACCATTATAACATGCCCAGCCCCAAAAATTATTATATTCTAATTGGCGATTGCCATATTCATCAAAATCAGGATTAAAACCTTCTAAAATACCTCTTATTACTACAAATTCAGGATTAATATTATTTTTTTTAGAAACATCATAAATTGTTTCAGCATTTTGAAGAAATAATTTCCAACCATCCGTAATACTGCCTTTATAATTATAATTTTTCATTCCCGCAATAAATTGTTCTTTAGTTAAGGTTGTCTTATGTAAATCCATGGCTCCACAAGTTTCTTCTAATTCTTCTTCATTATCTTCTTTATTTTTTTCAATTGTCCAATAATTATGATCTCCTATAAAGTATTTTAAAATATCAGACCAACTTAATTTATATTCATCAAGTAAATAATAAGCGGCATAAACATTAAAACCACTTGTATCATCTTGATGAGCCCATTCTTTAAAATCTTTAGTAATATAACATGAACTTAAATTTTCATCTGGTTGATTACAAGGACAATCTTTATATCTACTTGGAACATTATTATTTACCCAACTAGTAGGTATATAAAAATTAGGAACTTGAAAAATAGAATAATTATCACTATCTTTTTGATTATAGCAAAAATCAGAAACATTAACACTCATAATATTTTTTTTACCAACTTTAGATACAACTACTCCTTTAGAAGATACTAAAGCATTATTCAATATATTATATTTACCTTCACTAGCTGGTTTATCAGACAATTTTTTATCACGAAAGGTAATAGAACAATTATTAGAAATTACTTCAGTTCTTAATGCAATTGCTAAAGCTTTATATAAATGATAAGTTCCTTCATCTATATTTTCAATATCTTTAGTATAAGTATATGTCGCATCAGCAACATAATCTTCAAGTTTCATAGTTTTTGTTTCACTATCATAGCTACCATATGGTTCATAAACTACTTTTACTTCTTCACAAGGATCTTCTAAACTTTCCATATATTTATAATTATAAGTTTCAGTAGAGACATTAGCTCCAAAAAAAATAACGATAAATAATAAAATAATTGAGCCGATAATTCCAATAGCAACAAACTTCTTTTTTAACAAAAGATTTATTAATTTTTTACTTGCTACCCCCATAAAACTACCACTTTTAGGTGGTTCAATATCCATTTGACCTTCATTTTCTTCTAAAGGCGGTTCAATAGATGGTATTTCATTATTATCTATTAATTCTTCATCATTTACTATTTCTTCAGTTTCATTAATATCATTAGAATCCATCTTACCACCTCTTTTACTTTTTTAATTATAACATTAACTTAAAAAAAACACCATACGGTGTTTACTTCATCAGATTTCACTAATAACCATATACTAACTTATCTTCATCATAATAATAAGTATATTTATATTCATTTTCTAAATCAATATATATAGCATTTTTATCAATATCATAATCATAAGTATATTTATAAACTTCATTTATATCACATTTACCATAACAAGCTCCTTCTGTATGATATTTAACTTCATTATCACTTATAAACTCTAAAAACTCATAATAATATTCCATGCCAACCGTTATTTCAAGTTTAAATTCTTTATTTAAAAGCATTTTTTTATTAACCTTTTCATCAATTTCATCTTTACTTAAAATGATATTATGAACATCATTTGATAAATAACTTTTATAATCTTTATTAGAAGTAGTATATATATCTTTAATTATTAATTCATTTTTAGTAGCAGTTTCTTCATATAGTTTTATAGCATCTTCTAAAGACATATTTTTAAAATCAATATTGTTAAAAACCTCTTTAGCTTTCTCATTTATTAATTCAAAATTATTAACAATAGTTTTTTCATTTTCAATAGTTACTTCATCTTTAATTTTACATTCATCGGAACTCTCTTCAAATTCATATTTAACTTTAGCATCATTAATATAACTAATATTTTTCTTTTCATAATTACCTTTTAATAGAAATTAAAACAATTCCTACAATAACTAAAATTATTCCTGTAATATTTATCCAACTCATAGGTTCTTTAAAAAAGAAATAACTACCAACTAAAACTACAACTTGAACAATTCCAGTTGCAATCGGTACAATAAAACTCAAATCATATGTCGCAATTAACTTTTGCCATAATAAGAAACTACAAATATAAAGTAAAAAACCTAAAGCAGTTATAAACCCTATTTTAAAACTAATTTCATTTTTAAATGATAAGGATAAGGAATCTCCTCCTAATTTCATACAAAATAATCCCCCTGTTGTTAAAAGAACATAAATAGCAGTTAAAATTATTTTCATTTCTTATCCTCCAATTCTTTTTTTAAAATGGATATTTCTTCAATTAAAAGCGTTATTTTTCTTTTATTACTTGAAACCATAATTGTTAAAGCTAACGTAATAAATAATAAAATAGCTATAAATATACAAAGTAACATATTAGATAGTAATTCAAAACCAATTAAATTAGCAATATACTTCATAACATCTGGTAATAAAACCGTTAAAAGCATCACAATAATCGCTAAAAACCAAACAATTGCATACTTGGTTGATAACTTTCTTTTACGAAGTAAATACACAATTAATAAAAACAAAAATAGAATAAAAATAATGACTACTAATCTTAAATTACCTGTTATCATTTAGACCTCCTAGAACCAGCAATTAAAATTGATAAACAAACATTAATCATATAATAAAAATTTTTCCATGAATGAATAGATGAAGAACCACCATCTCTTTCATACATATTAACGCCAATTTCTTTTACTCTATAACCTTTTTTAACAACCAAAACAGTTGAAATTGGTTCAGGATATTCAGATGGATAATAATTAGCAAATTCCTTAATAATATTTTTACTTGCTGCCCTAAAACCACTAGTCGTATCTTTTAATTTAAAACCACAAGCAATTTTAATAAAGAAAGTAATAATCTTAATTCCAACTCTTCTCATAAAAGAAGTTTTAAATCCACTAATGTTTTCAATAAAACGACTCCCAATCGTAAAATCTGCTTCACCATTTATAATTGGTTTAATTAATTTTTCAACATAATTTACATCATGCTGACCATCACCATCAAATTGAATAGCAAAATCATAATCATATTTTAAAGCATACTTATAACCAGTTTGAACGGCTCCTCCAATACCTAAATTATGAATTAAATTAATATGAGGTAATTTATTTTCTTCTAAAATTTGACTAGTATTATCAGTAGAACCATCATTAATAACGATAAAATCATAAGTAGTTTTATGTTCTTTATTATATTCTATAATTCTCTTACAAGTTTTTAAAATATTAGCTTCTTCATTATAAGCAGGAATAATTAATAATATCTTAGACTTCTTCATACTTACCTCCTAAATATAAAAATTATTTAATATTAATAAAATAGCATGAATATTTATTAAAATAAAGATACTAGCTACTATTTTCATAACATTTTCTTCTTTTACTTTTAACTGACATTTAGAACTATTAAAAAGCATAAAGAAAGCCATTAAAACTGGAAATAAATAACGACCTTGAAAACCATCAACCGTTAAAGCTCCAACTGGATTAAAGCTTAAATATAAGGCTGATAAAGATGCTCCAACAGATGCTACTACATATAAGAAAATAATAAACTTATCTTTAATTTTTAATTTTAAATCAGTACTTAAAGTAACAATAATTAATCCGATAATCATTAATCCAATTTCAATATCACCTAAAACTCCACAATAAGCAAGTTGTCCTAAACTAGCTGATATTAAAGGAATTAATGAAGTTTGGAATGTATTTATTATAACATAAAGATAACTAAAAGGATTTCTTAAAATATTTAAAAACTGTAATTTAACATCAACACCAGGAAGATGATATTGAACAATTCCAAACTTACTTGCATAAATGGTTCCAATTCCAAACATTATTATTCCACTTAAACTAATTAATATTTTTGAACACAAACTATTAGTTTTAAACTTTTCTTTAGGAATTAACCAAATCAATAAAGTAATTGGAAAATAAGCAATCTTAGATAAATAAGTAAAGCAATAAACTAAAAGTAAAACAAATAATTCTTTAATCCCAATTTTTTTCGAGTTTTCTATATAATGAAATGTCAAACCAAATGATAATAAACAAAAAGCATTAGTAAATACATCAGCCGAATATGAACCACTTTGAAATAAAATTGGTGGAATAAGGCCAAAAGCAAAAATTAATTTACTGGTTTTTTTACATAGTTTAATTGCTAAAGAAACTATACTTGCATATAATATAACATTTAAAATCCGTCCTAAATAAAAGGTAAGACCAAAAGGTAAATTAAATATTCTTCCCATAAACATTCCAAGTCCACTAGCTAAATATGCTACAAATAAATATGGACCAGCTGTTGAACTTATCTTAACAGATACTTCTTCACTTTTACCTAGCTCTGTTAAATATGGCATACTATTTTTATAAGTTGTATAAGTAGATGGAATAATAAAATTATAACGATCACCAATTAAATTAACTAACTTACTAGGCCACTTTTGCATATCATTATTACTTAAAATAAAGTTACCATAAGAATTATTATAAGAACGAATCAAATGTTGATTTTCATCATATGAATAAAATAAAGGCGTTAAAATAGCAAAAGAAATACCAATTAAAAGTGCAACTTTAAAATAATATAAATATAATTTAGGTTTTTTATCAGATAGTATAATTTTAATTAAATCTAAAACTAAATAAATACTTACAAAAACAATTAAAACTTTTAAATAATTAATTTCAAAATTATTAGTAATCAAAACATTATCTAATTTTAAATTACTACATTCTTTAAAAACTAATTTTATTTCTCTAGTTTCTTTATGAATTGGCATAGCCACTATACCATCATACTTAGAATATAGTACATTATCACTAAGTTTAATAAAATTATTATTATCATCTTGATAATATATTTCATAATTTTTATTCTCTAAATTTGGTTCATTAACTTTAAAATTTAATTCATGAATATATTTTTTATCAGTTTTAATAAAGACAATTAAATTATTATCTTCATTTTGATAATTAAGATTATTAATTTGTTCTTCACCTTTAAAATCATAACGATAATAATGATAATTACTAAAAGTTAATTCCCATATAAAACTAACAAATAAAGATAATATAATTAAAACAATGGTTATATACTTATAATTAATTATTTTCTTCATCATCTTTTTCTTCCTTCTTTTTTTTATCTAAAACAAAACTTTTTTTAAGACTAAAATTCTTATTATAGAAAGGATCATGATGAATTAGATAATTCCATTTACTATTTAGATAATTTATTTCATTTAATAATTGTTGATATTTTTGAGTAGTTGTATCATATCCTCTAGTTTTAGATTCAAAATGATACACTACAACTTGAGGTAAGAAGATATTATAATATTTTTTATCTAATAATTTTAAACAAAAATCTACATCATTAAAAGCAACTTTTAAATTTTCATCAAAACCTTTAACACTTAAAAATTTTTTCTTACTTACCATCATACAAGCTGCTGTAACGGCTGAATAATTATAAGGCACTAATAAGCGACCATACATTCCATATGAATCATATGGTGCTCCTGAAAAAGCATGAGCTGCACTATCACCAAGGCCAAGAATTACACCACCATGTTGAACAGTATCATCAGGATATAATAATTTAACGCCAACTGCTCCAATATGTTCTTGACTAGCATAGCCAACCATAATATCGAGCCATCTACTAGTTTTAATAATTGTATCATTATTTAAGAATAATAAATATTCTCCCTTGCTTTCTTTAACCGCAAGATTATTAATTTTAGAATAATTAAAGGGAAAATTAGCATCTATAACTCTAAAATTATCATGATTTTTCTTATAATAATCAAATAATTCATAAGTTTCATCTTCACAACTATTATTATTAACAACTATTACTTCAAAATTCTTATAAGTTGTTTTTTGATAAATTGAAATTAAACATTTTCTTAATAAATCAGCTAAATCTTTAGTTGGAATAATAATCGAAATTTTAGGGTCTTTAGAAACTTTATAATTAACAACATACTGAGTTGAGGCAATAGGCACTAAAACATCAGCATCTAATTTTCTCCTTTTTAATGCATCAACAACAGCCATTTTCCCTGCCTTAATAGCATATTCTTTATTTTCAACTGTATCAGCAGTTGAGCCTGGTATCTTACGCCAATGATATAATATTTTAGGAATATGACAAATGCGATCAGGAGTAGTTTTTTCAACAAATCTTAAAAATAAATCATGATCTTGAGCTCCTTCATAACCAACTCTAAAGCCCCCTATTTCATCCATAATTTTCTTCCTTAAAATTTCAAAATGACAAATGTAATTACCGCCTAATAAAGAATCTGGACTATAATCTGGTTTAAAATGAGGTTCACATCTTTTTCCTTCCATATCAATTTTATCTTCATCACTATAGATTAGATCTAAATCCTTATTTTTATTTAACGCTAAAACCATTTCATATAAAGCATTAGGAGTTATAACATCATCATTATCCATTAAACCAACAAATTCACCTGTAGCTATTTTTAAAGCATCATTACTAGCCCTAGATATATGACCATTTTCCTTACGATAAAAAACTTTTATTCTTTTATCCTTAACTTCATATTCTTTTAAAGTATCAATTGTTTCTTGTAACGTTGAACAGTCATCAGTTAGACATATTTCAAAATTTTGATAATGTTGATTTAAAATTGAATCAATACATTCCTGTAAATAAAATCTTTTGATATTATAAACTGGAATTAATATTGATATTTTAGGTTGATATTTAAGTTCTTCATAAATAGTTTGTTCTTCACAATTTTTAACCCATTTTAAATAATCTTTCTGTCTAAAAGGATTTAAATATAACATATTAAAACATACTTTAATCTTATTAATAAATTCTAAAAAATATTTTTTCCATAAAGTTGGAGGTACTAAAAAATGATACTCTTTCCATAAGAAAACAATGCCATTTTTTATCGTTTTAAAAATTAATTTTATTTTATTAAGAGGTCTAAAAAAGAACCCATAAATTCTATTTATTAAACGATTAAAAAAGGTATTTTTAATTGTTAATACTTCATGTGATTTTCCATTATCCTTAACATATAAAGTAACTTTTTTAATGTCTTTAGTTAAAAGCGCACTTAAAACAAAACTTTCAATATTTTGATAATAATCACAAGGAATTACCTTCCCATCAGCTTTTACTTCTAATTCAATATTTTCTTTATAAAATTCACCAATAACACTAAATTTAGGATTTTTTAAACCACTTATTTCTTTATGTCTAACTTTAATATATTCGTTCATTACTACAACTCCTCAGCAAAACCTTTTTCTAACTTTCTAAATACTATGTATCCTATTAGTACAACCCCTATTGATAATATTATTAAATAAAATAATGAAGATAAATTTGGCATTGTTTGATAGTAAAAAATACTACGATAAGCATTAACTAAATGAGTTAAAGGATTAATATTTAAAACCCAACGTATTTTAGCTGGAAACATTTCAGCTGTATATAATATTGGCGTAGCATAGAAAAGCAAATTTAAAACAAAGCTTACAACATACTCCACATCTCTTACATATACATTAATAGCGCTTAAAATAAACAATAAACCTAAACTAAATAAGCTTTGAATAATAGCAATAACAGGCAACCACAAAAGCTGTAAGCTAAAACCTATACCACCAAAAAGTAAAAATAACAATATGATCACGCAAGATATTAAGAAATTAATTAAGCCTGCTACAATAACCGATACTGGTAAAATTTCTCTTGGAAAATATACTTTCTTAATTATTCCACCATTTAGCCAAACACAATTACAACCAGTTGTAATACAAGTTGTAAAAAAGTTCCAAGGAATAATAGCCACAATTAAAAAGATTAAATAATTAGGAACTTGAATTCTCATGATATACGGAAAAACAATAGCATAAACTAAAACCATTAATAAAGGATTTAAAAATGACCATAAAACACCTAAAAATGAACCTTTATATTTTCCTCTAATTTCTTTTTGAACATTGGTTTTTAACAATTCTCGATATTGATATAAATTTTTAAAAATACTCATTTTTTATCACCCGCACTTCTTTAAATAATCATCAATTACTTTTGAAGGTTTACCATCTTCTTCAATAACCCCGTTATTAATCCAAATGGCTCTTGTACATAAATTTTTAATATTACCTAAATCGTGACTAACTATTACAATTGTTTTATCGCTTTCTTTTAACTCTTGTAATTTATTAAAACACTTTTCTTGAAAATGTTGATCACCTACCGCTAAAATTTCATCAATTAATAAAATTTCAGCATCAACATTAATTGCAATGGAAAAAGCAAGGCGCATATACATACCAGATGAATATGTTCTAACGGGATTATCAATAAATTCACCTAATTCCGAAAAAGCAATGATATCATCTAAACGTTCATCAATCTCTGCTCTAGTAAGACCAAATATAGAGGCGTTAAAATAAATATTTTCGCGACCAGTAAAATCTTGATGAAAACCTGCTCCAAGTTCAAGTAAAGAAGTAAGTTTGCCATGAGTAATAACTTTCCCTTTAGTTGGATAAATAATTTTGGTCATCAATTTTAAAAGGGTTGATTTCCCTGAACCATTTACGCCAACTAATCCTACAGTTTCACCCTTTTTAATATTAATATTAATATTTTTTAAAGCTGTAAATAACTCAGGTTCACTCTTATGCCAAAATACTAAATGTTCTTTTAAAGTTCTTGCTTTATCATAATATATTTTAAAACTTTTTGTAACATTTTGAATCTCAATAGCATTAACTATTTCTTTTTTCATTTTGCACCTCATTTATTCATTTATAGTATAGCATTTATACCTTAAAATATCAAACTAACTACATGAGACTTGATATAAATAAATATTATCAAGATAATAAATTTCTTCAAATGAAACATTTTGATTAGCAAATTTTTTTATATCAGTTAAAGAGCCAATATAATCAATATCTAATTGGCATAAATCATTATTGTTTAAATTCAAATGAACTAAATCTTCACTAGTATTGGAAAATGAAGTTTCATCATTAGTCAAACTTATTTCTAAATGAGCATATCGATTATAAATATCTTCATATTTTTGATCTTTATCTAATAAATGATAGAAATCCATATTAGGATAAACATTAGTAGAATTAATTACTTTTAAACCATTAGCTAAAAAATAATTTGGTAGTACAAAACTATCTAATATTAACCATTTATGATTTTCATCTTTATATTTTTCTAATTCTTTAACAATTGGTTTTTCATAAATTCCCTCAAATCCTTTCATTAAGGGATTAACCCAAATAGTAGAAAGAAGACATAATAAAGTTATACTTAAAAGTAATAAATTTTCTTTTTTAATAAGCATTAAAATCAAGATAATTATTAAAGCAAATGAACAAATTAAAAATATTTTTATTGAATAATTGGGCAAGATTAATTTATAGCCATAATAAGTAACGCCAAAAGCAATAATAACGCTTAAAATAAATAAAATATTTTTACTATTCTTAGTTAATTTAATTTTATTTAAAACTAAAATAGTAATAAAAACTAAAATATAAGATATTATAACTGCTAATCTTGTTCCAGGAACTTTCGACAATAATGTTAATTTAGCAAGAATACTAGGAATTGGTAAAATTGTGACTAGAACAAATAAAGTTACTAAGATTGTTAAACTAATTAATAAGATATTATCTTTACGTTTTTTAATAATTAAATAAACTGCTAAAATCAAACTAAATGGAAAAAATGAATAAAAAGTTGAGGCTTCACAGGGATTATCAATATTGAGATATGGAAATAATATTGATAATGGATAATAAAATAAATTTTTAAATCCTTCATTTCCTAAACTAATTCTTTTTCCAGGATAAATTGTGTTACTAATTATTTTATAAGTATCATAACTTTTCATAAAGAAAATAGTTAAGAAGATTATAAACATACTAATTGGTATTAATAAATATGCTAAATCTTTAAGTTTAATTTTTTCAAGATTATGATATTCATAAAGAATATATAAAGCTAAAATTAAATAGAAATAACCTAAAGGAACTAACCAAGCTGGATATAAAGTAAAAAAGAAGATTAAAAATCCGAACCCTATACCAATAGAATATAATATTTTCTTTTTCTTTTCCTTAGTATGCAATAAATAATAAAACATAATAATAGCTAAATTACCACCAATTAATTGTTCAACTAAATACTGAGAATACCACCAAAATATAGCAGGTGAAAATGTCACTAAAATTGTTCCAAGCAAAGATAATTTCCTATTATCTTTAGTAAAAATTCTAAAAAATTCAAATGTAACTAAAAATAAAACAATTAATCTTCCCCACCAATAAAAAGACATACCATAATCTCTTCCTAAAAAAAGATAACTAATTAAAAAAGGTTTAGTAACAATCATAATACTTTTAACTGGAACAGGTAAAGTGGTAAACATATCAGTTGGAATGCTTCTAGAATATGAATTATAATAAGCAAAATCATTATTAAACTGTGATAAAACATGAGCAGAATTAACAAACCATTCATCACTTCTAATTGCTCTTATTGGGGCCATAATTGAATTTAAACTACTAACTGGATAATTAGGTTCAATATAAGTATTCCACATTCCATAAGAACTACCATTAAACTTACCTAAAACTAATAAAATTAGTAATAAAAAACCTATCATAAATCGTTTTTTAAATAACCAATTATATAAATCTTTAATAGATATAAAAAAATGACACAATATAAAAAAACTAATAAGCCAAATTATAAAAAACAAATAAATATCAACATTAACTAATAAAGATAAATTAATTGTATTATTTATAATATAAATAGTTAATAAATAAGCCATAATAGTTTGAAAAAGTATTAATATTATTCTAAATTTCTTGTTTTTTATCATTACGATCACTAACTTTCTAAAAATATTATAACCTTTTTTTATAAAACAATTTAAAAAAATTATTTTTCTCTTTTAATAGCTTCTAAATAATTAATTTTATAACCTAAATTACTATATTTAATTTCATATTCGGTTTTAATATTAAATAAATCTTCATTTGCTAAATCAAGGGATACTTTATTAAAAACATAACCTTTACTACTTAAAGTTTCAAGACTATAAGCAAATAAAATAAGATTATCAGTTTTTAAAATAATATGAGGAGTACTTTCAAATATTTGTTCATAAATATCTAGAAATATTGGAGATGTAAGTCTTCTTTTGGCATGTCTTTTTTTAGGCCAAGGATCAGAAAAATTTAAATAAATAGTAGATATTTCTTTATGAAAATAATTATTTAATTCTAAAGCATCAAGACACATAAAATAAAGATTATTAAGTTCTAAATTATTTACTTTTTCGATAGCTCTTACTAAAACACTTTCATATTTTTCAATTCCAATAAAATTAATATTAGGAAAATTTTTAGCCATATTTATTAAATAGTCTCCTTTACCACAACCAATTTCTAATGATATAGGATTATTATTTTTAAAAAGATTAGCCCATTTACCTTGATAATTATCTTTAATAAAATATTTACTATCATTTAAAATGTCTAAAGCATTTTTAACATTTCTTAAACGCATTAAAACCACCTTTTTAATTATCTCATAATTTTTATAAAATGCAACTTTCTAGGTAAATAACATATACTAAATTAAAGAGGAGGAAACCTTTTATGAAAAAAGATCGTAATTCATTTTTTGAATCTAATTTTAACATGAGTGCGAATACTAATCCAATGCCTATACCAATGCCTTATCAAAATATGCCTAATGTAATGGCTAATTCTAGTTACTATCAATCTAATATGCCCCTTAATTATCCTATGTATGCTGATACTCCAATAAACATGAATGAAATAGAGGCTAGAATAGCTAAATTAGAAAGATCGATAAATAGATTAGAAGCTAGAATAAATCGTTTAGAAAGTAATGGAAATACTACATTTACCAATGATACTTATAATACCGATGGAAATATGTATATGGTTTAAGAAAAATTTACTTTACCAAAAGTAATTTTTTTTATGATTTTATTTAAATAACTTTTTCCAAAAACTATTTCTAATACTTTATTTTTATAAAGTAAATAAAGATAACTTAAACCGCCAATTAAACTTATTAAACTAACATATATAATACACGATACTTTACTGGTTAAATTACAAGGTAGAATATTTTTTAAACAAATCACAATTAAAATCATTATCCCTAAAGGAATTATTATTTTAGAAAATATTTTAATAGTTTCTTGATATTTAATATTATGATCTTTTTGAATTTTTCTTAAAGCAATATATGTACTTAATCCTAATCCAATCATAGATGCTAATAACGCTCCAAAAAAAGGACTAATATTTAATCTATAACATAAAAGCATTAAGGGAATATCTAATAAAGCATTAGTAATATAGCCAATAAAAGTTGACAAGTAGACAGTTTTGAATTTGTCCATACTTTGTAAAATGGTAAAAGATACAGTGTTAAAATTGTAAAACAAAGCTGTAAAGATTTCAACACTTAACACTTTTGTGCCTAATTCATTATAGCCATAGAAAATACTCCAAATGCCATCTGATAATAGCGATATTCCTATAACCATTGGTAAACTAGTTATTAACAAAATTTGTAAAGCTTTGTTTACTCTTTGTTCGACAAGTTGCCATTTTTTTAATGTAAATGATTCAACAATATTAGGGATTAAACTAATTGTAAGACCAACCGCAACCGAATTTACAATCATATTAATTTTATTTGCCCATGTTGCAATGGAAGTTGTCACAAATTCTGTCGTACTGCCTAGAAAACCTAAATAAGTCATTGTTCTAGAAATAAAAACCATATCAATAAAATTATAAACTGATATTACAATATCAATAATTACAAAAGGAATAGCATACTTAATAATTTTTAATATAATTTCTTTATTTAATTTTTTATCTTTTATTTTATAATTTAAATTTAATTCATTACAATGATTTTTCATTTTAATATGCAAATAAATCTCTGCAATAAAACCACCAATAAAAGCCCCAAAAACGGCAAAAGAAACCGCATTAGTTACTGATAAATGACATATTCTTAAAACTATAAAAACACTAACTAAAATAAATAAGATTCTAACTAATTGTTCAATTATTTGACTAAAACTAGATTCTTTAATAATATTATGACCTTGTAAAAAACCTCTGTTAACACTTAAAAAAGGAATAACTAAAAGGGCAAAAGAAACAAGGCGAATAACTAAACTAACATCTAAAATCGTATTACCACCTTTAAGTTCACCTAATATTAAAATAGCAATTGGTTTAGCAAAACAAAACAATAATATAAACATAATAAAAGAGATACTCATAATTAATTTTTTGCCTAAATTATAAGTTTGCACTTTAGCTTTAATATTATTTAAAGTACTATATTCTTTAACTAATTTACTAATAGCAGTAGGAATTCCAGCTGTACCAATACTTAAAAATATCACATAAATATTATAGGCATAAGCATATAAAGCACTACCTTTTTCCCCAACTAAACTATAAAATGGAATAACATACACCATTCCTAATATTTTAGTTATAATGATTGCTAAAGTCGCAACAACAGTGCCTTCAATAAAAGAACTTTTATGTAATTGTTTACTCTTTTTCATTATAAATCACCATCGCTGAAAAGCAAAATATTTGATCTTCACCTTGCATAGCAATAGCAACTTGAAATTTAATATCAATAATATCAGCATTAATAGTACTTAAAAAAGTATTAACTGCCATCTCTAAATCTTTTTCATGATTTTCATCAAAACATTTTACTTTCATTAAACATGCCTTCTTCGTAAACATCATATCAAATAAAATGTAAATATTTTGTCGAATAAAAGTCTAAAATTTAAAAAAAGAAAGCTTTTATTGTAGGCCTTCAATTTCTTTTAAAGTTAAACCTGTTACCTTTGATATCGAGTTAATATCAAATTTCATTTGTAACATATTCTTAGCAATCTCAATCTTGCCTTCAATCTTGCCAATATTAATTCCTTGGTTAATTCCAATATTGATACCCTCATCAATTCCTTCACTTCTTTCAGAATTCATTTGAAATTCAATATCTTGTTCTCTACTTAAAAAACTTACAAACTCTTTATTCTGATTTAACTTCTTTAACTTTTCTTTTAACTTTTTCACGAATTCATCTTCCTCCTCTATTTCTAATTCTTCTTCTTCCATATCTAACTTA
>CANQSO010000015.1 GCA_947626535.1 uncultured Bacilli bacterium | reverse complement strand
CCACAACCATCACAGTTATTTATATAGCTACATACATAACCAACATCTTGTGATAAAGTTTCAAAATTACCACTTGGCCCATTATTGGGATTAATATTTACACTACATCTATCAACATATGATAGATTATTATAATAATTTAAGACACTATCTCCAGAACCTACTAATCTTCCTAAACTATTTCCTAATTGACCAATATTACTAAATTTTAAACTGAATTGGAAAGCTCCTTTTCCAGTTTTTAATTCAACTGGTAAAGCGGTATCTGGAAGTCTTGTCCATAAACAATAATTTCTATTTGTTCCCGCACATGGTTCGCCATTTACGATTGTTCCGTATTGATGATAAGTACTAAAGTTTTGACCTGGAATATAAGTAGCTGTTTTAGTTACTGTTTTTTCTACTCCGATTGCTAAATTTACTTTAGCTTGTTGTTTGGTACATACCAATTTATTATTTATTACTGGATGTTCATCTTCCCATTTATCATGTTTTTCTTTTTGGGTTGTTTCATCATAAGGGTTTTCAGTATCTTCTGTGCCTTTTCTAATACCTATTATTTCACATGTCGGATATATTACATTTGCATAATATCCATCATCACTAGGAACATCAGCGGTTGTTTCCACTTTATAATCTTGATAGTTATTAAGTTCTATACCGTTATGGATTTCTTTATTACGATCCTTACCACCTTCATAAATATTTGTGGTCCGATCTTGAATTTTATTATGACGCCTTAGATATTCTTGCCAATATTGATTATTAGCCTCTACACTTCCACCATTCATTAAGCAATTATATTGATTATCGGTTCTTCCATAACAAAATGTATTTTTTTTGGTTTCTGCTGTTTCTCCTACCTTTTTAAAGGTTCCCGTATTATATTTGTTTTGATAATCTTGATATTCATATTGAATTTGGGGTTCAAATTTCATATTATTTGTCCACACATCAGCAATTGTTGAACATTGTTGATAATCGGCTATATCTCTTTCTAATTCTGTTATTAATGGTAGTATTTTCTTCATTATTTCTAAATTTTGTTCTTTTTGTTGTCTAAGTTCTTCAAGTTGTTTTTGTTTATGTTCTGTTTCGGCATCGTATAATCCTGGTGGCTTATTAGGATCTGGCATTAAAGATTCTAAAAGTTCTGTGGAAACAGGTTTGATTTTAGAATATTCCCGTTGTATTTCTCTTTCTAAATAACTAACATCTTCTATAAAATGTTCAAGTTCTAAATCTTTTTGACCATTAGATAATCCACTGTAAGAATATCCTGAAGTATTTGGCCCTAAATAACAGCTTCTAGTTCCTGTTACGTTCATTGATAAATTAAAGTATCCACCACTTTGGGAATGCTTAGCTGTTGGAACATCAAAGGTATATTTTTCATAGCAATACACTTGGCAATAACGATTGCCATTTAACTTAGTATCTGCACTATAACTATTTCCAGCAGCATCGGTTCCACCTATTACACAACCTTTTACTGGTTTTACACTATAATTACAACTGGTCTGCGTTTCATTTATATCACTTACTGTTCCTTTTAAACTACTTTCAACATTAAAATCATTACATGAACTTGGCATTGACACACTTGGTGTACATTTTGGACATTCATCCCAGTATCTTAAACAATCAGGAGTGGTAGGATTATTGGTACAATAATCTTTATTTTGACCACAATATGTACATTCAGTTATATATTCTTCATAACTACAATCTGGTCCATTTTCATCTGGATCATCTTCGTTTGAACAATAGTATACTCCATCTCCTTTAAAAGAACACTTATGAACACACAATGCTTGATAAAATGCTTGAGTGGTTTCATTACCACTTGAATCATAATAAGTTCTAGTTCCATCATCATTATCAATGTATGAACATGGAGTTGGATCATGTTTTTCTTCTGGTGGTGGTGGACCAATAGATACATCTAAATCATAAGTAATAGTTTGTTCTCCAGCATCTACCATTATCATTTTTTGATTAGCATAGGGATCTGGAGTTGGAGAAATTATTTCTATTCTTCCTTCTCCATTTTTTACGGTTTTATAATTGGCATGAAGCTTGAATGAAGTAACTCCTTGATCTAATCTTACGGTGAATTTTGCAGCAGTATCACCTACTTTTTCCCAACTTTTTATTCTTCTACAACCTGTACAAGTAAAGTCGCCCCAGTTAACATCAGAATAATTTGATTGAACTCTAAAAACAACTTCTACTCTTGTTTCTTTACCAACTTGGACTTCACTAGAACTTATTGTATTTGCCACAACTTTAAAATTAGGATTGTAAGCTGTTTTATTCTTTTTTAATTTATTATATTTTTTTTTCGCTGTTTTTCCATCAGTACCATTTACTAAATCAATAATATCTTTAAATGTTGTTGTGCAATATTTTCCTTTGTCTCCACTCCAATAACCAGGATTGGCAACTGATGTACCGTTTACTCTATATGGAATGCTTAAATCACTTCCATAAGAATTTCCACTATGATCTAACTCACCATAATAATCAGAAATTAAACGATATGTTGCCGAAATGACTCCCCCATCTTGATAATCAGCTTTTATTTTTCCATCACTAACAAATCTTTCATAAGCAAGTGTTAAAGCCAATTCATATAATGACTTAGTAGGATCAACTTTTTTTGTTATATTATACGCCCATCCATGGGGCTTATTAGGTGATAAACAATATGCGCATTTAGAAGTTGTAACATGGTATTGATTATTATCTAATCCCTCATCTCCCACAACAACATCTTTATGTTGGGTTATATCTTTCTTATTTCCTTCAACAATATAATCCCATGCTTTAACTGATAATATAAATCCTAAAAATATAATTAAAGTAAATAATCCTCTTTTTATTATATCTTTTATCTTAAATTTTACTTCTACTGCTTTCATTGTACATCTTTCCTATCTTTATCATTGTATCATGCTTTAAGAATATTTGTAAAATTATTTATAAAATATTTATAACTTTTAATATTTGTGTTATTATTTTAATTAGAATAGGAAGTGTAATTAATGTCTCAAATTAATTTTAAAAATTTAGGAAAAGCCATTTTACTTATTTTTCTTTGTATAATTGTAATACCACTTATTGTTTCGATAATAATTAGTCCTTTTTTAAATATTAACGATAATAATAATTTAATTATAATTAATTTAATTGTTTATTTAATTGAAATTATATTATTATTTTTAATATATCATAAAGATCTTAAAAAAGAATGGCTTGATTTTAGAAAAAACTTTAAAAGTTATTGTAAAATTGCTTTAAAATGTTGGTTGAAAGCTTTTTTATTAATGATTGTTTTTAATACTATAATTATTTTAATTCTTGGTAAAATGGCTAATAATGAATCAGCAAATAGAGAACTGTTAAATAATTTACCTATTTTTTCTATTTTTATGATGGTCTTTTTAGGACCGATAATGGAAGAGATTATTTTTCGTAAAGGTTTTAAAAATGCTTTTAAAAATAAAAAATTATTCTTAATTGTAACGGCTTTCATATTTGGCTTATTTCATGTTATTAGTAATTTAAATTTTACTTCATTTAGTGATTTTTTAATTAGTTCTACAGAATTATTATATATTTTGCCATATGGCGCAATGGGATATTTCTTTGGTAAAGCATATTATGAAACAGATTGTATATTTACAAGTATAACTACTCATATGTTTCATAATGGTTTATCTATCGCTATTATTCTACTTAGTACATTTATTTAGGTGACTTATGGAAAAAACTAATAAAAAATTTAATATTATAACTAAAATTATTATTATTTTAGTTTTATTAATAGTTTTAGTTTATTGTTGGATGCATTTTGTTGAAACTAAATTAATAGTTGTTAAAGACTATATTTTAATTAACGAAAAAATACCTAAAGCTTTTAATGGTTTTACAATTGCTCATTTTTCAGATATTCATTTTGGAAGAACAACAAATGAACAAGAAGTAAACAAAGTTGTTGATAAAATTAATGAAATGAAACCTGATATTGTTTTATTTTCTGGTGACTTATTTGATCCATATATAAATTTATCTGATGATAATATTAATTTTTTAAAAGATGCTTTTAAAAATATTAATGCTAATATTAAAAAATATGCTGTATATGGTGATCATGATTTAGAAAATAAAGAAAAATATGATGATATTTTAAATTATGCTAATTTTGAATTATTAAATGGTGAGAATAAAACAATTTATTATAATGATAATAATCCTATCTATATTTCTGGTATAGGTTCAATAACTAAAAATACTCCTGATTATAGTAAAGCCTTTAAAAAAGATAAAGATGGTTTACAATTATTTTTAAGTCATGAACCTGGAGTTATAATAGATGTTAAAAATGAAACTGATTTTATTTTTAGTGGTCATACTCTAGGTGGTTTAATTCGTTTACCATTTATTGGGGGTATTAAAAAAAATCAAAACTCATTGAGTTTTGAAAAAGGTAAATATCTGGAAGGTAAAACCACTTTATTTGTTAATAATGGAATTGGTACTGAAGATATTTCTTTAAGATTATTTAATTATCCAACAATTTATTGTTATCGTTTTCAAGTTTAATTACGTTTTTCTAATGTTTCCATTAATTTTGGTAACATTTGTTTTTTTCTTGATATTAAGTTAGGAATAAATGTTCCTTCTTCTAAAGTATTTAAATCATAACTATCTTTAATAATATCTTGAGCATTTTGATTATATAAAATATATGAGCCGTTTTTAATAATATCAGTTATAAAAATGGTTACTACATCATATTGCCCTTTACTAATTTCATCAAGTTTTTTTACATAATCATCTAACTGTTCTTTAATACAATCAAAATCCATAGTAATTATTTGACTAATACCTAAAGTCGCACTACTAATTTTATAAGATTTAAAATCTTGAAATATTACTTCATCAATAGTCATATTTTTAATACTACTACCAGCTTTTAACATTTGATAACCATATTCTTTTATATCTACATTACATATTTTAGCTAAATTATTAGCCGCTTCAATATCTTTATCAGTTGTGGTAGGGCTTTGAAAAATTAAGGTATCTGATAAAATAGCTGACAACATAATACCAGCAATATCTTTAGGAATTTTAACTTTATTTTCTAAGTATAAGTAATAAAGAATTGTACAAGTTGAACCTACTGGCATACTTCGAAAATTAATTGGCACACTTGTTCCAATCGCACCTAAATTGTGGTGATCAATGATCTCTTTAATATTTGCTTCTTCAATGCCTGGAATACTTTGATCTAATTGATTATGATCTACTAAAATAATTGGCATTTTATCATATTCACCAGCCTCAGTTACTTTAATCATTCCAAGACAATCACCCTTTTTATTTAAAACGGGATAATTAGAAAAACCTTGTTTATGAGCCATTTCAATAAATTCGGTTAAATAATCAGAATCATGAACAATACTAGGATTATGATTTAAAATAATTGTTTTTACATAATTACTTAATGAAATAGCATTACAAGTATTATAAGTATCCATTGAGCTTGAAATGACACTTACTTTATTTTTTTTAGCAAGTTCTAATAAATCAGGAGATAAACTAAAATTATTTGTTAAAACAATTAAACTAATTTTATTATTTAGACCATATTCTAATACTTTATGACGATCCCCAATAATTAAAATATCACTAGCTTTTAAATTAACTTGTTCCATAAAAGTACTACTTTGATAACTTGCAACCATCATTGTTCCATCAAATTCATCTTTAAACCTCGTTATTTCTTTACCATTTAAAGATTTTAATAATTGATCATAACTAGTCCATAAAGTATTTTTAACAGTATTAATAAATAACATCGCAATTTCTTTTAAAGTAATTAAACTAACTAATTTATGATTTTCAGAAACAACAGGTACAGCTGTTAATTTTTTTGCTAATAAATAATCAATTACTTCTTTAATAGACATTTTTTCATTAACATAAGTTCCTTTATTATAATGAACATTTCTAATTTGCACTTTAGCATTATTTAAATATTCTGGTTCTTTAACATTAAAATAATTTAAAACAAATTTAGATTCTTTATTTATATGTCCTAAAACTCTAGGTGTAGTATTTTCCCCTAAAGCATTTTTTAAATAAGATAAACTAATAGCTGAACAAACACTATCAGTATCGGGATTACGATGACCAAAAATATAAGTTAAAGACATAAAAAACACCATCCTTTGCATAAAAAATATATCATAAAACTTTAAAAAAACAAAGAGTTTTTAACGTTTCAAACTCTCCATTTCTTTTTTTAAATTAATTAAATATTTTAATAATATCTCATAATATAACTTACTATTTTCATTATCAGAAAAATCATTTTCACCTAAAAATTGATATGCATCTTCAAATTCTCTTTTTTTAATTAATCTTTTTAAATTAGCTAAGCAATCTAAATATTGATTATTAATTGATATTTCTCTTTCATTTTTAACTATTTTTTTATTACTTTTAATATTTAAAACAATTAAGATTTTTCTAATAACCGAATAATAAATATTATTTTTAGCACTATTTTTAAACCATTCATCTGAATTCATTATTTGATATACACTTGAATAATCACCATAATGCATTGCTTTATTAAAATAATCTATAATATTATCTTCTTTTTTAACTTTAGCAAAATAATTATTAAAATCAATATTACTTTTATTAATATTAAAATAAGTTGTAATTAAATTAAGAATATTTTTTTCATCTTCATTTAACTCTAAAATATTGCTTTTATTAATTAATACTTCTTTTAAACAATCTAATTTAATTTCTAAAGCAGTTTTACTATTAATATTTAAAATATCATTAAATAAAACCATAATTTTATCATCAAATTCTTTATTTTCATTATTATCTTTAATAATATTATTTAATAAAGCTTGATATATTTCTTTATTATTTTCTTTCTTAAGATATAATTCAATTGTTTTAGAAGCTTCTAAATAATTTCCAATTTCAATATCTTTAATAATATTTAATAAAGAATTATAAAATAAAATATCATAACTATTTAATAATCTTTTTAAATTTTCATAATCTTTAGTTTTTATTAAATCTAAAATTATTTTATTATTTTTTAATTCGATTTCTTTAAGATTCTTATTATTTAAAAAATTGATTTTATATAATAATTGTTGATATATTTTTAAAATATTACTAGTAGATTTATAAAAAATAACTTTACCAATATTTTGGTAAGCAGTTTTATAATCACCATTTTTTAAAGATAAATCTAATATAAAATTATAATCTTTAATGTCAGGATAAATCATTGTTTCTTTTTTTAAAATTGTTTTATTTTGTTGCATTTCAATTATCACTTTTAATAAATTTTCAATATTATTATATATTTTCATTTTGTTTATAACTGTATATTTTTTTACTATTTGACAATCATTTAAAGCTTCTAAATAATTTTCAGCATTAATATGAGATTGTAATTTTTGAAAATATTGTTTAAATAAATAATATGAATTATTTTCAATAGGATTATTAATAACAACATTTTTATTATTAACTTCTTCTAATAATATTTCTAATAGAATAATATCTAAACTATTATTTTTAGAATATTTTTTTTCATATATTTTATATTCTTTTAAATATTTTAAAGCTTGTTCATAATCTTTTTTTAAAACATTATCATATGTTAATTTATAATAGATTTGATATCCTTCAGTACTATCCGCACTAAAGAAGTTTAAGGTATTAATAAAATTAAAATCTAATTTACTATTTTTTAATAATTCTTCTAATAATAAAGCATATAATAAAACATTTTTGTTACTTTTATTAACAGTTATATATTCTTTTAAATTTACTAGTGCTTCTTCCCATTTTTTACTAATAATATTATTAGCCATAACATAAAAAATATTCACAATAAAACCCCCTGTTTGAATTGGTATTCTAACATAAACAAAAGGCAATGTCAAACTTGACATCTTAAAAAAAATTTCTATAATAAAGTCTGTGATGACAGATGGAAGATTATTTAAAATTATATGAAAAAGAAGTTAATGAAAAAATTTTAAATTATAATAAATTAATTTTAAAATATATTAAATTATTATATTTATATAATACGAATATAAATTCTTTTTATTATCATAATTTAAATTTTTTAAAAAAAGTTATTATTGGTTTTAATTATTATCAAAATCAATATATTGGTCAAGTGGTAATACCTAATGATTTTTCTTTAAAGCTTATTAATTTGTGGAATAATATTATAAATTCTGATAAAGATTTAACTGAATTAGAAACTTTAATGATAATTTCTAGTAATATTGTTTCTTATTTACATAATAATAGTAATAATAAAAATATATGTGAAAGTCTTATTCTTAATTTAATGAATGTTTATTCAACATTAGAAGAGAACCCTAAATTAATAAATTAGCGAATATTGTCATATTTTTAATTTACGAAAATAAAATTTAATGGTATATTAGAAATAGAAAGGAGTACATTGTTGTGAGTAGAGTTGAACTAAAAGAAAACGCTAAAAAATCATTAAAAGGAAATTGGGGACAAGCTATTTTAGTAATGGTTATTTTTGGACTAATTAGTTTAGCAGTATCATGTATTGGTTTTGTTGGTAACGGTGTTAATTTTAATGACCCACAAGCTATTCAAGCTATATTAGATGGTACTACTAGTATTATGAGCCCAGCCCAATTAATTTCCGCAGTGCTATCAATTCTTGTATCAGCATTTTTAACATTAGGTTCTGTAAGCTTTTATATGAAACTTTCTCGTAACGAAAAAGTTACTTATAAAGAATTATTTAGTAAAACAAGCTTATGGTTACTTTATATTGGCGTTTCTATAATGACAGCAATCTTTATTGGATTATGGTCATTATTATTAATCATTCCTGGTATTGTTGCATCATATAAATATTCTATGGTTAATTATATAATGGTAGATAATCCTGAAATTGGTGTTTTTGAAGCTATTAAAAAAAGTAAAGAAATGATGTATGGTCATAAGTTTGACTATTTCGTTTTACAACTTAGCTTTATAGGTTGGGCTATTTTAGCTGGTTTAACTTTTGGTATTTTAATGCTATATGTATCACCTTATATGAATGTTACATGTGCTAATTTTTATTATAGTATTAAAGATGAAAAGAAAGCTAATTAAATGCTTTAAAAACTATCAAAAAAGAACAAAAATGCTTGTTCTTTTTTTATTTATTTAAATTCTATTTTGACCAATGTAGCATCTACTGTATATTCTATAATAACACTCTATTCCATTTCTTGTTTCTTTTATGAAATAGTGCTAAAATAAGTTGGCAAGTGAAGATTAAGAATAAATATTTATTTTAGTTTCAAATTATTAGATAGGAGGTCTTTTATGTTCGATTTAGTTTCAAAATATAAACCAAGTGGCGACCAACCAAAAGCAATACAAGAACTTGTTGAAGGTATTAAAAATGGTAAGAAAGAACAAGTTTTACTAGGTGCTACGGGAACAGGAAAAACATTTACAATTGCCAATGTTATTAAAGAAATTAACAAACCTACACTAGTATTAGCTCACAACAAAACACTCGCTGGACAACTTTATGCCGAATTTAAAGAATTATTTCCTAATAATCACGTTGAATATTTTGTTTCTTACTACGACTATTTTCAGCCCGAAGCTTATGTTCCTTCAACAGATACTTATATTGAAAAAGATTCTTCTATTAATGATGAAATAGATGAACTAAGACATGCCGCGACTTCTTCTTTAATTAATTATAATGATACAATAGTTGTGGCCTCAGTTTCATGTATTTATGGTATTGGAGAAAAAGAAGAATATATTAATGGTACTTTAACTTTAAGTGTTGGAAATATTATTAAAAGAAATGATATTATTAATAAATTAGTTGATATGACTTATGAACGTAATGATATTGATTTTCACAGAGGAACTTTTAGAAGCCGTGGTGATACAATTGATATCATCCCTGTTAATGAACATACTAAAGGAATTAGAATTGAATTATTTGGTGATGAAATTGATCGGATATGTCAATTTGATCCAGTAACAGGAACCATTTTAAAAAGTATTAAAAATGTAACAATTTTTCCTGCTAGTCATTTTGTTACTAGTGATGAAAAATTACAAGAAGCAATTAGAAGAATTGAAGAAGAATTAAAAGAAAGATTAGAAGTTTTAAAAAGCGAAAATAAACTAATTGAAGAACAGCGATTACGTGAAAGAACTAATTATGATATTGAAATGCTTAAAGAAACAGGCTTTTGTAGTGGAGTTGAAAATTACTCAAGACATTTGGCTTTAAGAGGGGCCGGTGAAACACCTACTTGTTTAATTGATTTTTTTCCAGAAGATTTTTTGTTAGTAGTTGATGAAAGTCATGTTACTCTACCCCAAGTAAGAGGAATGTATAATGGCGATCGGATGCGTAAGCAAACACTTGTTGATTATGGTTTTAGACTTCCAAGTGCTCTAGATAATCGGCCTTTAAAATTTGAGGAATTTGAAAGCAAAATAAAACAAGCAATCTATGTTTCAGCAACTCCAGGGCCTTATGAATTAGAAAAAACTCATAATCAATTTGTGGAACAAATTATTAGACCTACTGGCCTATTAGATCCATTAATATCGGTTAAACCAACAATTGGTCAAATTGATGATATTATTGAACAAATAAGAATTAGAAAAGCTAAAAATGAACGAGTGTTAATAACCACTTTAACAATTAGAATGAGTGAAGAATTAACTAATTATTTAAAAGAAATGAATATTAAAGTTGCTTATTTACATAATGAAATTAAAACACTTGAAAGGTTAAAAATTATTCATGATTTAAGAGCAGGCATTTATGATGTTGTTGTCGGTATTAATCTTTTAAGAGAAGGTATTGATATTCCCGAAGTTAGTTTAATTTGTATT
Source organism: uncultured Bacilli bacterium (assembly GCA_947626535.1). Lineage (GTDB taxonomy): Bacteria > Bacillota_I > Bacilli_A > RF39 > UBA660 > Ventrenecus. The sequence continues at coordinate 13,791 of CANQSO010000015.1, read as the reverse complement.
TTAGATGCTGATAAGCAAGGTTTCTTAAGAAGTAGTAGAAGTTTAATTCAAACTATTGGTAGATGTGCTAGAAATAGTAATGGTGAAGTTATTATGTATGCAGATACAATAAGTGATGCAATGGATGAAGCTATTAAAGAAACCAAAAGAAGAAGATCAATTCAAGAATCATATAATTTTTCTCATCATATAACGCCTAAAACAATTATTAAAGATATTAAAGAAGTAGTATCTAATGAAGTTAAGGAAAAAGCTAAAAAGACTAAAATTAGTAAGAAAGAAAAAGAAAAAATGCTTTATGAAATAGAAATGGAAATGAAAGAAGCTGCGAAAAACTTAGACTTTGAAAGAGCTACAGAATTAAGAGATATTTTATTTGAACTTAAAGCAAGTAAATAATTATTCTTAAAATGAATATAATTAAAAAGAAAAGAGGATAATAATGAATATAGTTTATGAAGTATTAAAAAAGTTAAGTCGTTTAAAACCATCTGAATTATATAATGAAAGAATTTTACAATATTTTCTAAAAACTGGTTTTAAAGATTGTTTTAATGATAATGATAAGTTTGAAATTACTATTAATCTTAAAAATAATTACTTAGAAATAATAAATTTAAATACTAATGAAGAATATCTTTTTGAAAAAAAAGATAATTCATTAGACTTTATTCAAAAAAAGACAAATGAAATATTATTTCATATTAGAAATAATATTGATAATATTAGTTTAATTCACAAAAAAGCTATTACTATTGTAAAATTTAAAGAAGATAATGAAGAATACAGTATTATAGATAATAATGATGGTAAGATAGTTACTTTATCTGATTTAAAAATAAAGATAAGTAATAAAGATTATTTTGAATTAAAAACTAAAAATCAAAAAACCAAAATAATTGGTTTAGCTTTAAATGAAAATAAATATGAACAAATATTTTCATTCTTAAACAAATATATTTTTGATAATAAAAAAGAAAGAGTTAGAAAAAGAATTTTAAATCTTTTCTAACTCTATTTTTAAATCATATGGAATAAAAGTTTCACCATCTTCATCATTATATAAACTAAAATTATATTTTTTTTCTCCACCTTGTAAAATATTAGTATCAAGTAAGTAATAACAATAGTTATCGTCTTCATAAGCATATAAATCATTAATATATTCTATATTGCCATTATTTATTTTAAGATGTTTATGATCAATGTTTTTAGATATAGCAATATAAACATTATATTTTTCTTCACGATATGTATTGTTTACTAATGTTAATTTATAATCATTTAATTTAGCCGCTTGACTATCATTTAAAGCATATAAAATCTTACTATAAACTGGATCATCTAATACTTCTATAACACTGTTACCGTCATAAAATGCTGCTGTAGTATTAAAATCTTTAAAGTTCCATAAATGATAACTCACAAAGACAAATAATAACCAAAAACATATTTCCATTATTTTATGATGTTTTAATTTTTTTAAATATTTCACATTATAACCCCCACATCTGCGGTTATTATAGCATATAAGCTCAAAAAAAGCAATATCATCAAAATATTGCTGTGAATTACAAGTTAAAATGTCCTAATTTAAAAAAAGTATTTTTAAGTTAAAATGTCCTATTCAATTATATTAGTTAATTTATTTCAAAAGGCTTTTTGTTATAGGCAGCTATATGATAGGCTTTTTTGCCAAAGGCTTTAATTACAAGCCTTTGCAAGCCATTAAAATCATATAGCGGGGTTCCTATAACATAAAAACGAATTGAAATAAATAATGAAACATTGCGGACATTTTAACTTGTAAACGAAATACAAAAAGCGGACATTTTAACTTAAAAGTCACAAAAAAAGCAATATCATCAAAATATTGCTTTTTAAATATTATAATTTATATATTTTTTTACGATAAGTAATGTAGTATATTAATCCGCCACCAATACCACCTATTCCCAAAATAATTAATGGTATTAAGAAACCTGTTTGGGGATTTTCAACCACTTTACATTTTGCATCCCATTCTTCTTTAGTAACTTCATGTCCTTCATCATCATAATATTTATCATTTTCAACTCGACACTTAGGATTGCATTCTTTATCATAGGTATCTTTATCTACCTCGCCACCATTTTGACCATAATATTTTCCGTCTTTCATTTCACATTTTGGTCCGCACATTTTATCGTAATCATCTTTACCTACTTCATGACCATTTGGATCATAATATTTATCATCTTTAAATTCACATTTAGGATTACATTCTTTATCATAAGTATCTTTGTCTACTTCATGACCATCTTTATCATAATATTTATCATCTTCAAATTTACATTTAGGATTACATTCTTTATCATAAGTATCTTTATCTACTTCATGACCATTTGGATCATAATATTTATCATTCTTAAATTCACACTTAGGATTACATTTTTCATCAAAAGTATTTTTATCTACTACATTTCCTTCAGGATCATAATATTGATTATTTCTAAATTCACATTTAGGTTCACATTCTTCTTCATATCTATTCTTGTCTATTTCACTACCATCATTTCCATAATATTTATTATCAATTATTTCACATTTTGGTAAATTTTGATATAGAGTTGGTTCAAATCCAACATGACATTCCATAGCCCTAATATCAATAGACATTACAAATTTCATAACTTCAACTGTTTCACCTTTTTTAAGATTATATTTACCTTTAGGTGGATTTATATGATAAGTACCTGTAGTATTATCTCCATCTAAAGTATAACTCCATCCATTCATTGCTTGGGAACTATAATATGTAGTATTAACTAGATCTTTAAGACGACCATCTAATTTAGTTATTTCTACTAAATCAGCTACAGGTTCTTCAGTTTCTACATTATCTTTTAAAACAATAGAAACAACGCAATCTTCTAAAGCTAATAATGTACCATCAGGTGTATAAGTCTTACCAGCTTGTCCTTTATCATCAGTACATACCATTTTAGCTGTGACACCATCAGGTGTTCCAAATACAACTGATGCCATATCTTTACCTTCAGCTTTAACGGTTAAATTAAAACTAAATAATGTTAATAAAAATACTCCTATAAATTTCTTCATCAAAATTCAACTCCTTTAAACAATGTGTTATTATATTCATTTTTTTGAATATGTCAAGTCTTAAATTAAAAAGGGGTAGCTTTAACTACCTCTTATACTTGATACATTTTATTGTTTTTCTTAGTTATATAGTATAAACCACCAGCTAAAGCAATACCAACAATAATTAAAGTATATGGTAAGAAACTTCCCGTTTGAGGATTTTCAGCAGTTGTACAAGATTGGTTATAAGCTTCTTCACTTACTTCATTACCATTAGCATCATAGTATGTATCATCAACAATTTGACATTTAGGATTTTCAGGTTCTTCAGTTTTTCCTAAAGTGATTTTACAAGTATCAGTAGAAGGTGTTGAATCAGCAACAGTTAAAGTAATAGACGCTACAATTTTACGAGTACCAGCAGGATAACCAGTACTATTAGTTAAATCAACATCAATTCCATTGCCAGTCGCACTTTTGGTTACAGTTCCAGTCCAACCAGTTGTTGGTTTATAATCGGAGCTTAACCCACTAAATGTGAAATTAGAATTTTCTAATTCAATATGAGCAGTATAATTTTTGAAGGTTCCTTCGGTTACATTAACACCAAGATATAACATTGTATTACCATTTCCATTAGAAATTGAAAATGTTTTACCACCTTCAGTAGTTTCAACCATACTCATTTTACTTGATGCAAAAATCTCTGTAGCATTAACATTTAATGGTAAAAAGATACTAATTAATAATGCAATTACACTTAATCCTAAAATTTTTTTCATAACTTACCTCTTCTTTCCTATTTATTATGAACTTATTATATCATAAAAATACTATATTTCTACAATTTTTTATAATTTTTTTTTTAAATGTAAAATATTGACAAGAATAATAAGTGCAAAATATGACAAAATATGTTAATATAGTATAAGAATAGAAATGTGGTGAAAAAAATGAAGAAAATTATTATTCGATTACAAGCAAATTCTTTATTTTTTTCATATCAACATAATAAAAATATTAGAGAAGATTTAATGAATACTAATATTATAAGTGATAGTGAACTAATATTTTCAGATGATTATATTTTAGATAATAGTCAAATAGTCATGCCCTTTTTTAAAGAATTATGTGACATGAATAAAATTAATACTTTAACTTTTCAAAACTGTGAAATAGCTTGTTTTATGTTAAAGTATTTTAAAGGTATAAAATTAATTGAAAAAATAAGAATTAAAAAAGAAGAAAACATTAGTTATGCTTTATGTGAAGAATTAATATCTTTTAAAACAGCTAAACAACTAGAATGCTATTCTATTCCAAATTTTATGTTAGAATTATTAGATAAACATCATATTATTGTCTTTACCAAAAGTGAAGTATTTTATATTTCCCCATTTATGCAAAGAAATCATATAACCGATTACACGACAATTTTTTATAAAAAAGAAATAGAAATTTTTACACCAATGACTGAAGAAGATCAAGAAGATTTAAAAACTTTTTTATCAATTAATCATTATTTAAAAGTTATTAAATTTAAAATATTAAATAGACAAGATTTAGAATATGTTTTAAAAGTATTAAAAGAATATCGCTATAAAAATATTTATATTGAATTATATCAAGATATTTTAGAGCCTAAAGATATCTTATATTTAAGAGAGTTAAATCGTTTAAATAAAAAAAGAAAAATAATTATTGAACTTAATTATTCAGAAGAATATTTAAATCGTAATCTTTTTAAACAAATTAGTTTAAATACATTAAAAGTATGTGGTTTAATTTTAATTAGTATTGTTGTAGGTTCTTTTGGTTATGTTTTTGTAAGAAATTATATTTCAATGCAAGAAGTAAGTCAAATCCAAGAACAGGTAAATAATACTATTAGTAAAGTTGATGAAATAGTTGAAGAAGAACCTAAAGAAAATGAATCAGCACTTCAAATAAAAAATCGATATATAGATGCTTTAACAAGTATTAATCCTGATGTTGTAGGTTATTTAAAGGTTAAAAATACTAATGTTGATTATCCCGTTGTTTTAGGAACTGATAATGTTTTTTATTTAGAACATAATTTATATAAAGAATATGATCAAAATGGTTGGATTTATATGGATTTTAGAAATTCTGTTACTTCTTTAAATGATAATACTATTATATATGGACATAATATGTATTATAGTGGAGTAATGTTTGGAACTCTACACCGAGTTTTAAATTCTAATTGGCAAGATGATCCTAATAATTTAATTATATCTTTTAATACAGCTTATGAAACAATGAATTGGCAAATATTTTCAATTTATACTATCCCTAAAACAAGTGATTATTTAAGAGTTTCATTTGATGATGAGACTGATAAAATGAATTATATTAATATGGTTAAAAATCGCAGTAAAAGAGATTATCAACAAGAAGTAACTGCTAATGATAAAATACTTACCTTATCAACTTGTACTGGTAATAATGCTCGATTAGTTATTCACGCTAAATTGCTTCCTTCATAATTTTTAAATTATCTTGATAACGTTTATTTTGAGGATTTATTTTAAGAGCTTCTTTAATATACTTAATTGCTTCTTCATATTTTTTAGTATAATAACAAGCTAAACTAAGTAAATCATAAATTGTATCATTCCAAGCAAATTCTTCATTAATATAAGAATTGCTTTTTTCTTTTATTTTTAGAGCTTCAATTAAATATTTATAAGCTTCTTGATATTCGTTTAATGATTCATAAAGACTAGCTAATTCAATATAACTTTCTCTTAAATATGGTGCTTCTGTTATAGCATTTTGATACCAAAATATAGCTTCTGGTAAATATTTTTTATTTATATAACATCTAGCCATAAATCGCATTGAAGCACACCGTTCATCTTTCCAAGTGGCATTTGGACAATTTAAATGTTTATGAAAAGTATCGATAGCTTTATCAAACATTTTATAAAACATATATTCTCTTCCTAAATAATGTAAATTACGGTCATCTAAAGGACTTTCTTTAACACTTAATTCTAAAAGTGGTAAATAACTGCTACGAGATTTAGTAGAATCTGGATAATGATTTAAAATAATGTCAGTATCAATATAAGTTTCTTTTTCTTTGGTTGTTAAAACTTCATGAACTGGATGACTCCAATAATATGAATTTAAAGAATGAATTTTATCTTCTATAAAACTAACTAATGGTTTATTATTTTTATCTAACTTCCAATTATAAGTATAACGATACCTTATATTATTACCTTTACAATACTTTTTTTCTAATCTTTCTCGCCAACCTTTTTCAAATACTTCATCTAAGTCTATACATGCACATATATCAGCATCTTTGGGAAGCATTTTAAGAGATTCATTTCTAGCTACATCAAAACGCCAAGGATTTATTACTTTTCTTTTAACTTTAACCCCATATTTTTTTAGTAATTTAACAGTATTATCAGTAGAACCAGTATCTAATACATATATTTCATCAGCTTCTTGCATACTTTTAACCCAACGTTTAACAAATTTTTCTTCATTTTTACTTATAGCATAAACAACAATTTTCAAAATAATCACTCCATTATTAGTTTATGCTAGCAAAAAAAAGTTTGCCATTAAGGCAAACTGCAAATATCTCCAACATCTTCATGGAAAATAGCAACATCTTCATAAGTTTTTAATTCAGTATCAGAATCTAATTCAGTTTGTAAATCACTAATATCTATATCACTTACTAGAGTAATTATTTTAGCTTTATCATCAAATGTTGCTGTTCCTTTTATATCATCAAGCATTTTATTATTATCATATTCAGTTTTTGCTGCATCATAATCACTTTGTTTTTTAAATTTATAGGTAGCAACTTTACTAATTGATACTAATTCTCCATTATCATTAGCTCCATATTCATAAGTAATTGTTATATCACCATTAGTTGTAGTTACATAATCAGTATTTAATTCACATGATAAGAATGTAGTTGGGGCATTTTCATCAACGATTAAAGTAGCATCTACTTCAGTTTCATGATCAAAATCATCTTTTACAGATAATGGAATAGTATATTCCCCTACTTCACTTACAATTTCTTCCAAATCAATACTGTCATCTTTAATAGATATATCACATTCTTTTGAAACAGATGGATCAGTACAAGATTCAATAAAATCTTCTGGTAATACTTCAGTTCCAGGTTTTACAGTTAATTTTTTTAATTTAACCTCAGGGCCTTTATTATCTGTAACTTTTAAGCTTCCAGTTACTGGTTCTTTTAACCCAGGACAAGTGATGCTATAAGTATATGAATTAGCAACATTTACATTAACAGCATCAGTATTTAAAGTACAAGATGTAGGATCAATACCAGTAATATTAGCATAATCAGTTATATTTTGTGAAAGTTCTGTACCTAATTCCCATTCTCCTAAATAAGCTGTAACAGATACGCTAGTTTTAGGATTAGAAACATTTAAGAAATAATAGACAGCAGCTCCAATTCCTAAGATAAGAACAAAAATTAATATAATTATTATGGCTTTTTTGCCACCTTTCTTTTTGGAAGGTTTTGGTATAAATTCATTAGCAATTGGTGCTTCAGAAGGTGTTGGTACACCGCCAAATGTCGTTGGATTATTTGGAATTTCATTTATCATATTATTAGGATTATTAATTGGTGTATTATTCATATTATTATTTTGATTAATTGGATCATTTGTCAAAGGTGTATTAGCTGTTAAAGTGGAACCCATTAAAGGACTAGGTTGTTCAACAAAAGCTTCGCTACTAGCAACACCTTCAGGATTTAAATTAATTGTTCCCATTGGATTTACTGGTGGTGTTTCAGTAGGTCCTGGTATAGGTTCAGGATTTACTGGTGGTATTCCAGTTGGTCCTGGTACAGGTTCAGGATTTACTGGTGGTATTCCAATTGGTCCTGGTATAGGTTCAGGATTTATTGGTGGTGTTCCAATTGGTCCTGGTACAGGTTCAGGATTTATTGGTGGTGTTCCAAAATTAGGTTCCATAGGCGCTACATTTGGTTCGCCTGGATTAATTGAATTAAAATTATTTTGATTATTATTTTCTGGATTTAAATTATCAATATTCATACTAAATTACCCCAATCTATTTTTTATAAAATCAATTATACACGTTTTTTTTATAAATATCAACCACCTTTTTTTATTTTCCAAAAAAGATAAATGTAATAATAAAAGCGGCGATTATTCCTACTAAATCAGCAAATAATCCAGCCGATAAAGCATGGCCTGTTTTAGTTACTTTAATCGAGCCAAAATAAAGAGCTAAAACATAAATCGTGGTATCAGTACATCCTTGAAGCGTTGAAGCAAGACGACCAATAAAAGAATCAGGGCCATAAATGGAAAAAATATTGTTCATAATAGCAAGAGTTGCTGTCCCAGAAATTGGTCTTATAAAAGCCATCGGTAAAATATTAATCGGAATGCCAACATGATTTAAAAACGGATTTAAAAATGAAAACGCAAATTCTAAAAAATGGGAATTTAAAAAAAGATTAATTGCAAAAACCATGGCAATAACAGCAGGGGCTATATGAAAAGTTGTTAAAATACCATCTTTAGCCCCAACTAAAAAAGAATCATAAATATTAGTCTTCCGTTTAATCGCATAAATTAAAATAAATAAGACAAAAGCCGGAACTATATAAGTAGATATTTGACTCATTTTTTCCTCCTTTTAAAATAATCAAAAGTTAGTCCTGCTATACTCGAACATAAGGTTGCTAGAATACTCGTAATGATAATCTCGGATGGATTAGCACTTTGATACATTAGGCGCATCGCAATAACAGTTGTCGGAATAATGGTTACCCCAGCTGTATTTAAAACTAAAAAAGTTACCATACTTTCAGTTGCCGTGTCTTTATTAGGATTATCTTTTTGTAAGCATTCCATCGCTTTAAGACCAAAAGGTGTTGCTGCACTACCAAGACCTAAAGCATTAGCCGCAATATTAGAAGCAATATATCCTAAAGCTGGATGATCTGGTTTTAAGGACGGAAATAATTTAGATAGCAATGGTTTTACTAAAGAAGAAAACTTAGCTAAAAGTCCTGAATCTTCAGCAATCTGCATAATACCTGACCATAAAACTAATAAAGGTAACATCTCCCATAATAGTTTAATACCATCTATTCCACCTTTTAAAATCTGGTCATTTAAACTAGCCGAATTACCAGTTAAAATCATATAAAAAGAGCCAATTAAAATAAAACCAATCCAAATAATATTTACCATTTAAATAACCACCTTAAAAATCTAACTAAAAAATTTTCTTTTTTATTTTCCTCATTCTTTTCTTCAACACTTTCTTTATATATTTTTAAACTTCCTAATAGCTCATCATTTAAATAAATGCTTGCAACTCCTACTTCATTACTATTAGGATTATTTATTTCATAATTAATTTTAACTTTTTGTTGTTCATCTTCCGTTAAAAGAGCATAAAAGTCTTCTTGTAAATAATATTTATTTTCAATTTTTTGATTCTTATCTAATAGTAATACTCGTTCATATTTACTAAAAACTTTTTCGTGTAATTCTTTATGATCTGCAAAATCATTACCATCATTTAAAGTAACCACAATACTAGTTCTGCCATTATCAACTGCACTAGTAACCAAAGTTCTTCGAGCTTTTTTAGTAAACCCAGTTTTACCACCAATCAACTTATCATAAGAAAATAATAATTTGTTTTTATTTTTCCATACATAACTTTTTCCTTCTGTTTTAGTTGTATACTTTTCCGTGCCAATTATTTCTTTAAATGTATCATTTTTTAAGGCATACTTCATTAATAAAGCCATATCATAAGCCGTAGATGTATTCCCATATCCTTCATCATTTTCTAAACCATGATTATTTATAAAATTTGTATTAGTCATTTTAAGTTCATAAGCTTTTTCATTCATTTTTTTAACAAAGTTATCCATATTTCCACTTACTGAATACGCAATTTCTATTGCCGCATCCCTGGCGTGTACAGAAAAGCAGCAAAAATTTGTTAAAATCAAATGTGTCATTTTTGGAGTTTGACACATTAAGTTTTGCATGTAATATAACTTTTTGATCTGTTTCATCATCTTTAATTGACTCTACCCTTATATCTTCAAAAAATAATTGAGCAATTTCTAAAATTTTCTCATCATCAGATAAAACCATATCATTTATTTTCTTTCTAAAATCTTCAAAGTCCTTTTCACTAGATTGTTCATTTTGTTCTTCTTCTATTAATTTTCTCTTGTTTTCTTCAAATGAGTCGATTTTTTTATCTAAATCTTCTTTAAGAGAATTATATTCTTTTAAGTCAATTTCTTTTCTCATTCTCATCATTATAAGTTCTTTTTTTTCATTATTTGTTTTAAATAATTTTTCATCAATTATTTTTATTTCCTTTTTATAATCTTTTTTCGTTCTAATATCACTAATCATATCATTTATTTCACTTATTAAGTCATCTTGACAAACAAGTATCATATTTAATATTTTTTTACATACTTCAACCAACTCTTCATAATAAAGTACAGGAGAATTACAACCCTCAGTTTTTTTCTTACCATGTATTCTATAATTATTACAAGCCCAAAACTTTCTTCTCCTACTTCTATCTCCCTTACCTATTTGATAAGTACCTCTTACATATGTAGCGCCATCAAAGTGACAATGCATTAAACCAGAGAATGGGAATTTATTATATTTATTATTCTTGTTTATTTGATCGTGTTTTTTACTTCTAGCATCTAATATTTCATTAGCTTTATCCCATAATTCTTCTGATACTATTGGAGGACAAGTTTCATTATCTTTATAAACTATCCACTCATCTCTCTTAAATCTTTTTCTTTTTCTATCGTGATAATCAACAGTTGTTTCTTTATGTGCACAAAAGTAACCTTTATATTTTGGATTTCTAATAATATTTTTAATAACAGTTCCTGCTATTGGTTTACCAGAGTAGTTAGTTACTCCATATTCATCAAACAATTTAAATCCCAATCTATGAACTCCTATATTTTCAGATACATAAGTTTCAAAAATTAATCTTATAAATTTAGCTTGTTCTTCATCTATAACTAATTTTCCTTTATTTTTTGTATATCCATAAATATTATTACTACCTGGTACTATACCTTTTTCTACACTTCTTTTATATCCAAATCTTACTCTTTCAGAAAGTTTTCTTATTTCTTCTTGTGCAATACTAGACATAATAGTAAGTCGTAATTCAGAATCTGGTTGAAAAGTGTTAATATTATCACTTAAAAAGTGAACACCAACACCACATGAAAGTAATTCTTGTGTGTATTTAATACTATCTAAAGTATTTCTTGAAAATCTTGATATTTCTTTTGTTAATATTAAATCAAATTTCTTTTTCTTGGCATCATCTACCATTCGTAAAAAATCTTCTCTTTTTTTAACACTTGTACCACTTATACCTTCATCTACATAACCTGCTACAAAAGTCCAATTTTCTTGTTTTTTTATAAAGTTTTCAAAATACATAACTTGGTTTTCTAATGAGTTTAATTGTTCATATCTATCAGTTGATACACGAGCATAATATGTTACTCTTAATGGTAAATCATAAATACTTTTTCCTTGACCTAGCATATTTCTTATAGTATATAAATCCACTTAAAATCACCTCCACATCTTTTTTATATTCTTATATCAACCTTTATTGGATAAGAATATTTATCTTTTTCTTTTTCTAATTGTTCATTTAATTTATTAATCTTTTCATCACATTTTGAAATCAATGCCTCATACTCACTAATAGTAATTTCGTTATTCTGATATAAATAATTTATTATCCTCTTTTGAACTTCTTTTTTTACTACCTCATAAGTAATGTTGCTGTTCAAAGTACATTCTCCTCCTGATTAAGTTTATTAATATTGTGAGAAAAAAATTAATAAAAAAAGGAGAATGTACCTACACAATTCTCCTAAAAAATTATTAATTTTTTCTCACAATCTTTAATTTTTTTCATTGCTTCTTCAATATCTAGCCAAAGCAAACTTGATTCTTCACCTTTTTCTTGTTCCGTTAAATTTAAAGTTTTAGTATCTTTTACAACATGAGCAACATAAACATAAGAAGTTTGTTTAAAATTATCATGTGATTTTAATTCTTCAACCGTTCCTAAACAGTCATCTATTTCAATAATACAACCTGTTTCTTCTAAAGCCTCACGTTTAAATGCTTTAATTGGTTCTTCATCTTCTTCCATTCCACCACCAATTAATTTATACTCACGTTTTGCCGCTTTATATAATATTGCAATTTTACCATCATTATTTAAAATAATTCCTCTTGCTCCAAATCTAATTCTTGGATTATTAAATGGAACAATTTCTAAATCTAAATCTTCATCTGTTATTTTTTTAAAACACTTCATAAACTTTCACCCCACAAATATTATAAATCTTTAAGTTTTTCAAAATCTTTTGGTAAAAACATATATTTCATAAATTCATCTTTAGTTATACTTTTAATTTTAGAACTATATTCATTAATTAAATTAGAAATTTTATCAATAAAACTTGAATAACTATCTTTATTTGCAAAATACTTTATGCAAATTAACACTGCAAATAAATCTTTTTTGCCCTGTAAATATTCACCACTCTCGTTTTTTTCTAAATCAAAATGCAAGTGATATGGCGTATTTAAAATATGTACTTTTCTATGAATAAATCCATATAACTTATCATCATGACAACAACAATTTCTAATATTAATTAAAATTTCTAACATATTTTTTACTTCACTAAATTTTAAAGTATCATCGTTTACGATTTTTTGAGATATAACTCCTTTAGCTGCTGAATCACTGTTTAAAATAAGATCTCTTACCATTCCAAAAGTTAAGACTTTTATTAATACCCAAACTGGCGTGAATGAATACTCTTTCCTATAATATTCAATAGCTGTACTTTCTTTACCAAACCAAGCAATTTGATTATTTAATTTAGTAATACATTGATATAAATATTTACTACTAGAATCATAATTATTTGGATTGACCAAATCTATATCTTTATATCCAAATCTTTTACAAAAATTATTTGAAAAAACAGTCTTTACCTTTTGCTCAATTTCAAATAATATTTCAGCTAATGTCAATTTTAATTTTTTATCAAATTGATACAAAGTAAAAATATCTTCAAAATATACATTTTCTTTATACGAATCATCATTTTTAAAAGGATCTTTATAACCTGTTATAAAATAATAATTATTGTTTTCAAGTATATCTTTTAACTTTTCTTCATCATTTATAAGAATACCCTTATTTTTAATATTTTCTATAAGCTGTTCAATAGTTAAAAAATCTTTTACTTTTGTATTCATTAAAATCATCACCATAAAGGTATTTTATCATAAAATAAAAATAAATAAAATAAAAAAAGACTGACAGACCAAAGTCTATGTCAGCTCTAAACTCGTGGAATCATTCCACAATATATATTATGCAAATTATAGCTAAAATAATACAAAAAAAAGACTGACGTACCGAAGTACTTGTCAGCTCTAAACCCAAATACATTATATAATACTACCCCATACATGTCAAGTAAAATTTCATACCTTTCAGGATAAACGCATGAGAAATTATGCGTTTTTTATGATATTATAATAATTAAAAAGAAAAAAGGTGGTAAAAGAA
>CANQSO010000014.1 GCA_947626535.1 uncultured Bacilli bacterium | reverse complement strand
TCAAATAACATATTTACCCTCCTCATTTGTAAGTTATGTCTTTCGTCTATTTTTTGTATAGGGCAAAAACCTATAAAAAGGCTCTTTCTTTATTAAAAAAAATATGTTACAATTTTGATATAGTAAAGGATGGATGAAAAAAATGGCTACTAAACCAAAAAAGAAAACAAATATTACAGCAAAAAATACTACAGCAAAAAAAACAACAACTAAAAAAATAACAGGAGAAGAAACAGTAAAAAAGACAACAACTAAAAAAGGAGAAGTTAAAGAACAACCTAATGTTAAAGAAACAAAATTAGATTACAAAATGATCATTATAATTATATTAGCTTTATTAATATTGGTAATTGGAATTGCTAAAATAGGTGGAGTTTTTGAAAATAAAGATTTTAGTAAAAGTTATTTATTATCTAAAAAAATTATTAATAAAGAAATATTAAAAGATGATGTTAGATCAGTTTTATTAAATAATGATGTTTTTATCTTTATTACTTCTTTAAATGATGAAGAAGAATATAATTTAGAAAAGGATTTAAGAAAAGTTATTAAAGATAATAATTTAAAAGATAATTTTTATATTTATTTTAAAAATGATAGTGATAATTTAAATGAATTATTTGGTATTGATGAAAATAATAAAACTCCTACTATTTTATATTATAAAAATGGGAATTTAGTAGATAAAGTTGAAAGAAATGATGAAAAAATGATTGAAGCTGCAGATTTTGCTAAATTATTAGATATGTATGAGTTATCAAAAGAAGAATAAAATCTTCTTTTTTAAAAGGAGTTAAAAAATGTTAAATGTTGTTTTATATGAACCAGAGATACCTACAAATACTGGTAATATTATGAGAACTTGTGTGGCTACTCACACTACTCTTCATTTAATTGAACCTTTAGGTTTTAAATTAGATGAAAAAAGTATTAAAAGAAGTGGAGTTAATTATATAGAAAATTGTCATTATATTGTATATAAAAATTGGGAAGATTTTTTAAGTAAAAATAAAGGAATATTTTATTTTTATACTAGATATGGTCATAAACCTCATTCTGATTTAGATTATCATGATCAAAATGAAAATATATACCTTGTTTTTGGTAAAGAAAGTACTGGTATTCCAAGAAGTATTTTAAAGCCTAATTTAGATAAATGTGCAAGAATTCCGATGACAAATCAAGTAAGAGCTTTAAATCTTTCTAATTCCGTAGCAATAGTTTTATATGAAGCTTTAAGACAACAAAACTATATTGATTTATTAAGAGATGAACCTCATAAAAGTCAAAATTTCATTGAAGAATTTGAAGGTGATTTATAATGCATTGTAAAAAGTGTGGAAAAGCTATTGGAACAGATCGAGGTATTTGTCCTTTTTGTGGAGCAATGCTTAGTAAAGAGCAATATAGCGAATATCAAGAAATAAAAAAAAGCAATAATAAACCAGAATTATTGACTGAAAAATATGGAGAAAAACCAATAATTTATGAAAAAAGAAAAGAAGTAAATTCTAAAATATATTTAATAATTATTGTTTTAGGAATTATTGTTTTAGGTTTTGTTATTGCTTTAATATTAATAAGTCTTTAAAAAAAACTAGTGAGTATCATTTGCTCATTAGTTTTTTTCTTTAATTAGGCATTAAGCTGTAATTGGTAAGGTTCATCAATAGTGCCTTGTCCGCTTATTATCTTCGTAGAGGGTGTCAGATACCCGACCGGCCACACCCCATACGTGGAGAAGACGCCGGTGAGGTAGTTGACATACCCGGAAGAACCCACATAGAACGCACGGCTGGAGGAAGAGGAAATCGGCGAAAGAGTCCATAAATAATCACTTGGTTTTAACCAGTCTGTTCCTCCACATTCACTTTTATAGTTTTCACTTGTACTAGACCAATTATATAAATATTCAGCAAAACATGTTTCTCTTCCTATACTTCCTCCATTTGTTGCATACCCATAATCACTTGGATATATTAAACCGATTCCATTATGTTTTTCTCCTACATCTGTTGCACTACTCCATTCACTTGGATATGTATTACTACTTCCTGTACTTGTTCCTCGCTCTCTTTCATAAACATTTTTAATGTTACATCATCATACGTACTACTTCCTCCAATATTCCATGTTACTTCTTTATCTATCATATTTCTTGCTGTTTCATCTAGTCCTTTTGGCAAATCTGTTCCGGTATTAAAATCACACTGGCTTGTACTACTGCTTTTATAACAGTCTCCTGTTCCGCTTTCATAATATATTCCGTTTAACATATCTTTTAATTTACTGGTTGTCCAATTATTATTACTTGTATCCCAGTAATAGTTTCCAAATGCTTTTTGCTCTCCTACTCCATCTGTTCTTACTATTTTTACTCTTTGTTCTACATTACTTCCTACTTTAACATTTACTAAGCCTATTATTCTCCATAGTTCATTATTAAATTCGACATAGTTATGGACATATGGTGTTTCTCCATCTGTATAATTTACTCCCGCATAGCGATATTCGGTTTTATTCCAATCATTATCTAATTCTTCTAAATCATTATGACTCACTTTATATAAGCCATTTTTACATGTTGCTACTTCAATTTGTTTTCCTGCTATTTCAACCATTTCTGGCGTTGTATTTATTGTTTGTTCTACTTCGCTTGTTGCTCCTAAATTATCTGTTACTCTTAGTTTTATGGTATGTTCTCCTTCTATTTGATTAGTAAATTCCTCTGTTTCACTTCCATCTTGCCATGCTTGTTCATCTATTTGGTATTCATATTTTGAAATACTTTTATTTTTATACGGTGTTGCGGTTGCGGTTGCTGTTATGGTATTTTCACATACTGATAAAGCTAAGCTACTTGTTGGTGGTATATCATCTTCATTTATATATGTTGATGTTACAGTTATTTTACCTCTAAATTCTTTATTCATTGAATCGGCATTTTCTACTGTTACTTTTTCATGCATCCATATTCTTAATTCAAAATCCTTTGTTTCATTTGCTTCTAAATAGCCACTCATTAATTTATGGGCTTCATAGGTATTTTCAATTGTTGTATCTGTTGGACTAGTTTCTCCTAATACTTTTTCTATTCCATCTTGCCCTACTTCATTTAATTTTACTTTTAAATAATTGGGATTTAATCTATTTGCCTCTAAAACTGTACTTAATGATTCTAGATTTATTTGATATGTTGCCATATCACTACATTTATTATGGACACTAAATTTATATGGTTTTAGTTTTCTTCCTTCACTATCTAATATTGGATATGCTTTATCTAAAGATATATCATCTGATTCACTTTCAATATCCATACTTAAACATGCTGTATTAACAACATTTTCTCCTGTTTGCTGTTTCGTTAATATCCAATAAGCATATGTAATACCTACAACTAATAGTAATGCTCCTATTACTCCTAATGTTATAAATAAATTTTTCTTTTTCTTATTTTCCATTTCATACCTCTTTCTTATGTTTTGCTTTATTGAATGTTTTTATACTATTAATAAAATTATAAAACTAAATGGTTATATTGAAAATAAAAAAAGAAATAGTTTGACACTATCCTTTACGGTACTACACTCCTAATCTTATATGTTTCTTCTTTAAAATAATCTTTCTTAAAAAATCAACTGGCACAACAGAAATGCTTAATAAAATTACTAAAGTTAATTCAAACGGTGTTAATCCAAAAGTTCTAAATACTACTCCACCTTTATAAATCAAAAATATTTGAACGCTTGCTATAAAAATTATTGTTATAACAAAAACAATATTTTTTCTTAAATGAGCAAATAAATTTAGGCGATAAGTTCTTGAATTAAAGGCATTACCAAGACCAATAAAAATAAATAATGCAAAATAAGCAGTCATTAAATATTTATCTTCAATGTCAAATCTAATTAAAGATTTAATCCAAGGTGATTTTAAGAAAAAGATACACAAAGTTGCTGAGTATA
Organism: uncultured Bacilli bacterium; assembly: GCA_947626535.1. Taxonomy (GTDB): domain Bacteria; phylum Bacillota_I; class Bacilli_A; order RF39; family UBA660; genus Ventrenecus. The sequence continues at coordinate 20,840 of CANQSO010000014.1, read as the reverse complement.
GGCTATTCCAAATAATTTGAGAATACATATATTTATTTATGATTGGTTCATTTTTATCTTTAGGTGCTTCTTCCATTGTTTCATCTAAAGCTGGTTCAAATGAAAAAGCAAGTCCAGCAAAGGTGTCCATTATCATATTTATCCATAACATTTGAATAATTGTTATGGGGGTATTTACTCCTATAAAAGGACCAACTATTGATAAAAATAAAGCACAAAAATTACAAGTTAATTGATAAATAATAAATTTTCTAATACTTTTAAAAATGGTTCTTCCATACAAAATTGCTTTACTAATTGATAAAATGTTGTCATCTAAAATTACAATATCAGCAGATGCTTTAGCAACTTCGGTTCCGCTTCCCATGGCAAAACCAACATTAGCTTTTTTTAAGGCTGGCGCGTCATTCACGCCATCACCAGTCATTCCCACAATTAAATCTTTATTCTCCGCAATTTTAACTAATCTACTTTTATCTTTAGGAAGAGCTCTAGCAATAACTTTAATATTTGGAAGCATTTTCTCTAACTCAAAATCATCATAAGCATTTAATTCATCACTTGTTAAAACTAAATCATCTGCTCTAGTAACAATCCCTACTTCCTTGGCAATTGAACTAGCTGTTTCTTTAGCATCCCCAGTTATCATTACAACTTGAATACCTGCTTTTTTAATTTGTTCTACGCCCCTTTTAGCTTCAGGTCTTAAATCATCTTTAATCGTTACAAAACCAATAAAAATTAAATCATCAATATTATTAGTATTACTATAAGCAAGACTTATTACTCGACATCCTTTATTAGTTAAATTTCTAATTTGATTTTGAATAGCTTTTTTATTAATAAAAAGTTTTTCTTCGCCATTTTTCATTAACATTTTACTACATTTAGGTATTATTTTTTCACTAGCCCCTTTAATATATAATATCTTTTTATTATCTAATAAAATACTCGCCGAAGAATATTTTAAATTACTATTAAAAGGTGTTTTATCTAATACTTTACAATTTACATTTATTTCTTTATTTAAAAAATTTAATAATGAGCGATCGGTCGCATTACCCCCAATAACTTTACCATTTGAAAACATACTACTATTATTAAAATAAAGATTATTATTTAAATGATTAGATAAAGATTGATATTTTAAAATATCCCTACAATTTTTAAAAGAAGTTAATTCTCCACAAGTAAAGTTAATAACTTCTAATTTTCCTTTAGTTAAAGTTCCTGTTTTATCAGTAAATAAAATATTTAATGAACCTGTTGTTTCAATTCCTACTAATCTTCTAACTAAAACATTATCTTTTAACATTTTTTTCATATTACTTGATAACACTAAAGTAATCATCATTGGTAATCCTTCTGGCACCGCTACAACGATAATTGTTACCGATAAAGTTAAAGAATAAATTAAGTAATCAGCCATTTGATGAACATTTGTAAGTGTATTTATAATTTCAGTCATATTAAAATGATTGTTTATAACTATAACTGAAAATAAATATGAAAGTGTAACCAACACAGCCCCTATATAACCAATTTTACTTATTGTTTTAGCTAACCCCCGAAGTCGTAATTTTAAAGGACTTATTGGTTCAGCATCTTGAATTTCTTTAGCTAAAGATCCATAAACAGTTTTATCACCTACTAATGTAACTTTCATCTTAGCATTACCTTCATAAACAACTGAACCTCTTAAAACTTTAGCATTAAGATTTTTCTTTGCTTCTTTTGATTCCCCATTTAAACGAGATTCATCAACAGATAAGTTTCCTTCTATTAAAATACCATCAGCTGGAATAGCATCACCTGATGAAAGTAGGACAACATCTCCTACGACAACTTCTTCTAATGTAATTTCCACTATTTTATTATTTCTAATAACTTTAACATAAATTTTTTCACTTTCTTCTTGTAATCTTTTAAAAGCTTCTTCACTTCCATATTCACTAATAGTCGAAATAAAAGAAGATAAAAAGATGGCAATTAAAATTCCTAAAGTTTCAAACCAATCAAAATCTCTAAATAAAAAAACGATTTTAATTGCTAAAGCGATTAACAATATTTTAATAATTGGATCTCCTAAAGATTCAATTAATAATCTCATAAAACCTTTAGACTTAATTTCGGTTAAAGCATTACTACCATTTTTCTTACGACTTTCATCTACTTCTTTGTCTGTTAATCCCGTCCATTTCATTACCAGTAAGTCCTCCTAGAAAATGATATGCCAAATTATTTATTTTATGAAAAAAAGATAGATTATTTTCTATCTTTCATTGTTGGAAATAAGATTACATCTCGAATTGAATCACTTTCGGTAAATAACATACATAACCGATCTATTCCATAACCAATACCACCAGCTGGAGGCATTCCATATTCTAAAGCTTCAATGAAATCACGATCAATATCATTAGCTTCATCATTACCTAAATCTTTTTCTTTTAACTGTTGTTCAAATCTTTCTAATTGATCATCTGGATCATTTAATTCGGTATAAGCATTAGCAAATTCTTTCCCACCTATGAACAATTCAAAACGATCAACAAATCTTGGATCATCTTGATTTTTCTTTGTTAATGGTGATATTTCAATTGGATGTCCATATAAGAAAGTTGGTTGAATTAATGTTTCTTCAACATATTTCTCAAAGAATAAATTTATAATATGTCCTACACTTTCTTGATGTTTTAAAACTGGTATATCATGTTCATTTGCTAATTTTAAAGCTTCTTCAACACTCATTTCTTTTTTAAAATCTATTCCTGTAACATTTTTAATAGCATCTACCATACTAATTCTTTTCCATTTACCACTTAAATCAATATCATTTTCTCCCCAATGATAAATCATTTTACCATATACTTTTTCCGCAATATTTTTAAATAAATTTTCCGTTAAGTCCATCATACCTTCTAAATCAGAATAAGCTAAATAAGCTTCCATTAAAGTAAATTCCGGATTATGTTTAGGATCCATTCCTTCATTTCTAAAAACTCTTCCAATTTCATAAACAGCTTCCATTCCTCCAACTAATAGTTTTTTTAGAGGAACTTCAAGGGCAATTCTTAAGTACATATCCATATCTTGTGTATTATGATGTGTTACAAAAGGTCTTGCTGCAGCGCCACTAAGTAAAGTTGTTAATACTGGTGTTTCAACTTCTGTAAATCCTTCATTATCCATAAAATCTCTAATTGAACGAATAATTTTAGGTCTTTCAAAAGCAATTTTCTTAGCATCTTCATTCATTATTAAATCAACATAACGTCTACGATAACGTTCTTCAATATCAGTTAGACCATGAAACTTTTCAGGTAAAGGTCTTAAGGCTTTTACTAAATGCGTATATTCTAAACACTTTAACGTAACTTCTCCTGTTTGGGTTTTCATAACTTTTCCCTTTACCCCAACAATATCACCAATATCAGCAGTTTTAAATAAAGCATAAGCATCTTCGCCAACATCATTAATAGAGATATAAATTTGAATCTTACCTAACTTATCTTGAATAGAGAAAAATGAAGCTTTCCCCATTTTTCTAATAAACATAATTCTTCCTGCAACGGTATAAACGTCATTAATACTTTCAAATTCATCATGAGGAATATCTTGATACTTTTCTTTAATTTCTAAACTATAAGCATCTTTATCAAAACGATGACCAAAAGGATCAATTCCCTTACTTACTAATTCATCTTTCTTTCCTCTTCTAACTAATTCTTGTTCACTTTTCATTTTACCAAACCTTTCTATATAAAAAAAGAGGCTCATCCACAAAGGACGAACTACCTCTCGGGTCCGCGGTACCACCTTAATTCATAATAAATATGCCCTTTAAAGTTATAAGGTTACTAACCATAACACTCCAATATCTTTATTCATTATAACTTCTTTAATAAGTTCCATCAAACCTTATCTCTCTATAAAAGAACTTTATAACTACTTATATCTTCAACATGTTTCATTGCCATTAATATACGAGTTTTTTTAGATTTTGTCAAGAAAAGAATAATTTTGTCAAGAAAAGAATAACTTACCACTATTCTTTACAATTCTTCTACTAATTTTAATTCATCACCAACAAAAATTACTAAATATTTAATTGGATTACCAAGTCTTTCATCTTTACTATAACTTTCTAATTGGCTCTTTCCTTCTTCTATTTTTTCTTTTAATATTTCTTCACTATAATCTTTTTTCTTTATATATTTTAATTCTATTATTATATTTCTTAATATTGTATTTTTTCTATCTAAATATATATCTATATATCCATTATTACATGGATATTCACTATAAACATTAAAGTTTTTATTATTTATTAAATATGCAAATAATAAATATTTTAAACTTTTTTCTTCTAATTTTATAAAATCTCTATTATCTAATTTTTTTAATACATCATTTACATAATTACATAATCTATCTATTTTCCCTCTTTTTAATTCTTCATTTATTTCACTAAATATTAAACTATCATATCCTAAATCTTTTTCATTTAATTTTTTTAAAAAATAATTACCATATAATACTTTCATTACTTCATTTGGCACTTTAAAATAATAATCACCATATTCATCTGTTTCAATAGTTAAATAACCAAAATAATATAAAATACTTATTATATCATCACGGTTAAAATCAACTAATAAATCAAACTTTATTTTTAAAATCCCTTTTACTTTTTCATTGATTATTATTTCATTTAATAATTCTTTATAGAAACTATTATTTTTTAATTCAATTAAATTATCTATTTTTCCAGAATTAAAAGCAATATTACTATCCATTAAATTTTTAGGAATACTTTTATATTTTTGATAAAAATCTAATAAATACATTACTAATGTTGCATTAAATACTTTTTCTTTAGCTTCTTCATTAAATAAATAACCATCATAATTTTCAATCATAATATTTTTTATTTCTTCACGTTCATTTTCTTCTACTACTTCATTTAATAGATTATCTACTTCTTTATGAGTTAAACCAATCATACTATTAAATTCTTCATAATTTGATATATTTGTTGCTATATTAAATCCTGTTGTCATACTATCTAATGTTATTGGACATATTCCTGTTGCAAAAAATCTTGCTACTACTCCTAGACCAATATATTCTTTTATTGATGCATAAAAAGCTTTAATAAATCCTTCGTTTCCAACAATATTTTTAAAACGCTCAGCATTTCCTTCTAATATTGCATTGGTAAAATTATCATATTCATCTATTATAATATATATTTTATTTTCTAATTTTAAACCTTTAAAAAAGGTTAAAAAACTTTTTAAAATTATTGGTATGCTATCATCTTTTACTATTTCATATGTAAAATTATATCTATCTAAAAAAACATTTATACCATTAATTACACAACTTTTAAATTCTTTTTCTAATGCTTCTTTTTCTTTTTCCGCAGAATCTATTCCAGAAAAATCAAATTTTAAAATATAATAACTATTTTTTTCTTCAGTTGGATGTTGATGAATATATAAACCATCAAATAATTTATTAAATAAATCTTTACTATTTATATCATAGTAATAATTCATCATACTTGTAAATAAACTTTTTCCAAATCTTCCTGGTCTTAAATAAAATAATGTATCTTGAACATTTTCTAATTTTTCTAAATACATGGTTTTATCTATATAATAACAATTTTCTTCTATTAATCTTTTAAAATCTATTTTTCCATATGGTATTTTTTTCATTACTTAAGCCCTCTTTCTTTAAATTAATTTTACCAAATGTTTATTTAAAAGTCACTAAGTATTCTTTCATTACAAACCAAAAGATTAATCTTAAATCATTATTTACAATAAAATATTAATATTATATTCCATAACTTCTAAATTTAATTATAACTTTAATTAGATTTTACAAGATATTTTGTCAAGAAAAGAATAACTTTACATTATTCTTTACAATTCTTCTACCAATTTTAATTCATTACCAACAAATACTACTAAATATTTCATTGGATTACCAAGTCTTTCATCTTTACTATAATTTACTAATTGGCTCTTTCCTTCTTTTATTTTTTCTCTTAATAATTCTTCACTATCATCTTTTTTCTTTATATATTTTAATTCAATCATTATATTTTTCTTCATTAACTCATTTTTGCTTTTTAAATAAACATCCATATAACCATTTTTATTTGGATATTCTGTATATACATCAAAATAATTATTCCTCATTAATAAACTAAAATAAATTACTTCTATATACTTTTCATCAAATTTCATAAAAATTCGATTATCACTTAAATGTAATATTTCTTCAACATATTTACTTAACTTCTCTATTTTATTTTCCATTACTATTTCTTTTATTATCGTATTCATTTTATTTGTATCTATTTGAATATTTACCATTTTTAACAGTTCAATAAAATAATTATTATAGGCTTCTTTCATTACTTTATTTGGTACTTTAAATTTTATTCCCATAAAACTATTTTCACCTATTGTTAAATAACCAAAATAATATAATAAACTTATTAAATCATTTTTACTTATATCTAATTCTAAATTAAAATTATTTTGTAATTCCCCATTTATTTCACTTGTTTTTAATAATTCATCTAATATTTCTTCATAAAAATTATTATTTTGTAATTTTAATATATTTTCAATTTTTCCAGAACCATATGCAACATTTACATCCATTAATTCTTCTGGTGCTTCTTTACGTCTTACATAATAACTTAATAAATACATAATTAAAGTTGAAGTAAAAACTCTTTCTTTTGCATCTTTATTAAAAAAATAACCATCATAATTATTTACCATTAAATGATATATTTCTTCCCAATCTTTTTCCTCCACTACTTCTTTAATTAAATCTTTTACTTCATTATGAGTAAAACCTATCATACTATTAAATTCAATATCTGTTGAGATATCATTTAAAATATTAAGCCCAACATTTATTAAATTTAAAGTAATTGGACAGATTCCAGTAGCATAAAGTTTTCCTATTATTGTTCCAATATTTTCTTTGATTGTTGTATAAAAAGCTTGGATAAATCCTTCATTTCCCATAATACTTTTAAAACGATTTATATCACCTTCAAAAATAGCGTTCGTAAAATTATCGTATTCATCTACAATAATATATAATTTATTTTCTAATTTCAAACCTTTAAAATAATTTAAAAACATTTTTATCATATCATCAGCAGGTATATCCTTATTGTAATCATATACAAGATTATATCTATCTAAAAAATCATCTATACTAGTTACTACACTAATTCTAAAACTATCTATTAATTCTTCTTCTTGTTTATTTTCATTTATTCCTGAAAAATCAAATTTTAAAATATAATAATTATTTTTTCCTTTAGTTGGATGTTCATGAATATATAAACCATCAAATAATTTATTAAATAAATCTTTACTATTTATATCATAATAATAAAACATCATACTTTCAAATAAACTTTTTCCAAATCTTCCTGGTCTTAAATTTATTAAGGCATTAGGCATCTTTTCTAGTTTTTCTAAATACATGGTTTTATCCACATAATAATAATTTTCTTCTATTAATGTTTTAAAATTCATTATGCCATATGGTATCTTTTTCATTATATAAGCCCACTTCCTTTAAATTGATTTTATCAAATATTTATCTAAAAGTCACTAAGTATTCTTTACTATCAAAAAAAGAATAGCATGCACTATTCATTATATTTCCTTTAAATCAGTCAAAACATTTCTTAAATATTCTTCATCCCAAATTGGAATTTTTAAATCCATCGCTTTTTGATATTTACTTCCGGGACTATCACCTACAATTACAAAATCGGTTTTAGAAGAAACACTACTAGATGGTTTAGCTCCATAACTATCTAGTATTTTTTCAATCTCATCTCTTGTCATGAAAGAAATAGTTCCTGTTATAACAAAACGTTTACCACTAAGTAGCTCATTATTTTTAATTTCTTCCCCAGTATATTCCATATTTAAACCTAAATCTTTTAATTTACTAATTAATTCTAAATTTTCTTCTTTACTGAAATATTCACAAATATTTTCAGCAAGAATTGGCCCAATATCCCTAATACTTTGTAATTCATCAAAAGTTTTTGCTTTTAAATTATCTAAAGTTTTAAAAGTTCTTGCTAAAAGTAAAGCTGTTTTATCCCCAATTCCTAAAATACCTAAACCAAATAATAATCTTTCTAAACTATTTTTCTTACTTTCCTCTATCGCTTCTAGTAAGTTATCAACACTTTTATTGCCAAAACCTTCTAATTCAATTAAATCTTTACGATGTTCATCTAAATGATAGATATCTGTTATATCTTTAATAAAACCCAAATTAAAGAAATCTTCCATAATTCTTTCTCCAAAACCATCAATATTCATGGCATGTCTAGAAACAAAGTGAATAAGTCTTTCAATATGTTTAGCAGGACACTTTGGATTAAAACAATAATGATCAACTTGGCCTTCTTTTTTACCTAAAGGTTCATGACATATTGGACAATTATCGATCATTTTAAAAGGAATTTCTCCACCGGTTCTTCGCTCTTTTTTAGGTTCTACTACTTCTGGAATAACATCTCCCGCTTTTCTAATTGAAACCGTATCCCCAATTCTTAAATCTTTTTCTATAATATAATCTTCATTATGAAGACTTGCCCTTTTTATTGTTGAACCCATTACTAAAACCGGTTCTAAAACCGCATTAGGGGTAATTCTTCCCGTTCTTCCAACGGTAAAGACAATATCTTTTAATTTTGTTAAAACTTCTAAAGCTGGAAATTTATACGCAACAGCCCATCTAGGATATTTTGATGTAAAACCTAATTCTTGTTGCATTTCTAAATCATTTACTTTAATTACAACCCCATCAATATCATAAGGTAAATATTCTCTTTTTAGATTATATTCATGAATAAAATCTAAAATACCATCAATGTCTTTAACTAAACGATTACAAGGATTTACTTTAAAACCTAATTTTTTCATATATTCTAATGCTTCATAATGCGTTTTAATATTATAATCCATAGGATTTGGTAAATGATAAATCCAAGTATTTAAATTTCTTTCCGCAGCTATTTTAGAATCTAATTGTCTAATTGAACCAGCTGTTGCATTTCGACAATTTTGAAGTTTATTTAAATTTAATTTTTCTCTTTCATAATTTAATTTAGCAAGAGTTTCTTTTTCCATATAAATTTCTCCTCTTACTTCAATCGTAACCGGCATTTTTAATTTTAATGGTAAACTCTTAATGGTTTTAACATTATGCGTTATATCTTCCCCAGTTGTCCCATCACCTCTTGTAACACCAGTAGTTAACACGCCATTATCATAATGAAAACTACCACTTACCCCATCAATTTTTAATTCACAAACATATTCTGGATTAAAACCATTTTTTCTAATTCGTTCATCAAAAGCTCTTATCTCATCTTCATTAAAAACATCAGGAAGTGATAACATTGGTAATTTATGTTTAACTTTATTAAATTTATCAATAACTAAACCTCCAACTCTTTTAGTCGGACTATTTACATCATCAAACTCTGGAAATTCTTTTTCTAATTCTTCTAATTCTCTTAAATATTTATCAAATTCTTGATCAGTTATAGAAGGATTTGCTAAAACATAATATTCATAATTAGCATCTTCTAATATTTTTCTTAATTCTTCTATTCTTCCTTTTGCCTCTAATGAATTCATACTTACCTCCATAAATGTTTAGGATAACTTCCTTCTTCTTTTAATTTTAAAATTCTTTCTTTCACTAATGGTAAATCTTCTTTATAAGTCATACCAATCCATTCACTATTTACTGGTATACTTTCTATTTCTATTTTACCATTTTCTAAATTTTTTTCTAAACAATCTGGTAATAATATTTCATTATTTAAAATATTTTCTTCACTCTGTTTAAAATATTCTTCAATTTCTTCTTGTAATAATTCATAAAAATCATTTTTAAAACCAAATATATTCATACTTACTAAAGTATTTTCTTTTATTTCAAAAGGCTTTCTTCCATCTAAAGGAGAGGCAATTATTGTATTATTTTTTCTTTCAATACTACACTCAATTATCTTTTTTAATTTGCCATCAACAATTTCACATACCCCTCTTTTAACTCTACCACACTCACTAGCAGTTTTAGAATATTCATAAGGTATAGATACATATTGATATTTTTGATTATTATCATTTAGAAAATTAGCAACTTCTTGATAAGCTTTAAATCCATAAAAATCATCAGCATTAATAACTGCAAAACTACCTAATACATATTCTTTACTACAATATATTGCTTGGGTAGTTCCCCATGGTTTTTCTCTTTTATCAATAATACTTAAATTATTATAAGGAATATCTTCTTTCTTTTGAAAAGCATAAGAAACATTAATTTTACCCTCTAATCTTTTCCCAACAGTATTTTTAAAATCATCAAATAATTCTTCTTTAATTACAAATACTACATTTTTAAAACCAGATCTTAAAGCATCATATACTGAATAATCTAGTAAAAAATTACCATCATCATCAACAGGTTGTAACTGTTTTAAGCCACCAAATCTACTACCCATTCCAGCAGCCATAACTACTAAAGTCAAATTATTCATTATAAATCATTCCTTTTCAAACTTAATTTCATATCATTTAAATCTTCTAAAATAAGATCTTTAATATTATCTTTTTCAATAATCTTAATTAAATACTTATCATTACAATAATATATCTTTAATAAAGTATTATTTAATTTAATATTTTCTAAACTTTTTTTAATTTCATCTTCTTCTACATAATATATAACCGGTTTATTATATTGATCATATATTTCCCACCAAGTCTTTATAAAATTTTGATTTAGATAAATGTTTAAGATACTATTATTATAAAATTTAATATTCATATCGATCAAAACCTTTCTTTTTTCTTAAATTATTTTCTAAACAATCTAAACAATTTGGTAAATTAATACCATCATTTTCAGTAACTAATTCACTATTTAAAGAACAATTTAGATATTCAATTTTTTTAATAATTAAACTTTTATAAAGTTTAGTATATGGATTAAAAAATATATATAATATATTTTCATTATTAATGGCTTTTAAAATACTATAATATCTTTTAAACCAAAAATTAAGATCATTTGATTGACAAATTAAATTATTATTTTCATATAAAAAACCTAATAATTTACTATTTTGATAATAAATAACTAATTTATAATTCATCTTTTTGTCTATTTCATCAAGATATTTTTGATTCATTTTATCCCCCTTACGATATTTTTTTCAAACTTTTATGATTTTTCATTAATTTTCTAATTCCAAAATTTTTATTAAAAGCAATAGTAATAATTGATTTTTCTACACCTACTACTACTCCTTTACCATAGATAGTATGCATTACGGTATCACCAATATTATAATCGATATCGTCTTCATTATACATATCTTCGATAACAAAATTATCATTCTTATTATTAATTACTTTACTATCTACTTCTAATAAGTTTTCATCTATTTCATCAATAAAACGACTAGGAAGATTAATATTTTCATGGCCATATAACATTCTTCTTTTAGCATTTAATAAATATAATCTTTTTTTTGCTCTAGTGATACCAACATAACATAAGCGTCTTTCTTCTTCTAAACCACCTTCTTCAAAGAAAGAATTTTGATGAGGAAATATGCCATCTTCCATACCTATTAAAAATACAACATCAAACTCTAGACCCTTTGCACTATGAAGAGTCATTAAAGTTACAACATCATCTTCTTCTTTATGTTCAGAAATATCCGCTACTAAACTAATTTCTTCTAAGAAATCTTGTAAATTTACTGAACCAGTTTGTTCTTCAAAACTAGCTGTAATACTTCTAAATTCCATTAAGTTATCAAGTCTTAATTCATCTTCTAAACTTTCACTATTAAGTGATTCTTTAAGACCTGTTTTATCTAAAATATCATCAACTAATTCAGTTAAACTTAAAGAATCACTATCTATAATTAATTCTTCTATTAAATTTTTAAAAACTAATTCTTTACCACTAGTAATAGCCTCAAACATACTACAATTATTAATTCTAGATAACTCTTCTAATTTATTTATAGAAGTTAAACCAATACCTCTTTTGGGAACATTAATAACTCTTCTTAAAGAAATATCATCATGAGGATTTAAAATTAAACGAAGATAACAAATTAAATCTTTAATCTCTTTACGATTATAAAAATAAAAACTTCCTACAACTTTATAAGGCATATTAGCTTTTAAAAATTGTTCTTCAGCAACTCTTGCTTGAGCATTAGTCCGATAAAAAACCGCAATATTTTTTTTAGTAAAACCTTCATCTAATAAACGATTTATTTCATCAATGACTAACTTTATTTCATGACGTTCATCATAAGCTCTCATATACTTAATTTTAAAACCAACACCATTATGAGATACTAAATCTTTATCTTTACGATCTTTATTATTTTTAATAACGGAATTTGCAGCATCTAAAATCATTTTAGTACTACGATAATTATCAGTTAAAGCAATTACTTTAGCATTAAAAAAATCTTTTTCAAAATTTAAAATATTCTTATAATTAGCCCCTCTAAACATATAAATAGATTGATCAGGATCGCCAACTGCAAAAATATTTTGATATTTTTTAGATAATAATTTAACTAATTTATATTGGACTTCATTAGTATCTTGATATTCATCTATTAAAATATATTTAAAACGATTTTGATAATGTTCTAATACTTCACTATTAGATAAGAATAATTTAACAGGTAAAACAAGTAAATCATCAAAATCAACCGAATTATTCTTTTTAATTCTTAATTGATACTCTTTATATACTTCATAAGCAATCTTTTCAACATCAGTATTAAAAAACTTTTCAATTTCAATCTCACTTAACATTTCATTTTTAATAAAACTAATTCGATTCCGAATATAAGATGGCGAGATCTCTTTACTATCATATCCTTTATCTTTAAGAATCTTTTTAATTAAACTTAAAACATCATCACTATCTAAAATCGTAAAATTACGATCCATCCCTAACTTTAAAGCATTTTCTCTAATAACTCTTAAACCAAAAGAATGGAAGGTTCCAACTAAAGCATCATTACCAGGTACTAATAATTCTAACCTTTCTTTCATTTCTTTAGCAGCTTTATTAGTAAAAGTTATAGCAAGAATTTGATAATCAGGTATACCATTTAATATTAAATTAGCAATACGAGTTGTTAAAACTTTCGTTTTACCAGAACCAGCTCCAGCAATAACTAAGCAAGGACCATCTTCATGCATGACAGCTTGTTTTTGTCTTTCATTTAATTCTTCATAATTTATCATGTTAACACAACCTCTTATCTAATTATAACATGAGATTAAAAAAACTTTATGAAAAATATTCATAAAGTTTGATTATTTTAAGGTATTTTTACAGGTTCGATTGGCTCGATTTCTTCTACTGATATGGTTCCATTTTTAGGGCCTTCTTCACCAATGTTTTTTTTAGAACTTTCTATAGTTTCAGTTGCTTTTTCTATAGAAGTATTATATTCATAATTTTTTTGTAATTTGATTCTTATTTTATCTAGCTTTCTTGATAAAACTCCCCACTAGATTTTCTTAACAGGAATTTTTATCTCCCCACTAAATTATCTAGAACCCTTATTTGTCAACAGCCTGAATCATAAGTTTTCACTTACAATTCATTTTATTTAAATATATTAAATAATTTATTGTTTCGATCAGGTTCACTATCTTCATTCATAAAACCTAATCTTCTTAATAAAATATCTAATTCAGCATAATTATCTAATTTATCATCTAAATAAGGAATATTAAAATAGACTTTACTATTAGATTCTCTTTCAAAATCTTCAATGTCATTATTATCTAAAACACTTCTATTTAATACTATTTTTTTACCTTTTAATTTATCAAATATTTGAGGATCTTTTCTAATTAATTTATTTAACTTAATTAATCCCGGTTCTATTAAATACAAAACATCTGTACAATAATCTACTGATCCTTCATTATTTAAGTCAATTAATATAACATCATTATTATAATTAGAAGAAATAAATTTTTGTAATTCAAAATGATTAGTATTTTTTAAACTACGATCATTTAAAAAGACAAAATCATTATTATCAACTTCAACCGCAATAACTTTATAATTTTTTTCTAATTGTTTTTTTAATAAGAAAGTTAAAGTTGTACTTCCAGCATGTTCAGTAACATTTTTAATTCCAATAATTCTAATTCCTTCTTTTTTCTCTTCTTCTTCATTATTACTACTTTTACTCTTTTTATGAGTTTCTGGTACTTCACTTACATTATCTACCATATTTAATTGATGATAAGACGCTACATCCTTATAACTATTAGGATTATCAATTAAAAATTTAATAGCATCAATATTTCTAGTAAAATTATATATTCCCATTGATACTAAAGCAGATAAATATTTAGGATTATTAACTACTTCAGAATCATCTAATAAAAGAATAACTTTACTCATATCCATATTAACAGATAATTCTTGCATAGTTTTAATATTTTCATAATCACTAATAGCTGTAATATCTAAAATCATTTTATTATAGAAAAAATTATTAAACTGGGCAAGCAATTCTTCTGGTGTAAAAACACCAGATACGCTTTTAATAATATCTATATCTAAGTTATTAATTAAAGATTCATATTTATTAACTACTTTAACATTCATTTATCTTCACTCCTCTTTATTGTGGTTTGAATTGTAAACTATCTGCTGGAAAATTTATATCAATAGTTTCACCTGTTACTCTAAAAGTTAATAAGTTACCTATAACTGGTAAATTTAAATTAAAAAAGAAGGTAACAAAATATTTTGAACGATTAGGTAAATTTACTGCTGATCCACCAGTATTCTTTTTACTAATACAATAATAATATTTTTCTTTTTTATTATTTACTAATTCTAAATTAGTTGATGAAAGATTTCTATTACCATAATCTCCAATTTCACAAGTAAACATAGTATTATAATTATTATAAAGTAAATAATTATTAATCAATTGAATAGATCCTTTATTTCCATCTTTTAATCCTTCATATTTTTCAATAAAAGTTAAAGCTTCATTTTTTATTTTAAAAACTTTATTATAACTTATTGATAATGATAAGAAAGATACAAATATTAACATAAATGTTACAACTAAACCTATTAACCATACTCCACCAATTGACGATCTCAACTATAACACCTCACTTTTATTCTATTAAATTAATTAGCATAAATTGTTTTAGTATCACCTTTAATTTTAAAATTAAATAAATCATTAAAAATTGGTAAATCTAATTGATAGAATACTATTACTCGATAATATCCAACTGAAGTTGGAAGTTCACTAGCAAAAGATGAATTATTAGTAATACCTATTCTCGCCACACAAAAAGCTGCATCATGATCAGTAGGTCTTCCATCTCTAGTAAATCCATGGTAAACTACCCCATCACCTTCATTATTACATGATCCAGTAGTTCGATATGAACTATCAATAAGATATTTAGATATTTCACAAATTGCACTATTATCATTATTACATCTACCATTTAAATCAATTCCATTATGAGTTTGAATTGTTTGTATAATTCTATCTTTAACGTTAAATGCTTTGGACTGATTAATAGTTAAACACATAAAACCGGCAAATAGTAA
Organism: uncultured Bacilli bacterium; assembly: GCA_947626535.1. Lineage (GTDB taxonomy): Bacteria > Bacillota_I > Bacilli_A > RF39 > UBA660 > Ventrenecus. Next base: position 5,099 of record CANQSO010000014.1, on the reverse strand, counting down.
AACAAAAACAATAACAATTTGAAACAACCATGTACCACCTATTGCTTCTCTCATTTACAATACCCCTTTTCTATTAACCTTTCCAAACGCATTTAAACCAGTTTGCTGTATCACCAGGCATATGACAATCAACAGTTTGACAATTACCTGTTTTACATTTTAAACACACGGCTTTTGCACAATTAGTATTTTGATTCATATTATTTTTAATCATTGGCCATAAAGTAAAATAGAAAAAGGCAGCTAAGCCTGCGATAGCCACTAGAACAACTACTGACATATTTAATTCTCCAGTTGCCTCTTTCACACTTTTACCTCCTTTTTAACTTGGATCCACATTAGTCCCTTCACAATTTATAGTGGTTTCATCTCCATTTTGATCCAAAGCCTTACATACTGTACGTTTTTCATTGCATTGATATGCAGAAGCACACAATGTTTGACGATTCATATTATTTTTTATTGATGGCCAGATAAATGCATAAAAGAATGCTGCTATTGCAGCTATTGCTACTACAGTTATAACTGTAATATTTAATTCACCTGTCGCTTCTTTCATAAAAAACTTACCTCTACGTTCCTTTTACTGATGTATCTTGTGGAGAACAATTTACAGATGTTTCTTTTCCATCTTTATCTAATGCTTTACATGCCATTGTACCATTAGTAGTAGCCCCACAATTGTATGCTGCTGAACATAATGTTTGACGATTTAAATTATTTTTAATTGACGGCCATATAAAAGCATAAAAGAATGCCGCAATCGCTGCTATTGCTACTACAGTAATAACTGTAATATTTAATTCACCAGTCGCTTCTTTCATTTCCTTACCTCCTTTTAATATACTATTATTATAACTTTTTTAAATAGAATTATCAACTAATTTATCTTTTTTTTTATTATTAGACATTTTTTTGTTAAATAACTTAAATAAGATAAAAATCAAAAAACTACTTCCAGATATAATTAATCCCATTTTTAAGCCTTTTACATGATACTTCATCGTAATCTTATGATTACCTTTATCAATTTCATTTAAACAAATTAAACCATTTAAACATTTTTGATAATTTGCTTTTTTTCCATCTATTTTTAATTCCATATTATCATCATAAGGAATTGTTAATACTAAAATATTTTTTTCATTTGAAGCCACAATATTACCTTCAAATCCATCAAAATTAATTGCTATATTAGTAATAATATTAGAATTTAATTCATCTGTTAGATTCTTTAATCTTTCTTCATTAACATATTCTAATTCCTCTTTAAATTTAGGAGTTGAATCATTATCTTTAGATAACAAAATCTCCATTTTTATAATATCTCCTTTTTTAAGACTATAAAAATTATCAACCTTTTGGTTATTTAAATATAAATTATATGTATCATCATATTTAATAATATCTTCTATATTATTATTTCCATCTGTTTTATAAATAATATAATTATTTAAAAAATTAATTTTACCAACAATATTTTCTTTAATATTATATATTAATGTAATTTTACCATCTTTAGAATTATCCTTTAAACTATACCAATTTTCTTCTTCAATAATATTTTCAAATTCTTTTTCAGGTTCTAAATAATTTAATTCTAAAAAATATTTATTATTTGTTAAACTATTTAAAATATTAACAATATTTTTATCATTTAAACTTAAAATATTTTCATTAGCAGTTAAAAATCCTAAACTATTAACTATATATTTATTTTCTATAAAACTTAAATTATTATCATTAATTACGTATTTTACTCCTAATAAATCATCCATTAAAAAATGACTAGCATACCTTACAGAATGTCCATGTTCATTATCATCACGAAAATCTTCCAAAAAATCAGTTAAGTTACTGTTATAAACAGACGCATATCTACTTACACTATTAAAATTATATAATAAACCTGAATTTTTATACAAAACAGTATGCATTCTTGTAAAATCTTTATTATTATTTTTTAAAGTTTTAATTAAATTATCTGTTTCTATAATATTATTTTTATTTTCTCTAACATTTAAATATTGATAATATCCTAATTGATAATTAACATTAAAATTCATAATTGTATTAATACATAATTCAATTATTATAATAAAATATGTTATATAATTAAATTGCTTTTTATTATACATTATTAAGTAATATCCCATTATAATTAAACTTAAAATAAGTAACCATATATAAATGTTATCTAAACTAACTAATAATACTGAATTTTTATTATTTAAATAAACATAATAAAAATATTTTGCTCCAAAAAAGATTATCATGGACATTAAAATTGCTATTATTAATTTTTTAGAAATATGTTCATAATGGTATTCTTTTTTTATTAAAAAATTATATGCAATTAATACTAAAAAAGCATTAAAGCAAAATACAAATCGACTAGGTATCCCAACTGGTTGTTGAAATAAATGCCAAGTAAAATATAAAGGATTTAAAAACAAAGATAATAAATATATAATAATAACTGCAAATATAGACTTTTTATATTTTTTAGGCATTTTAGAATAAAAAATACTTACAATTACTAAAATAAATACAAACATTGAAATATACAAAGATGATGAATTAACTAAATTAATCAATTCTTTAATAAAATTACTTCCCATTGTAAAATTATATAAAGACCCTAAAGCAACTTTATTTATTCCCCAAAAATTTAAATTTTTTACATAAGAAGATCTACCTTGAAATAAACTAAAAATTGTTGGCAATAAAATGTATGCTGAAGTAAGTCCACAAAATAAACTACTTCCAAAAAAACTAATAATTCTTTGTTTTTTTTCTTTTTTGTTTAATGTTGAATTATATAACAAAAAGAAAAAATAAATCACTGAAAATAAACATACCATATAAGCAGTATAATAATGAATAATAATCATATAAGTTAAAGTTATATAATACATTAAATTTTTATTATCATTTACTAATTTATCTATTCCAATCATTATTAATGGTAACATATAAGCTGCATCTAAAAATTGATAATTCCAATAATAAAATGTTGTAAATCCTGACAAAGCATATATAGTTGAAAAAATTAATGATTTTTTATTTATAGTTTTTTTATAATTTAATAAAATATTCATTGTTAAACTAATTAACCCTATTTTAATTAAAATTAAAACTACATAAAATAAATCAAAATTTTCTTTTTTAAATAATAAATAAATTAAATTTAAAGGGTTATTTACATAAGTTGTAAATATCGGATAAAAACTTTCTCCTAAACCTAAATTAAAAGTAAAAATATTAAAATTTTTTAAACCTTCAAAAAAACTTGGATATTGAGATAAAGAATCAGATATCCTCATTGATATATCACCAAAAGGATAAACTTTCATACTATACATTCCAAAACAAAATATTAATATTGGTAAAATAAAAGCAATTAAATAATGACCTATTTTTTTCATTTATCATCATCACTTTCTTTTATAAGATATAAAGGTCTATTTTTAGTTTCTAAATATATTTTAGAAATATATGCTGAACAAATTCCTAAACAAAATAATTGAATACCAGCTACAAAAAAGATAATACATACTAAAGAAGGCCATCCACTTACTGGATCTCCAAAAATTAAAGTTTTAAATATAATAAACAAAATCATAATAAATGATATAAAACAAAATAATATTCCTAAAAAAGTTGATATCATTAATGGCACTGTTGAAAAACCAATCATTGCATCAAAAGCATATAATAACAAATTTCCTAAACTCCATTTAGATTTACCTGCTACCCGTTTAATATTATCGTATTCCAACCATTTAGTTTTAAAACCTATATAACTAAATAATCCTTTAGAATATCGATTATATTCAGGCAAAGATAATATAGCATCAACTACTGATCTAGTCATTAACCGATAATCTCTTTCTCCACTTACCATTCTTACTTTACTAATTTTAGCAATTAACTTATAAAAAATTTCTGTTAAAAAACTTCTAACTACTGGTTCTCCTTTACGATTTTTTCTTCTAGCAATAACAATATCATAATTATTTTCAACAATTTCTTGATACATTTCTATTAAAAGTTTTGGAGGATCTTGTAAATCAGCATCCATTAAAGTTACAAAATCACCATTAGCTTTTTTTAAACCAGCATACATAGCAGCTTCTTTTCCAAAATTTTTAGAAAAAGAAAGATAATGAATATTTTTATTATTTTCTTTAAATTCTTTAATAATATTTAATGTATTATCACTACTTCCATCATCTACAAAAATATATTCAAATTCAATATTAAAACTATCAAATATCTTTTGAACATTATTAATTTCTTTATAAAATAAAGGCAAACTTTCTTCTTCATTAAAACAAGGAACAATAACTGATAAAACTTTCTTTTTCATAAATACTCCTAACTATTCTTATTTTATCAAATTATAATCAGAAATTAAATATCAAAAAAAAGGGGCTGTTCAATAATTAAGTGATTAATTTTTGAATTAGTCTCTTTTTTGTATAATTGAATAAAGCCTCAAAAACATAAGTTTTTAAGGCATTTTTATGATACAATAATCTTGCTTAAGGAGTTGTATCACATGTCATATTTTACTATAAAAAGGTCATTATTTCTAGTCCCTACACTATCTATGATGGAGGAATATAAAAAAATTGATAAATTTATGTCACTTTTAGAAAAATCAGGAGTTGCAAAAATATTAAAAAATGTAAACAATTTTGATGAAAAGTGTAAAGGACCAAATGGTTATAATCCATATAATCTTTTTGCTGCCATTGTATATTGCTTTGCAACATCTAAGGCTAGTTTAAGAGATATAGAAGATAGGTGTACTTATGATATAAGAGTACTTTATATTATGGAAGGAAATGTACCTGCCTTTAATACAATAGGCAATTATATAAATGAATATATATTACCTTATCAATATGAAATATTTACATTAATAAATAAACAAATTATTAAAGAATTACAATTAGATATTTCTAATGTTTATAATGATGGAACAAAAATTGAAGCTAATGCAAATAAATACAAGTTAGTCTGAAAAGAAAAACAAAATTTATTTTATAAAAATAAGTAAAAAAGGGCAGACTTCCCCTTACCCCAAATAA
>CANQSO010000013.1 GCA_947626535.1 uncultured Bacilli bacterium | reverse complement strand
TTAACTAGTTTTATAGCTGATTTTTTCTTTGATGTTAAATTTTGGGACTGTACTAATAAATTTTTAAATATTAATGGTCGGACAACAATTATTTATATGTTAGGTTGGGGCTTAATTGGTTTAGTATTTATGAAAATTTTATATCCAACACTTGAAAGATTAATTGAGGCTATTCCCTATAAAATTGCTAAAGTAAGTTACATTATTATTCTAATTATTGTAAGTATTGATTTATTTTTGACTTATACAGCTTTTGGTAGAATGGCTCTTCGTAATCGAAACGTTCCGCCACTAACTATTGTTGGGCGTCTTTATGATGAGTATTATGATAATGATTTTATGTATCAAAAATTTCCCGTTATGAAACCAGATTAAGGAGTAAAAAATGAAATGGAGTAGAGAATCATACCAAGAATTTATTAATTATTTAAAAACAATTAGGGATATTAATTATCAACGATTTCAAAAGAAAATAATTAATACTAAATATGAAATATTAGGAGTAAGATTACCAGTTATTAGAAAAATTGTTAAGAAAATAACTAATCCCAAAGATTTTTTAAAGTTTTGTCAAAATAAATATTATGAAGAAGTTTTAATTAAAGGTTTAGTAATTGCTTCTTTAGAAAACTTTGAACCGTATTTAGAAAGCTATCTTTTAGAAATTGATAATTGGGCTATTTGTGATAGTTTTTGTAGTAGTCTAAAAATTAAAGATTTAGATGAATTCTTATTAAAAATTAAAAACTACTTAAATAACGAACATGAATATACTGTTAGAGTAGGTTTAGTTTTATTGCTTAATAATTATGTATCAGAAAAGTATTTAAAAAAGATTTTTTCTTTAACTGATAAAATAAATCGAGATGAGTATTATATTAATATGGCAATTTCTTGGTTAATAGCTGAATGTTTTATTAAATATCCAGATTTAACTTTACCTTATATAAAAAATAATCGTTTAAAAGCATTTACGCAGAATAAAATTATTAGTAAAATTAGAGATTCTTACCGAGTTAAAAAAGAAGTCAAAGAAAAACTTTTAGAATATCGTTTTGTTGACCGTTACGAAAAACGGTTCAGGCCACGTGCTTCAGCACGTAAAACCCTTGTAGGGTTAAGAGGCAATTTATTGCCGCAATTCGGCAAAAATGTAGTATAATAACAAACCAAGTGAGGCGGTTTGTAATGAGAAAGTTAAGTCATGTGCAATATGATATAGAATATCATATAGTATGGACAACAAAATATCGATATAAAGTATTAAATGGAAGAATAGCAGAAAGATGTCGAGAATTAATAAGACAAAGTTGTAATAGTATGAATGTAAATATAGTAAAAGGAAGTATAGGAAAAGAACACGTACATTTGATGGTATCATGTCCACCGAACTTATCAGTATCAAAGTTAGTGCAACAATTAAAAGGGAAGACATCAAAGGTATTATTAAGCGAAAACAATTCGTTAAGAAGAAGATATTGGGGACAACACTTATGGGCAAGTGGATATTTTTGCCGAAGTGTTGGTTCAGTAACCAAAGAAATAATAAAAGAATATATAGAGAATCAGCAAGATGAATATGATGAAAGTTTTAAGATAGTTGGGTGAGTTTACTCACTAAATGTGCTTTCAGCACCTAGAACAAGCCACGTAATTTATTGCGTGGTTCTTGACAAAAAATAATAATTAAGTAAAATAAGAACTGGTGATTATTATGACTGATATTTTAACTAAAATAAAAGATGAAATATGTACTGTTCATCCTATTTCAAAGTCTCGAAAAAAATCTAAAGAATCTACGGTAATGGAGATATATTTTACTTTTGGAGCAACATATGATAATAAACCTATCACAGCTATTGGCTTTTTAGATGGAAATGAATATTCTAGATCTTCAACTTCAACTTTCTATAGATTAGATGAATATATAAATTTAGAAATAGTTAATGAACTAATTTCTTATTTGCTTACTGAGTACCCTTGCATAAGTGATTTTTCTCTTTCTTCACAGTCTTTTTCATTAAGTTTTGAATATTCTTTTGAAATGGGGAGTCAACAAGGTATTAGCTACGATAAAATTATATTAGAATTTAATGCACATACTAAGGAATTTATACCAATATTAAATAAATATTTATCAAATATTTTAGTAAAATTTACAAATGAACTATCGCAAACTTCAACTTTTAAGTACAAATATGATGAATATTGTAATAATTTAAAAATGAATATTTTAGATTCCTTAGATGAGAAAGAAATAGAGCAAATGATTAAAATATTACCAATTGAAATTAAAAGAGAAATGCTTAAAAATCTTTCAAGTCAATGTTTCTTTAAATATTATCAAGAACAAAATTCAAATGAAGATATGTTAATAAAACAATTAATTAAGAATGAGTGAATTTTTTTATAATAAGAATTAAGAAAATTAAAAATTTAAAATAAAATTTCTTGATTTTCACCAGAAATTATCGCAAAATGATAAAAAAAGTTGAAAATATGTTAATTACAAATAAAGTTTTAAAAGAAAATATGTAAAACTATTCTAATAAAGATACTAAATTATCAAGAGAAGTAAAAGCTGGTAAAATATTTAAAATAATTAATGGGTTATATGAAACTAATCCTAATATTCCTGGTTATTTATTAGCAGGAAGTATATATGGTCCTTCTTATATTTCTTTTGAATATGCATTATCATATTGTGGCTTAATTCCTGAACGTGTTAGTACTGTAACATGTGCTACTTTTAATAAAAAGAAGAAGAAAAAATATGATACTTCATTTGGGATATTTACATATCGAGACATACCAGATTTAGCATATCCAGAAGAAATAATTTTAAAAACGGAAGGTGATTATTCTTATCAATTGCGACACCAGAAAAAGTTTTATGTGATAAACTTTATTCTTTAGAACCTATAAATAACTATGATAATCTTCACAATATGTTATTTAATGATTTGCGAATAGATGAAGATGAATTTAATAAATTAAATGTTAGTAAAGTAGAAAAATTAAGTAATTTATATCATTCTACTAATGTTACTTTACTTGCCAAATACATGAAGAGGCATTTAAATTAATAATATAATTGAGCAAATGTTAAGTTCTTATGAAATAAAAAATACTAATGATGGAATAAATGCTTTAAAAGAAATAATCCAAGAATTTATTAGGCTTATCTCGAGGTGGTTTCTTTGATGAAGCAGCTTTTTATGGCGGGACAGCATTAAGAATTTTTTATAAATTAGATCGATTTTCTGAAGATTTAGATTTTGCATTACTTAAACCTAATAATATTGAAAAAGAGTTAAATGCGTATGGTTTAAATATGGAAATTAGTACTAAACAAAAACATAATGAAACTAATATATCTAGAGCATTTTTAAAAGGCGATACTTTAGAACATATTTTAAAATTTTTCCCTAAGGAAGAAAATCATACATATGACCATAATTTAAAAAATATCAAAATAAAATTTGAAATAGATATTAGGGCAACCTATGAAATGCAATATAAATTACTTCCAAGTCCCCATCAAATAAAATTATACGATAAATCTTCTTTGCTAGCTGGGAAAATTCATGCAATATTATGCCGTAATTGGAAGAAGAGAACTAAAGGAAGGGATTTATATGATTATGTATTTTTCTTGGCTAATAATATAAATGTTAATATAGAACTTATTAAAAATAAACTAATTGAATCAAAATATATTAGTGAAGAAGAGCCATTTAATTTAGAAGTTTTAAAAACTTTATTAAAAAATAAGTTTAAAGAAATAAATTATACGGAAGCCAAAGAAGATGTAATACCTTTTATAAAAGATTTATAAAGTTTAGATTTATGGAGTAGTGATTTCTTTATTAAAATAACAGACCAATTAATGTAAGTTAATTTTATTACATATTGATTATTCGCAAGTGATTATGCGATGAAAATTAACTTATAAAAATGACGTTTACTTTGAGAACTAATAAATTTTTACAATATCGCAAGTAATAATTGTATTACTTTCTTCGTTGTGCTAAAATGTTTCTAGGCTAGAAGGAGAATAATCATGATAAATGTTGTAACGAAAAAAAGAATTTGTATTTTATTATTTTTACTTGCTATTTTAGTATTATTTACAGGCTGTGAGAATAAAGATTTAACGAAAGGAACAATTGATAATATGGAATATACTGAAACAGATGAAATAACCAATTATGTTAAAATTGTCACTAATAAAGATAAAGTTATTTTATTAGAACTATATCCTGATACAGCACCGATTACAGTTAAAAATTTTCAAAAATTAATTAGTGAAAAATTTTATGATGGTTTAGTTTTTCATCGGGTTATAGAAGATTTTATGATTCAAGGTGGAGATCCAGAAGGTACAGGTATGGGAGGTTCAGACGAAACTATTAAAGGTGAATTTAAGAATAATGGAGTTGAAAATAATTTAAAACATGAAAAAGGTGTTATTTCCATGGCGAGATCTCAAGATATGAACTCAGCATCAAGTCAATTCTTTATTTGTACAAGTGATAATGTCTCTTATTTAGATGGCGATTATGCAGCTTTTGGTAAAGTTATCGCTGGATATGATGTTGCCGAAGAAATATCTAAAGTAAAAACCGATATAAATGATAAGCCACTTCAAGAGCAAAGTATTAAAACCATGCGTTTTGTAAATATTAATGGACTAAATTAGTCCTTTTTTTCATATCCTTTTTTAGGTGATAGTGTGAAAGTTTTTAGTGATAAACCATATCCACAAGTGAAAGTTGTAAAAGAAAATAAAGAATATGCTAATTTACTTAGTCATGTTTATTCAGGAAGTGAAAGTGAATTAACTGAAATTTTACTATATGTTTATCAAAGTATGATTTTAGAAAATACTAATCAAGAGATATCTAAAATTTTACTAGAAATAAGTAAAGTTGAAATGCATCATTTATATTTATTAGGTAGTACTATTAAAGATTTAGGTTCTAATCCAATATATGCTGATTGTAATTTTAATTTAAAAAGTTATTGGAATAGTAATGATGTTTATTATGATACCGATTTAAAAACAATGTTAGAAATAGATATTGAAAGTGAGAAAAGAGCAATTCATGATTATCAAATGCTTTTAACAGTTATTAATGATGATTATATTAAAGAATTAATTGAAAGAATTATTTTAGATGAACAAATTCATTTACAAATATTTTTAGAATTAGCTAAATTAGTGTAAATAAACAAATTTAATTTTTAAATTAAAAAATTATATTGTATGATAGGTGAGAGTATGAAAGAAAATAAAAAGAAAGTAATAATGTATACAACATTAGGAATAATTGCTCTAGGTATAGTAGCTTTAACAATAACTTATGCTTATTGGCGATTAACTAAAGAACAGACTAAACATAATGAAATAAGTACTGGATGCTTTAATATTGAGTTTACAGGAGAAAACGATATCTTACTTGAAAAGGCTTATCCAATGAAACTAGAAGAGTTAGAAAACTTTTTAAGTAGTGCAACACCATATCATTTTACAATAGAAAATACTTGTGATGATTTAGCAACAGCTACAATAAATTTAGAAAGTTTAAATGATGTAGCAGAAAAACAATTAAATGATGAATATATAGATGCGATTCTTTATGAAACAGATTATCATAATAATTTAAATAGTGAAAAGAATTTAAATGAAAATATGTATAATGATGAAAATAAAGTAATAAGTAGTTCACTTCATGCTTATGAGTTATATAATTTTGTTTTACAAAAAGGAGAAACCAAAAGTTTTAATTTATTACTTTATATGGATCCAGATACCCCAATGGAAACTGCAAATATGAATGCAACATGGAAAGGTAAAATAACATTAAGTACAGAATATAAAGAAGAACCAAAAGAAAGCAATTCGTCATTAGCTTCTGAATATATTACTGAACTTGCCAAGACTGATTCAACTAATTTATGGGTTGATGATACAAGTGAAGCAAACATCAGATATGTAGGTGCAACTGTAAATAACTATATCGATATAGGTGATAGAGATAGTGAAGGGAATCCAATTTTATGGCGAATCATAGGAGTTATGAATAACATAACCAATTTAGATAATGGAGGACAAAAAGAAAGTTTAGTAAAAATAATAAGAGCCGAAAGTATAGGAACATATAGTTGGGATAGTAGCACAGAAGGAATAAATAATGGATGGGGAGTAAATGAGTGGGGTAAAGCAGATTTAATGAAACTTTTAAATCCTCAAGAAGTATATAGTGAAACCCCAGGAATTGGAGGAAGTTTGTATTGGAATAGAGAAAGTGGTAATTGCTATAGTGGTAAAAATGAAGGCAATAAAACATGTAACTTTACAAGTATTGGAATAAGTGAAGAAGCAAAGCAAAAAATAGCGAAAGTAAGATGGAATACAGGGACTTTTGCAACTTATAATACAAATAAGTTTACAGCGACTGAAACATATCTTGCAGAACGAAGCAGCTATAGTGGAAAAGAACAATGTGAAAGTTATGGAGGAAATAAATGTAATGATGAAGTAACAAGAACAACAACATGGGATGGATATATAGGTTTAATGTATCCAAGCGATTTTGGTTATGCAGTTGGAATAGAGGAAAGAGACAGATGTTTAAAAAAAAGTATGTATAGTTATGAAAGTGCTGAATGTTACACAAATGATTGGTTATTTAAAAGTAATGAAATATGGACAATTTCACCATCGTCGGATTCCACTGATGCAAGTGGTGTGTTCACTGTATTTTCGGAAGGGTTTGTCGACTACTCCCAAGCCTTCAGTACACAAAATGTTCTGCCAGTTGCATATTTAAAATCATCTGTTAAAATAACTTCTAATCCAAAGCCAGAACAAGAATATGGAACAGTAGATAATCCATTTGTATTAAGTATGTAAATGCATACTTTTTTTTTAATTATTTTTTTGATATAATTTGGTAGATAATAGAAAAGGGTGCTAGTAATGAATTATGATGCAATAGTTATTGGAGCTGGTAATGGTGGTTTAGTATCAGCTTTAAAGTTACAAAAAGAAGGTAAAAAAGTATTATTATTAGAAAGTCATAATACGGTTGGAGGAGTTGCCACATCTTTTATTCGTGGGCGTTTTGAATTTGAAGCAAGTCTTCATGAATTATGTGGTTTTGGTAATGAAAATAATGTTGGCGAAGTTTACGAATTATTTAAAGATTTAGATATTTTAGATAAAATTAAAATGAATGAAATTGATGAAACTTTTCATGTTATAACCCTAGATACTAAAGAAGAATATACCATGCCAGTAGGTGTTTCCAATTTCATTAATAAAATGGAAGAATATGTTCCAGGTTCTAAAGAAAGTATGGAAAAGTTTTTTGACCTTTGTAAAGAAAATCAAGAAGCTTTAAATTATTTAAATGAAAGTAAAGGAAATGTTGACGCGAAAGTATTAAAAAGTAAGTATCATGATTTTATGATTTATGCAAGTTACCCTTTAGAAGATGTTTTAGAAAGTATTAAAATGCCTAAAAAAGCTCGAGAAATTCTTAGTACTTATTGGACTTATTTAGGAAGTCCTGCTACGGAACTTAGTTTTGTTCATTATGCTAGTATGATTTATTCTTATGTAAATTTACACCCTGTTATTTCATCTAAAAAATCCCATGAATTATCTTTAGCTTTATATGAAAAATTTTTAAGTCTTGGTGGAGATGCCAAACTTCTTACAACGGTTAATAAAATAATTGTTGATGACAATAAAGTCAAAGGGGTTGTAACAAGTGATGATAAAACTTATTATGCTAAAGTAGTAATTGCTAATGTTTCACCTAACTTAGTTTATGGTAAATTAATTGATATTGAAGATGTGCCAATTAAAGCAAGACAACTTACTAATGCCAGAATTTTAGGCGCTAGAGGAATATGTGTTTACTTAGGGCTTAATAAATCTCCTGAAGAATTAGGATTAAAAAATTATTCTTATTTTATCTATCATACTTTAGATAGTAAAAAAGAATTTGAAAGAATGAAAAAATTAAAAAATGATAATATGGTTGGAGTTGTTATTAATAATGCTGTACCTGATGCATCTCCTAAAGGAACAACAATGTTATATTTAACTGGTTTACTATTTTCAGATATTTTTACAAAAGTTGTTACCAAAGATAATTATTTTGATTTAAAAGATGCAATTAGTGAAAACTTTATTGAAACTTTTGAAAAAGCAACTGGGGTAAATATTCAGGATGCAATTGAAGAAATTGAAGTTGCAACACCTCTTACTTTTGCAAGATATACAAATCATCCTGATGGCGTGATATATGGGTATTTAGCTAAGAAAAGTGATAACTTACTTCCAAGAATGATGAATCAAAATAATGAAGATTACGTTGAAGGCTTATATTTTGCTGGTGGTTTTGCTAGCCGGTTATCTGGTTATTCATCAACTTATAAATCTGGTGAGATGTCCGCTTTAAAAGCCTTAGCTAAATTAGATAAAAAGGAGGTAGCAAAAGATGAAGTTTAAAGTTGGGGCTAGTGAAAAACTAGATATGTTAAAATTTAAAAATTTGGGAATTGAAAGAGAAAAAATAATAAATTCATCTTATATAGACGCTATTAAATTTGATTATAAATTAAATAATTTAGTTAATGAAATTCATCCTAAAGAAATTAAAGTAAAAGTTGCAAATATTATTAATGAAAATTTAGAAACTAAAACTTTTGAATTAAAACCAATAAATGGTACTTTACCAAATTTTAAAGCTGGTCAATATATTGTGTTAGATATAAATAAAAATAATCATACTTATAAACGGAGTTATTCAATTTCTAGTTCTCCTAAAAATTTAGAAAGTTATCAAATAACGGTTAAAAGAGTTAGAAATGGTTTAGTATCTAATTATTTATTAAATGATGTTAAAGTTGGTATGGAATTTACTATTCATGGTCCATTTGGCGAATTTACTTATAATAAATTTAGAGATATGCCCGATGTTTTAGCTCTTGTTGGGGGAAGTGGAATAACTCCTATTATGTCTTTAGCAAGAGCCATTAATGATAAAGCAGAAGATTTTAATTTAACAATTATTTATGGTGACCGAGAAGAAAAAGATTTAATTTTTAAAAAAGAATTAGATGAATTAGCTAGTCAAAATGAAAAAATTAAAGTTAAATATCTTTTAAGTGATGAGCACAGTAGTGTATATGATACAGGTTTAATAAGTAAAGATATTATTAGTGAATATGAAATAGGAAAATATTCTTACTTTGTATGTGGACCAATTCATTTTTATCATCATTTAAATGAAATATTTAAAGAATTAGATGTTCCTAATAAATATATAAGACATGATATTTTTAAAGAAAATGAAATATTAAGACATATTAAACATGAATTAACCGTTTTAACTAATGATGAAGAAGTAACAATTCCTTGTTATGAAGATGAACCATTATTACAAGCTTTAGAAGAAGCGAGTATTGATGCCCCAAGAAAATGTTTAGTTGGGGTATGTGGTTTTTGTCGAAGCAAATTAGTAGATGGTAAGATTAGAACTGATGAAACAAGTTTAAGAGAAGCAGATAAAGATTATAATTATATTCATCCTTGTGTTAGTTATCCACTTAGTGATGTAACAATTAAATTATGTAAATAAAGATTATCTAGAGTAGATATCTTTTTTATTTGAATTTAAGTGTGGTTAAATATAATAAGTGTTTTTCCTTTAATTCGACAAAAAAAGCGTGATGATTGGTTTATAATATCAAACTTAAGAAAGAGATGACCTCTCTTTTAAGAAAAGTAAATTTAGTTTATTATTTGTTTATATTACTTTATCAAAAACATCTCTTTCTTAAAAAGTTTATTGGGGGAATTGTACATGACAAAATTTTTTAAACCTTTAACTGATGACATTGTTTTTAATCACGTTTTTAGCAATAAGAAATATGCCCTTGATTTTATTAAAGAGTTTTTAAACTTAGAAGAAAATCTTAAAGGCAAGATTAGATATCAATATGTGATTAATAGTACAGAATATCATAATAAAAAATTGATAAGTGATATAACTGTAATATTAAAAAAATTGCTCGTAAACATTGAAATGTATTCCAATTTTAATTTAGTAAATATTGAAAAAAGTAAGCAATATGTTACGAGGCTTTATGGAACTCAAATAAAACGTGGGAAAAAGTATCATCCTAAACCGGTTATTCAAATAAATCTTTGTAAAAAATGTGAAATTCTAGAAGAAGATTTAATAAATCGGTATGGGATATTAAGTTATAAGACAGGAAAGCCACATACATTTGGAGATGACTTTAATATCTTTGTGGTATGTCTTGACAAAATGATGGATGAGGATTACAATGTAGGTGTAAGTGATAGGCTAATTAAATATTTTAAATTGTTTAATGCAACAAGTTTAAGAGAAATGAAAAAAATAGCGAAAGGAGATGAAGTACTAATGAGTATAGAACAATGTGTAGATGAATTTTTAAATGATAAAGAAACAATAGAGTTATTTGACCGAGAATTATGGAAGGCTAGAGAGAATCGTTATGAAGGCAAAAAAGAAGGATTAGAACAAGGTTTAGAACAAGGTAAAAAAGAAGGCTTAGAACAAGGTCAAAAAAATATTGCTAAAAATTTGTTAAATGAAAATATTGATTTTAATATTATATGTAAAACTACAGGTTTAACAGAACAAGAAGTATTAAAATTACAAAAAGCATTGTAATAATTAAAAATTAATTATGGAGAAAGTATGTATTGGCATACTTTTTCTTTTGACTAGCAAACATATGTGTGTTATTATTTTATTGGTGATAACATGCGTATAACTAAATATCAAAAAGCTAAAAAAAATACTTATTTAGTAACAATTGATAATAATGATTATCTTTTATTTGATGATATTATTGTTAAGTATACTTTACTACTTAAAAAAGAAATAACTAAAAAAGAATTAGAGATGGTTTTAAAAGATAATCAAGAATTAAAATGTTATTATAAAGCCTTAGATTATTTAAGTAAAAAGATGCGGACTAAAAAAGAAGTTAAAAAATATTTAGAGAAAAATGAATTTAATAAAGAGGAAATAAATAAAACAATTGCTAAATTAATTAATGAAAAATATCTTGATGAAGAAAGTTATCTAAATGCTTATATAAGTGATAGTTTAAGATTTAGTAATGATGGTTCACTAAAAATTAAACAAAAATTAATTAATTTAGGTCTTAATAAAGAATTAATAATTAGTAAATTAAATGCTATAGATACTGATATTTGGCAAGATAAATGTGACAAATTATCTTTAAAAAAATTAAAAAGCAATAATAAAGATAGTAAACAAGTTATTTTATTAAAAATAAAAAATTATTTAATTAATAATGGTTATGAAATAAAGTATATTAATAATTCTTTATCTAAATTAAATATTGAAACTAATTTAGATAATTTAGAAAAAGAATATAATAAATTAAAAATTAAATTAAGTAAAAAGTATGAAGGAAGTAATCTTGAATTTCAAATTAAAATGAAGTTATTAAATAAAGGTTATACTAATGAAGAAATAGTACATGTAATAAATTTATAATGATAATAAACGACATTTTATTTCCTGTATTTATGTATACATGATATAATTATCTAAAGGAATGTGGTAGTTAATGAAAAATATTATTTTAGTTGATGGTAATAATTTGTTATTTAGAAGTTATTATGCAACAGCATATACAGGAAATTTTTTGAAAAATAGTCGGGGTTTTCCAACTAATGCTTTATATGGTTTTATTAATATGATGAATAAAATTATTGAAGAAGAAAGACCAACTTATATTGCTGTAGCTTTTGATATAGGTAAAAATTTTCGCAAAGAAAAATATGATTTTTATAAAGAAGGTAGAAAACATACTCCTGATGAACTACATATGCAAGAACCTTATGCGAGAAAAATTCTAAAAGCAATGGGTATTCCTTATTTTGAACTAGCGCCTTATGAAGCTGATGATATTATTGGCACATTTGCTAAGATGGTTGAAGAAGATCCAGATTTTGTTGGGACCATCATTTCTTCTGACCGTGATTTATTGCAACTTGTAAGTCCTCAATTAGAAATGAAATTATTAAAACAAAGAGATTATATTCGTTATAATCCGATTAGTTTTATGGCTGATTATGGAATTGAACCAATTAAAATAATTGATATGAAAGCCTTAGCGGGTGATTCATCGGATAATATTCCTGGGGTAAGAGGAATAGGTGAAAAAACAGCTTTAGATTTATTACAAAAATATGGTTCTTTAGAAGGTATTTATGAAAATATTGAAAATATTAAAGGCAAGACGAAAGAAAAATTAGAAACTGATAAAGAAAATGCTTTTA
This sequence comes from uncultured Bacilli bacterium, assembly GCA_947626535.1. Taxonomy (GTDB): domain Bacteria; phylum Bacillota_I; class Bacilli_A; order RF39; family UBA660; genus Ventrenecus. Next base: position 12,856 of record CANQSO010000013.1, on the reverse strand, counting down.
TGAGCAAAGAAATTGCCACTATCTACCGGGATGTTCCTTTAGGTATTAAAGATTTAGAAGATATTAAATATACTACTAAAAAAGGTGAAGATTTAATTGCCTTATATGAAGAATTAGAATTTTATTCATTCTTAAAAAACATAACTAGTGAAAAAGTTGTTGTCGAACATGAATATCAAATTTTAGAAAATGCTAATGAGCTACCAGATGAACCTTTTTATGGCTTATATTTAGAATCAAGTGAAGCTAATTATTTCTTAGCCGATATTTTAGGAATGGGTATATCTTGTAAAGCTGGTTCTTATTTTGTTAAAAAAGAATTAGTTAAAGATGTCTTAGAAAAAATAAAAGATAAAGATATTGTTACCTATGATTATAAAAGATTAATTGTTTCTTTAAAGAAAGCTAATTTACCATTAATTAAAATTCAAGATGATTATATGATTATTGAAGCTCTTTTAAGTGATAGTTCTAAAGATGATATTGCTTACTATATGGTTCCTAATGGTTATGAAGTCTTCTTCTTAGAAGATGTTTATAAAAAAAGTTATGGGGTAACCGAAAAAATGATGAAAGATATTAGTTTAAAAGCTAGATTTTTATTTGAAAACATTAAAAACGTTAAAGATAGATTACAAGAAGAAGAAATGATGAGTTTATATCAAGACATTGAATTTCCTTTAGCCCCAGTTTTAGCTGATATGGAAATGGCTGGTGTTTTAGTTAAAAAAGAAATTTTAGATGAAATGAAAATTGAAATTAAAGAACAAATCGATAATTTAACTAAAGATATATATGAATTAGCCGGTGAAGAATTTAATATAGCAAGTCCTAAACAATTAGGGGAAATATTATTTCTTAAACTAGGATTACCAGGAGCTAAGAAAACAACTAAGGGATACAAAACGGATGTTAAGGTTTTAAATAAATTAATTGGTCAACATCCAATTATTGAAAAAATTTTAGAATATCGAAATGTTACAAAATTATATTCAACTTATATTGAAGGAATGGAAAATTATATTTTTCCTGATGGTAAAGTTCATACCATTTTTAAACAAAATTTTGCTAGAACAGGAAGACTTTCTTCTACTGAACCTAATTTACAAAATATTCCGGTTCGCAATAGTGAAGGTAAAAAAATTAGAAAAGCCTTCGTGCCTTCTAATGATGAATTTTTAAGTGTTGATTATTCCCAAATAGAATTACGTATCTTAGCCCATATTTCTGGTTCTAAAGAACTTCAAGAAGCATTTATTAATGACCAAGATATTCATACTAAAGTGGCAGCTGATATGTATGGCATTAGTGAGGATGAAGTTACGAAAGCGATGCGAAGAACTGCTAAAGCGGTTATCTTTGGAATTGTTTATGGCATTAGTGGCTTTGGTTTAGGTGAAAACTTAGAAATTAGTAGTAGGGAAGCTAAACAATTTATTAATAAATATTATGAATTATATCCAGGTGTTAAAAAATATATGGATAGTATTGTAGAAGAAGCTTACTCTAAAGGATACGTTAGAACTTTATTTAATCGTAAAAGAGTTATTCCGGAACTTACTTCAACTAATTTTATGGTTAGAAATGCTGGTGAACGAATCGCACTTAATACCCCAATTCAAGGAACCAGTGCTGATATAATTAAAAAAGCAATGGTGGAAATTGCTAAAAAGTTTAAAGAAGAAAATATCGAAACCAAAATGGTTTTACAAGTTCATGATGAATTAATTTTTGATGTTATTAAAGAAGAAAAAGAAAAAGTTGAACAAATTGTTAAAGATATTATGATTAATACTATTAAATTAAATGTTCCTTTAAAAGTAAGTGCTGATTATGGTACTGATTGGTATGAAACTAAATAACTAAATCATAATATTTATTGGTGATAAATGTGAATAAAATTAAAATTGGAGTTTTTCCAACAATTAAAGAAAGAGATAACAATTATTTAAAATCTTATGATTTTTTAGAACGTTATTTATTTCCTTTAATTAATGAGGATGTAACCCCAATTCTTTTAATTGCTTTAAATAAAGAATACTTAATTGAAGAACTAAAAAATTGTGATGCTTTATTAATTCCTGGTGGAAGTGAAGCAAATTCCTTAATTTATGATGCTTTAGAATATGCTTATCAAAATAAATTGCCAGTTTTAGGAATATGCTTAGGAATGCAAATGATATGTGCTTATTCAATGCTTAAAAATGAAAAAGAATGGACTAAAGAAAAAATTAAAGAGATTGAAGATTTTGTTATTAGACCAATTGGTAATGATGCTCATCATCAAATTAAAGAAAAAAATGGTAATCTAGAAAAATCTGATACGGAAATATTTATTGAACCAACGTCTAGATTATATAAATATTTTAATAAGCAAAAAGTTGTTGTTAAATGTTTTCATGATGATACTGTTTACCATATTGATAAATTATTAAAAGTGACATCTTTTGCTAAAGATGGTATACTAGAATCAGTTGAAAGTAAAAGTGATGATTGGCTTTTAATAGGAGTCCAGTTTCATCCTGAACTTTCTAAAGAAAATCAAGTAATTAAAGGATTTATTAATGATGTAAAGGATGATATTGATGCCAGAAATAGCCGAAGTAGAGACTGTAAGAAATACTCTAAAAAATAAAATATTAAATAAAAAAATCAAAGAAGTTAAAATTATTTATCCCAAAATAATTGAAACCAATTTAGATGAATTTAAAAAAGTTATGAAAGGTAATACTTTTCATGATATTAAAAGAATTGGTAAATATTTAATTTTTGAATTAGATAATCATTATTTAATTAGTCATTTAAGAATGGAAGGTAAATATTTTTTAAAAAATAGTAATGAGGAAATCTTAAAACATGAACATCTTATTTTTACTTTTACAGATAATACTGACATGCGTTACCACGACACGCGAAAGTTTGGGCGAATGGCTTTAGTGTTAAAAGAAAATCTTTATGATTATGAAGGCATAAAAAAGCAAGGTATTGAACCAATTGATGATAAGCTTTCTAAAGAATATTTATATGATAAATTTAAAAATAAGAGTATTCCTATGAAAACCCTTTTACTTGACCAAACTATTATTAGTGGTTTAGGAAATATTTATGCTGATGAAGTATTATTTGAAGCTCAAGTAAATCCCTTTAAATTAGGTAAAGATATTACCTTGAGTGAATGTGCAAAAATTAAATCTGCTTCTAAAAAAATTATTTTAAAAGCTATTGAAGAAGGGGGAACAACAATTAGAAGTTATACTTCAAGTTTAGGGGTAACAGGAAGATTTCAACAATATTTATGTGTTCATAAACAAGAAGGAAAACCATGTAAAATTTGTAAAACTATTATTAAAAAAGCTAAAGTAAATGGACGGTCAACTTATTATTGTGAAAAGTGCCAAAATGTTAAATAAAAAAGTAAGACAAGGTTTAGTAGCCTTGTCTTACTTCCATTATAACTGGTAAAATCATGGGGTGTCTTCCCGTTAAAGCACTGATAAAAGGATGTAAATCTAAAATAATTTGATTTTTTAAATCAGTATAAGTATATGTATTTTTTTGTAAAGATTCTTTGACAATACTAGTTATTTTCTTTTCAATTTTATCAATTAAATCAGCATTTTCATTTACCATAACAAATCCTCTTGTAGTAACATTTGGTTTTATTAACAATTGTCTAGTCATCGGATTAATATTAATTATGGCAAGTAATATTCCATCTTTACTCATTACTTTACGATCTTTTATAACAGACCCACCAACATCACCAATTCTAGAACCATCAACATAAACATCTCCCGCTTCGACAGATGTTCCTCGCTCCACACCATCATTTGTTAAATTAATAACATCACCATTTTTACAAATAAAGATATTTTCACTAGGAATTCCACAATCCATAGCAATTTGTTTATGAGCCATTAACATTCGGTATTCCCCGTGCATTGGCATGAAATATTGTGGATTTACTAAGCGAAGCATTAACTTTAATTCTTCTTGTTTGGCATGACCTGAGGTATGAATATCACTAAATTCTTCATTAGTAAAAACTTTAACACCTTTTAAATACAACTTATTAATCACGCGATTTACACTTTCGGCATTACCAGGAATTGGTTTAGCAGAGAATACCACTAAATCATCGGGTAATAAACTAATTTGTTTATGAACGCCATTAGCAATTCTTGTTAAGGCAGCTAGTGGTTCACCTTGACTTCCCGTACATAAAATACAAACTTCATTACGTTTTAAACCTTTAGCTTTATTTGCATCAATAAAAATACTTTTATCTTTAATTAAACCATTACTTAAAGCTATTTCAATACTTGATTCCATTGAACGACCAAAAGTTATAATTTGGCGATTATTCTTCCGACAAGTTTCAACAATATGCTTAATACGGTAAATATTTGAAGCAAATGTGGCAATAATAATACGACCATGATGTCTAGATATAATATCATTTAAAGTTTCATCAACACAAGATTCACTCTTAGAAAATCCTTCAGATAAAGCATTGGTACTATCACTTAGAAGTATTTTAACTCCTTCTTTGCCTATTTTGGCCATTTTATGTAAGTCAGCCATAGGTCCAATAGGGGTTAAGTCGAATTTAAAGTCACCTGTTTCAAAAATTGTACCTTGAGGAGTATGAACTACAACCGCGAAAGAATCAGGAATGGAATGGGTCGTGTTTACAAATTCCACATTAAAGTATTTCGTTTTAAGATGTGAAAATTGATTAATTTCTTCTAATTTTTCATATTTAATATTGTTATCAACTAATTTTTTAGATATTAAACTAATCGCAATTTTAGGCGAATAAATAACGGGAATTTTAACTTTTTGTAGTAAAAAGGCAATTCCTCCAATATGGTCTTCATGACCATGGGTAATAATTAAACCCTTAATTTTATCTTCATTCTTTTTTAAATAAGTAACATCTTGAATAACGTAATCAATACCCATTAATTCATCTTCGGGAAACATTACCCCAGCATCAATAATTAAAATTTCATCATCATGGGTAATAACATACATATTTTTACCAACTTCACCTAAGCCACCTAAAGCGACAATCGATGTAATATCTTTTTTGTTTTGCATCAAAATCATCCTCCTAAAATAAAAAAATAAAGTTGTTCTTCTTGAACTAAATTATAACGCAAAAAATTGAACTTGTCTATAATTAATGTTATAATTTTAGTTAAGGGGGATTTTATATGTTGCTTACAACCGCTAATTTAGAAAATTATGCCAAGAATGTTTTAGGAATACCTTATGTTAATTTTGAAGGCATTGACCCTAAAACGGTTAAAATGGTTTTAAAAGTTTTAAAAGAAGCCTTTAATCGTTATCCACTTTTAGCTAATTCACTAGTTACTATTGGCAATAAAGAATATTTAAACAACTATTTTAATTTAACTTATTTTGCCGATTATAATATTTGGGAAAATAATAATGAAATAGATATTAATTTTCCCAAGTTTGCTAGTTTTGTAACTTTACATCTTTACTATTATCAACATAATAATCAATTTTTAGGGATCGGCATTTTGCCATTATTAGAAAAACATAATTTTAATGAATTTAAACAGTTAGTCTTAAATGATAAAGCAACCATTAAACATCGTGAAATAATTGAAGCTAATTTTTGGCATGAAATAGGTCATATGTTAGACTTTATAATGGGAATAAGTAATTCTTATGGATTTCAAAAAATAATTAATAACCATGATATTGAAAAAGAAATTTCTTTATATGCTACTACAAGTATTAAGGAAACTTTAGCTGAAGCCTTTGCAGAGTATATTGTTGAAGTAAAATTAAATGAATTAAAAGATGGTCTTATTAAAGATATTGGTAATTATATAAATAACACTTATTATATATATGCTAATAATTATTTTTTAAGAAAACAATTTATGATTAAAGACAAGTATATAATAAAAAGAAAGAGGTTAAAATGACAACTATTGATTATGAATTATATGCCAAGAATGTTTTAGGTATCCCATATGTTAATTTTGAAAATATTGACCATGGTACTATTGAAGTTATCTTAAAAGTTTTAAAAGAAGCTTTTTATCGTTATCCTTTACTTGCTAATTCTTTAATTACCATTGGCAATAAAGAAGATATTAATAATCAACTTCTTTTAACATATTGTTCAGATAAAGCTTGCTGGCACGATTGGCAAAGAAAAAATCGCAATTATGATTATGTAGGCAATATATCCAGTTCAACTTTTGTTACAAGTTGTTTAGAACAATGGGGTAACTGTTATTATCTTGGCTTATGTTTATGTCCAATTTTAGAACAGCTAGGTTATTTAGATTTTGAAAAATATAAAAATGAAAATCCCAATGGTCATGTATCTATTAAAGCATCATTTTTAAAACCAGCTGTTTGGCATGAAGTAGGTCATATGTTAGATTTTATTATGCATTTATCAGATTCAATAGCATTTTTAAAAATAATTAGAAAGCATAATATCGAAAAAGAAATATCTTTATACGCTACTATTGATAAAGCAGAATTGCTTGCTGAAGCCTTTTCGATGTATATTTTAAATGAAAATAATTTCTTAGCTAAACAAATTGGTTTATTAATTGATAAAGAATATTTAAGATATTCAAAAAATATTTTATTAAAAGAAAAATTTAATGTCCAAAAATATTTTAAGAGGTGACTAAATGTGAACAACGACTTAGAAAATTATGCTAAAATTACAATGAATATTCCTTTTGTTAATTTTGATGGGTTAGATTCCTTTATCATAAGAGATATTTTAATAACGATTAATAAAGCTTATGAAAGATATCCTTTACTTAAAAATTCCATTGCTTTTATTTATCAAAGTGAAGATTTTAATAAATATGAAAATTTAATTAGATGTTCTAATAAAGAATATTGGACAAAATGGTGCCGATTTACTAAAAATACTAATAATATAATATCTTATTATCAAGAAGTATATGATAAAAGGTTATCAACAATGACAACAATTAATCGGTATACAAAACAAATTGAAAATATGGGATTAGTTATTGGTTCAGGCTTTAAATATGTTAATTATATTGAGCTACAATGTATGTGTATAGAAGATAGTATAAGTGGTTTTAAAACTCGTCATTGTCGTTATTTTGATAGTATTGTTTGGCATGAAATAGGGCATATGTTAGACTATATTTTACATATAACCCAAAAAGAAGAATTAAAAAAAATGTTATTTAATGTTAATATTAGTAAGGAGATATCTAAATATGCTACTACATCTTTATATGAAGTTGTAGCAGAATCTTTTGCCGAATATATTAAAGCTTTGGAAGCAAATGAATTAGAAGAGGGAATAGTTAAAAAGATTGGTTTATTAATTGATCGAGAATATTTAAGATATGCTCATAATCAAGGTTTAAGAGATCATTTTAATATTAAGAGAAATTTTCCCCAAGCAAGGAGGAGATAAAATGGGATTATTTGCTAAATTAAAAAATATTGTTAATAAAAAAGAAGATGTTAAAGAAGAACAAAAAGAATTAGAAACTTATGAAGAAGGTCTAAAAAAGACGAGAGAAGAATTTGTTTCTAAATTAAATTTATTAGGTATTAAATATACTAAAGTTAATGATGAATATTTTGAAGAATTAGAAGACATACTAATTATGGCTGATATTGGGGTAAATACGGTTTTTAAATTTTTAGATCGCTTGAAAACTAGAGTTAAAAAGGAAAATATTGTTGATACTAAATATTTAAATGAAGTTATTGTTGATGAGTTATTTATTATTTATGTTGAAAATGAATCATTAAGTGATAAAATTAATGAATCCCAAAATGGGCCAACAGTTATTTTAATGGTCGGAGTAAATGGGGTTGGAAAAACAACAACAATTGCTAAACTTGCTTATAAATATCAAAGTAGTGGTAAAAAAGTTATGATGATTGGAGCTGATACTTTTAGAGCCGGGGCTATTCCTCAACTTAAAAGTTGGGCTGATAAAATTAAATGCTTATTTTATGGTAAAGAAAATACTGATCCTTCAAGTGTTATTTATGATGGTTTAAAAATGGCTAAAGAAGAAAAAGTTGATTATGTTTTTATTGATACAGCAGGAAGATTACAAAACAAAGTTAACTTAATGAAAGAATTAGAGAAAATGAATAAAGTAATTGCCTCTTTTATTCCAGATGCTCCCCATGAAACCCTTTTAGTAATTGATGCCACAACAGGTCAAAATGGTATTTTACAAACTAAAAGTTTTAAAGAAATTACTAATATTACGGGAATAGTTTTAACCAAACTTGATGGAACCGCTAAAGGTGGAATTGTTCTAGCTATTAAAGATGAAACCAATATTCCTGTTAAATTTGTTGGTTTTGGTGAAAAGATGGAAGATTTAAAACCATTTGATATTGAAAATTATATTTATGGTTTATTTAAGGATATGATTAATCGTGAATAAAGTTTTATATTATAATGAATTATTTTCTTATTATAAAGAATTATTAACTAAGAAAGAACAAGAAGTTTTTTCACTGTATTATGAAGAAAATTTATCAATGGGAGAAATAGCTCAAATAAAAAATATTTCAAGAAGTGCTGTTGGTTTTAAGATTAAAAAAGTAGAAGAAAAATTAGATAATTATGAACAAATTATAAAAAAGTATAAAATATTTCATAAATTACGAAAAATAGTTTCAAAAATTGATAATAATTTGATAAAATTAGAATTGGAGAAGATTATAGAAGAATAGTAGAAGGTGTAACATGAAAAGAAAGGTTATTATAATTAGTTGTATTATTCTAATACTTGCGGCTTTAATAATAAGCAATTTTCATGGTGCAGAAGCGGCTAATATTATGGGTCCTTCTACAGGACTTCAATGTGAAAGTGAAGTAGTTGGACCAGATGGCAAAACTACTAAAAAATGTACTCTTCAACTTGAATTATTAGAAAATGGCTCTTTTAATACTTTACATGTATGGTTTAGTACTTTAACCAATTTAAAAATAGCCGATATTACCTATTTTGATAATTGGTATTTTAAAGAATTAGAAAGTGATCAAGTTACTTATGTAATTCAGTCAACTTTAAGTAATCATGCCAAAGGGACAATTAAAGTTGCAACTTTCCTTTTGGAAAAAACTGGAGTTGGGGATTGCTTTGCGGAAGTAAATATTAGTTTTGTTAATGAAAGTCGAAGTTGTGTTCATAGTGGAAATTATTATTTTGATACTAATGGTGATCAAACTAATGAAGCTGGATGGGAAAATTCATGTAATCCTCATTGTGAAGAAAAAGGTGGAACTTACTATAATAATGTTGGTCATCCAGTTGAGCAAACGGAATTTGAAGAATCTTGTAATCCTCATTGTGGTGAGAAAAATGGTCAGTGGTATGATAGTAAAGGTCATCCTGTAGGTAGTCAAAGTGAAATGGAATCTGCATGTAATCCTCATTGTGGCGAGAAAGGCGGTCAATATTATGATCAAAATGGTCACCCTGTTTCCCAAGATACCTACTATAATGACTGTAATCCACATTGTGAATATGAAGGTGGAGTATATTATAACAATGTAGGTAAACCAGTTTTACAAAATGAATACGAGTATGATTGTAATCCTCATTGTCAACTAAAAGGTAGTCAATATTATGATAAAAATGGTCATCCAGTATCAAAAGATGACTATGACGAATCATGTAATCCACATTGTAAACATCAAGATAACAAATATTATGATGACCATGGTCATGAAACTGATGATTTAGGTTACACTAAAGCTTGTGAAGAACATAGTTGTGAAACTCTAAGAGATGGAACAATGTATGACAATGAAGGAAATATTACCGAAGATTTAGTAACTTATGAAAACTTATGTAACCCTCATTGTGAAGAAAAAGGTGGTAAATATTATAATGATGTAGGTCATGCGGTTGATAAAGCAGTTTATGAAGATACTTGTAATCCTCATTGTACTAAAGAAAAAGAACAATGGTATGATAATAAAGGACATCCCGTAGATGAAGCTGATTATCAACGAGCTTGTACTAATATTGAATGTAAAATCCTAGCGGATGGTACCAAATATGATGATAAAGGCGAATTAACTAATGATTTAGGTTATACTAAAGCTTGCGAAGAACATCATTGTGAAACACTTGAGGATGGAACTATGTTTAATAAAGAAGGTAGTATTGTTACAAGTAAAGAAGATTATGAAAATTCCTGTAATCCACATTGTGAGGAAAAAGATGGTAAATATTATAATAGAGTAGGTCATCCTGTAGAAGAGTCAGTATATGAAAATGATTGTAATCCACATTGTGAGGAAAAAGGTGGTAAATATTATAATAAAGTAGGTCATCCAGTTGATAAAAATACTTTTGATGAAGAATGTAATCCCCACTGTGAGCATCAAGGAGACAAATATTATGATGATCATGGCCATGAAACAGATGATTTAGGTTACACTAAAGCTTGCGAAGAACATCATTGTGAAACCCTAAGAGATGGAACCATGTATAATAAAGATGGTGATATTGTAACAAGAAAGGAAGAATATGAAGAATCATGTAATCCTCATTGTAAATATGAAGGTGGTATTTATTACAACAATGTTGGTCATCCTGTAAGTCAAACTGTCTTTGAAGAAAATTGTAATCCACACTGTAAATATGATAACGGTATTTATTATAATCATGTCGGTCATCCAGTCGACCAAGATGGTTTTGATGAGGATTGTAACCCACATTGTACTTATGAAAATGAAACCTATTATGATGATCATGGCCATATAACAGATGATTTAGGTTATACGAAGGCTTGTGAAGACCATTATTGTGAAATTCTAAGAGATGGAACCATGTATAATAAAGAGGGCAATATTGTTGAAGAATTAACTGAATATGAAGAATCATGTAATCCTAAATGTCAAAAGAAAGAAAATAAATGGTATGACGACCATGGTCATCCGGTAGATGAAGCTGATTATCAACGAGCTTGTACCGATATTAGATGTAAAACTTTAGCAGACGGGAAAAAATATGATATTAATGGAGAATTAACTGATGACTTAGGTTTTAAAAAATCTTGTCAAAAACATTATTGCGAAATATTAGAAGATGATACTAAGTATGATAAAGAAGGAAATGAAACCGATGATTTAGGCTATACTAAATCTTGTGAAGACCATTTTTGTGAAACTCTAAGAGATGGAACCATGTATAATAAAGAAGGTCATGTGGTAACTGATGTTACAGAATATGAAGAATCATGTAATCCTAAATGTCAATTTGACAAAGGAGAGTATTATGATAATCATGGCCATCCGGTAAATGAGCAACAATTTGAAAATGCTTGTAATCCACATTGCGAATATTCAAAAGGTAATTATTATAACGATGTTGGTCATGTCGTTACTTTACCGGAATATGAAGAATCATGTAATCCGCATTGCCAATATTCTAATGGCACTTATTATAATAAAGTTGGGCATCCCGTAATTCAAAGTGTCTTTGAAGAAGCTTGTAATCCTCATTGTGCATTCTTAAATAATCAACATTATAATAATGTTGGCCATCCCGTAAATGAACAGCAATATGAAGAATCATGTAATCCTCATTGTGGCTTTTATAATAATAAATATTATAATAATGTTGGTCATGAAGTAACTAAAGAACAGTATGAGGATGCTTGTAATCCTCATTGTGAATTAGAAGATGGTCATTATTATGATAAAAATGGTCATATGGTAGATGAAGATAATTTTGAAAATGCTTGTAATCCTCATTGTAAATATGATCAAGATAAATACTATAATGATGTTGGACATGTAGTTAATAAAAATGATTATGAAGAAGCTTGTAATCCTAAATGTTTAAGTATTGATGATACTTATTATGATAATAAAGGTCACGAAGTAGATAGTGATACCTTTGAAGATGTTTGCCATCCAAAATGCGTTTTTAGAAATAATTATTATTATGATAAAAACGGTAATGTAGTAGATAAAGATACTTATGAATATTCATGTAATCCTCATTGTGATGAATATAATGGCAAATACTATAATGAAAAAGGTCATGAAGTAGGAGAAAAAGAATATAAATATGCTTGTAATCCGCATTGTTCTTCAAAAGATAATAAGTACTATGACCAAAATGGTAATGAAGTATTACAAGATGAATTTGATGAATTATGTAATCCACATTGTTTATTTCAAGATGATAAATACTTCGATGACCATGGTCATGTTGTCGAAAAAGAAGACTTTGAAAATATTTGTGAACCGAAATGTAAGATTATCAATGATATTTATTATGATGATGAAGGAAAATCTGTTAAAGAAATTGACTATCAGAAAAAGTGCCAAGAAAATAAATGTATTATTTTAAGTGATGGAACAATGTATGATAGTGAAGGAAATATTGTTGAAGAGTTAGACTATACAAAATCCTGTGAAAAACATTTTTGTGAAATTTTAAAAGATGATACAATTTATGGAGTAGATGGTTTAATTACTGATAAAAATAATTATAATATTTATTGTGTTAAACATTTTTGTGAACAAATAGATAATGTTTATTTTGATAAAAATGGTAATATTGTTGACCAATATGCTTATTATGATAGTTGTAATCCAAATGCGATAGAAAATCCTCAAACGGGATTTAAAATGCCAATTCTATTAATCAGTTTAAGTTTAATAGGAGGATTAGGAATATTCTTATATGTTAAAAAGATTAAGATATTCCAAAAATTAAAATAGAGTTTTTAAAACAATGTCATTAACTTAAGAAATGTAACTGTAAAATGTTGCATTTTTTTGATATGATAAAAGCGAATAAAAAGAGAG
>CANQSO010000012.1 GCA_947626535.1 uncultured Bacilli bacterium | reverse complement strand
GATGGATATGTAAAAGCAACAGATATTCCATTCACAGTAACAGAAGACAAAGAAACACAAAAATTAGTAATGATAGACAAGCAAGTTGAAATGACTAAAACTGATATTACAGGAGAAGAAGTAATTGGTGCAAAAATGCAAGTACTAGACACAGAAAGAAATGTAATAGATGAATGGGTTTCTGAAAAAGAACCACACAAGATTAGTGGACTAGAAGAAAATAAGGATTATATCTTACATGAAGAAGTAGCTGTAGATGGATATGTAAAAGCAACAGATATTCCATTCACAGTAACAGAAGACAAAGAAACACAAAAATTAGTAATGATAGATAAACAAGTTGAAATTACAAAAACAGATTTAACAACTGGAGAAGAGCTTGAGGGAGCAAAGTTAGAAGTTTTAGATGAAGAAGATAATATTATAGATGAGTGGACATCAACAAAAGAGCCTCATAAAGTGAAAGGACTACAAGAAAATAAAACTTATAAATTAGTTGAAATTACAGCACCTTATGGCTACGAACTAACAGAAGAAATCGAATTTGTCGTATCAGAAAATAAAGAAACACAAAAAATAGAAATGAAAGATATGCCTATATTGAAAGACATTAAAGTAGTAAAAATAGATAGTAAGACAAAAGAAACTATAAAAGATAAATTTTCTTTTGGAATTTATGAAGATCAAGATTGTACAAAACTAATAAAAGAACTTAAATCTAACAAAAACGATGGAACTGTTTTATTTAAGGATTTAAGATATGGAACATATTTTATTAAAGAAATTAAATCTCCAAAAGACTATGAATTATCTACAAAAGTTGTTAAAGTAGATATAAATGATAAAGGTATATTTATTGATGATAAACAAGTTGAAGAAAAAGATAGTATAGTAGAGTTTACTTTTGAAAATAAGAAAATTGAAGTTCCTAAAACAGGAGATGAAAGCAATTTAATACTAATAGGAGGAATAATTATACTATCATTACTAGGTATAGCATGCATAGTAATTTGCAACCATAAGAAAAACAAACAAGATTAGTTAATATAGGAGAGATTGACTTTATTATAGTCAGTCTCTCTTTGTTTACAAATAGGAGGTGTAAAAGTGCCTAGAAAAAAAGAAAATTCTAGACTTATAACTTTTAACAAGCTAATACAAGCTGGTAAGTCTAGCGAAAAAGATATTTTAAATTTAAAGATTGAGGACTTAAAAGATATAGTAAAAAATAAAGATATTCAAAATATTATCATTCTTCGTGAGTATATTAAAAATCACAACACAATAGAATACTTTAATTATAATCAAAATAGAAAGGAGGATACCTAATGCCGAATAAATATCAACTGGTCAATGAAATGGCTAGAGAAACATTAAAAGATATTACATCTAAACCTGATGAATGGATAAAATTTCTTAATACTGCAAGTAGTAATTATAAATATGATTTCAATGAACAAGTCTTAATATATGCACAAAAACCAGATGCAACTGCATGTGCTGAAATAGAGATATGGAATACAAGACTAAAAAGGTGGGTAAAAAAAGGTTCTAAAGGTATAGCTCTCATTTCTTTACAAAACGGAAGAAATATTATTAGACATGTATTTGATATTTCAGATACTTATAGTGGAATAAATAAGGAGTTTAAATTATGGGAAGTTAGGAATTCATATCATAATGGAATTATTGAAACTTTAGAAAATAGCTTTGGAGATTTAGTAATAAAAAATAATTTAGGAGAGGCAATTTATTCTGCAACTCAAAATCTTGTTGAAGATAATCTTAATGATTATTTAAGAGAACTAAAGGAAGTCATAAATAATAGTTCTCTAAAAAATATGAGCGAAACCGAATTAGATAGTACATTTATAACATTACTTAATAATTCAATTACATATATGGTAATGAAAAGATGTGGACTTGAAACATCTGAAAAATTTAATGCAGCCACTTTTAGACCAATAATAAATTTTGATACAAGACAAGTTATTTCAAGATTGGGAGCTGCAATAAGTGATATAGCAGAACAGGAGTTAAAAGAAATATATTCTACTGTAATAGATATAGAAAAATCTATAAATGATAACAATTATACATTTGTTAAAAATAATGATATAGAATATCATAAAAATAAAGAAAAAAATGAAAGGAGAAGTGAAAATTATGATGGAAGTAACTTACAAGCAAATGGGAGATTATCAAATACCACAAGTAGCATTACCAAAAACGAGGAAATTAGTACAGGGAACATACTCAAGAATGAGGTTGAATTATCTAAAACAACACAGAAAAGGACTTTACAACGAACTAATGTTAGATGGCAAAATGGAAGAACATTTAGGAGAAATAGAAATGACAGCACAAAAGAGAGTGAAACAAATAATCAAAGAATTAGCAGAGAAATTCAAAGTGAACGAAGAAATGAAAATCAACAATCAAATGGAATGGGTAGGACAAATGAACGCAATCAAAGCACAAGCACAAGAAATAGTGATGCAGGAACTAATTTACAATTAAATTTATTTTCTGATAGTTATGTCCCACCAATAAAAAATTTACCTAGTGTAGAACAGCAAATAAAAAATATACAAAAACAAGCAGAAGTAGAAAATACTCCTGCTTTTTCTTTTACTCAAGAAATGATAGATAGAGTATTACAAGATGGAACAGGAACTGAAAATGGTAAATTTAGAGTTTACCGATTTTATCAGAAAACTTATTCTTCAGAAGAAAGAAAAAAATTTTTAAAAACAGAATTTAATTATTATGGAACTAATGGAGTACGAGGTCTTGATGAAGTATGGATAGAATATACACCAAGAAAAGGTTTAAAGCTAACTAAGCGAAATCCAGAAACCACAATGCAAGTTAATTGGACGGATATAGAAAAAAGAATTGGAGAGCTTATAAAATTAGATAGATATCTAAATGAAGATGAAAAGATAGAATATCAAAATTGGTTAAATAGAGATTATTACAATGAAAAATGGATGTTTGATAAAGTTTTTAGTGACAGTAAAAATAGCGATACCAATATTAATATTCAGAATATAGACAAGAATTATAAGTTAAAAGATGATAAATATTTTCATTTTCATACAAATGAAGAAGGCTATTATTATGAAATCTATGATAAGTTTGGTAATGAACAGGATGGTGGCTTATTAGAATATTCTGATAATGAAGATAACCAGACTTTGATGAGTATTAGAAATAGACTAGCTGAATTTACTGGTATTGAAGAATTAAGAAATAATAATCTTGAAGAAATATCACAAGATGATATGGACAATATAACAAGTGGAACAAATGAAAGTATTGAAAATGAAAGTAAGCTGAAAAATATCAATAATGAAACGGAAGTGGCTGATGATAAGAAAAATGATTTCGAAGTTGGACAAATAATCTATTTAGAAAGTGACAGAAAATACAGAGTAGAATCTTATGACAAAGAAAAAGACAAAATTTCATTATTAGATATTACAATGCTTGAAACAGCACATTATCCAAATACAAGAGAGGAAAGCTATTTAAGAACATTAAATCTTTACAATAGTAATGAAAGAAATTTTGAAAATGAAGAACAAGAAATTGTCAAAGAACATGAAACAATTGACAAACAAAACAAAATCAATTTTCATATTGAAAATAATAATTTAGGAGAGGGGACTCCTAAAGAAAAAGCAAGAAAAAATATAGAGGCAATAAAACTATTAAAAGAACTTGAAGATGAAAAAAGACTTGCTAATAGTGAAGAACAAGAAATACTTTCACAATATGTTGGCTGGGGTGGACTTCCTGATGTTTTTGATGAGAAAAAAGCAAATTGGATGGAAGAATATAAAGAATTAAAAGAATTGTTGACACCTGAAGAATATAATTCTGCAAGAGCAAGTACACTAACAGCTTTCTATACACCACCTATTGTTATAAAAGCTATTTATAGAGCAATACAAAATATGGGGGCAAGAGAAGTAAATATACTTGAACCAAGTTGTGGAATTGGAAACTTTTTAGGAATGTTGCCACAAGAAATGAGTAAGTCAAAACTTTATGGAGTTGAAATTGATAGTATTAGTGGAAGAATAGCTAAACAATTATATCAAGATGCAAGTATAAATATAAAAGGATATGAAAAAGTTGATTTACCAGATTCATTTTATGATATTGCAATTGGTAATGTGCCTTTTGGAGATTTTAAAATAAATGATAAAAGATACGATAAAAATAATTTTCCCATTCATGATTATTTCTTTGCTAAAACATTAGATAAAGTAAGACCAAAAGGTATAATAGCATTTATTACCTCTAAAGGAACTATGGATAAAGAAAATTCTGAAGCAAGAAAGTATATTGCACAAAGAGCAGAGTTATTGGGAGCTATTAGGCTACCAGATAATACATTTATAAAAAATGCTGGTACTAAAGTTACATCAGATATATTATTTTTACAAAAACGAGATAACTTAACTGATATTATGCCTGATTGGGTTTATTTAGATAATGATGAAAATGGTATCAAGATGAATAAATACTTTGTGGATCATCCAGAAATGATTTTAGGCAATATGGAAATAGAAAGTACACAATATGGATATGATTCATCTTGCAAAGCAATAGAAGGAGATAATTTAGAAGTAAGCCTAAACAATGCAATTAACAATATAAGAGGAGAAATACAAAATAGTTCCATTGAAAATGAAATGGAAGAAGAAGATACTTCTATTCCTGCAACACCCGATGTCAGAAATTTCTCATACACAATATCAGAAGATAAAATCTATTTTAGAGAAAATTCAAGAATGATATTGCAAGATGAATTACCATTAACAAATCAAAATAGAATTAAAGGTTTGATTTCTTTGAGAAATCAAGTTAGAAAAGTTATAGAATATCAATTGCAGGATTATTCTGACGGGGACATATATATTGAACAAGCAAAACTTAATCAAATATATGATAGTTTTGTTAAAGAATATGGCTTAATAAATTCGAGAGCTAATGAAAATGCTTTTTCAAATGATAGTAGTTATTTCTTATTATGCTCATTAGAAAAGATTGATGGAGAGGGAAAATTTGTAGAAAAAGCAGATATATTTACTAAAAGAACTATTAAAGCAAGAAAAATAGTTAATGAAGTGGATACTTCTGACGAAGCACTTATACTATCAATACAAGAAAAAGCAAAAGTTGATTTAGATTATATGTCTAAATTAACAGGAAAAGATAAAGATACAATAATAAACGAACTAAAAGGAGTGATATTTAAAGTTCCAATAGAAGAAAAATATGTTACAGCAGATGAGTATTTATCAGGAAATGTTAGAGAAAAATTAAAAATTGCTGAAAGTCTTTTAGATCAACATCCTGAATACCAAATAAATGTAGAAAAACTGAAAGAGGTTATACCGAAAGATTTAACAGCAAGTGAAATAGGAATTAAGTTAGGTTCTACCTGGATACCTCCTGAAATTATAAAGCAATTTATTTTTGAATTATTAGACACACCAAGTTATAACCGTTGGGATATGAATGTTAAATATGCAAAAGTAAACGCAGAATGGTACATTGAAAACAAAAGCTCTGATAGAGATAATGTAAAAGCATATTCTGTATATGGAACACCAAGAATGAATGCATATAAAATAATAGAACAAACATTAAATTTAAAAGATGTTAAAGTTTTTGATACTGTAATAGATGAAGATGGCAAAAAGCAAAGAGTTTTAAATAGAAAAGAAACTGCTATTGCATGTGCAAAACAAGATACTATAAAAGAAGAATTTTTAAATTGGGTTTGGAATGAACCAGAAAGAAGAAATAAACTTATAAGGATTTATAATGATAAATTCAATTCCATCAGACCAAGAGAATACGATGGTTCTCATATAGAATTTGTTGGAATGAATCCAGAGATAAAACTTCGTCCTCATCAATTAAATGCTGTTGCTCATATTTTGTATGGAGATAATGTTTTACTAGCACATGAGGTTGGAGCTGGAAAGACATTTGAGATGGTTGCTGCTGCTATGGAAAGCAAACGACTTGGTTTATGTACGAAATCGCTATTTGTTGTTCCTAATCACATTATAGAACAATTTGCAAGTGAATTTTTGCAATTATATCCATCTGCTAATATACTTGTTGCTACTAAAAAAGATTTTGAAACAAAAAATAGAAAGAAGTTTTGTTCTAGAATTGCTACTGGAGAATTTGATGCGATAATTATAGGTCATTCTCAATTTGAAAAAATACCAATATCAACTGAAAGACAAGAAGAATTATTAAGAGAGCAAATAGAAGATATAACTAGAGGTATTGCCGAAATTAAAGCAAATCGTGGAGAAAACTATACAATTAAACAATTAGAAAAAACAAAAAAATCTTTAGAATCAAGACTTGAAAAATTGAATAAACAAGAAAGAAAAGATGATGTTGTAACCTTTGAAGAATTGGGTGTAGATAAGTTATTTGTTGATGAGGCTCATAACTATAAAAATTTATTTCTATATACTAAGATGAGAAATGTAGGTGGATTGGCACAAACTGAAGCACAAAAAAGTTCGGATTTATTTATGAAGTGTAGATATCTTGATGAAATTACTGGAGGAAAAGGGACAGTATTTGCAACAGGAACTCCTGTATCAAATAGTATGGCAGAACTATATACCATGCAAAGATACCTTCAATACGGAGAATTAAGAAAAAATGAGTTAGAACATTTTGATAATTGGGCATCTACTTTTGGAGAAACAGTTACTGCAATTGAATTAGCTCCTGAAGGAACAGGTTATAGAGCAAAAACAAGATTTGCAAAATTTCATAATCTTCCTGAGTTAATGTCTTTATTTAAAGAAGTTGCTGATATACAAACTGCTGATACTTTAAATCTTCCAACACCAGAATTTGAAAATATCAATGTTGTAGTAAAACCTAGTGAGATACAACAAAAATTGGTTGCAGAGCTAGGAGAAAGAGCAGATCATATTAGAAGTGGCTCGGTTGATGCTTCAATGGACAATATGCTAAAAATTACAAACGAGGGAAGAAAACTTGCATTAGAGCAAAGACTTATGAACCCATTATTGCCAGAAAGTGATAGTAGTAAAGTAAATTCTTGTAGTGAAAATATATATAAAATATGGAATGAAAATAAAGATAAAAAATCAACACAACTTGTTTTTTGTGATTTAAGTACACCAAAAGATATGAAAGGTTATGAAAAAGAAGAATTTACTGATGTTTATAACGAACTAAAAACTAAACTTATTCAAAAAGGAATTCCAGAACATGAAATAGCTTTTATACATGAGGCTGACAATGAAGTAAAGAAAAAAGAATTATTTAGCAAGGTTAGACAGGGTGAAGTTAGAATTTTAATGGGTTCAACAGCAAAAATGGGTGCTGGAACTAATGTTCAAGATAAACTTATAGCTTTGCATCATTTAGATTGTGCATGGAAACCAAGTGATTTAACTCAAAGAAATGGAAGAATGATAAGACAAGGAAATGAAAATGAGAAAGTATATGTTTATTCTTATGTTACTGAAAAAACTTTTGATGCGTATATGTATCAGTTAGTGGAGCAAAAGCAAAAATTTATTTCACAAATAATGACATCTAAAACACCAGCTAGAACAATGGAAGATATAGATGAAAAAGCTCTATCTTATGGAGAAATAAAAGCACTTGCAACAGGTAATCCAAAAATATTAGAAAAAACTAATTTAGATACTGAAATTTCAAAATTAAAATTATTAAAGCAAAATTTTATGAATCAAAAATATTCACTTCAAGATAAAGTTATTAAAGATTATCCAGAAGAAATTACAAGACTAAATAATAAAATTGCAGCAATGGAAGAAGATATAGTTAAATTACAAGAATATACTAAACCGAATAAAGATGGTTTTTCTCCAATGATTATAGAAAACAAAGAATATTCTGAAAAAGCAGAGGCAGGAAAAAAACTTTTAGAATGTACTCAATTACTTAAAAGTATGGAAGTTAAAGAAATTGGAGAATACAGAGGGTTTAAAATGGAAATCAGCTTTGATTCTATAACTAGAAATATAAAGCTAAAATTAAAAAATAAATTTAGTTATACGATAGATTTAGGTGTAGATGCAAATGGAAATATAACTAGAATAAATAACTGTCTAGAAAGTATAGAAAAAAATATTCCATTAGAAAGAGAAAAACTAGATAATTCAAAATTGCAATTAGAAAATGCAAAAGTAGAAATTGAAAAGGAATTTCCACAAGAACATGAGCTTAAAGAAAAGCAAAGGAAACTTGATGAAATTAATGCAGAACTTAAAATAAATGATGATGACCATGAAATACTTGGAGATGTAGAAGACGAAAAAGAAGAAAAGTGTACAGATAAAAAATCTCCAGAGCGTTGTTAAAAGCAGGTAATTATGATATAATATATTAAAGGTACCACTCCGGAAAGGTGAAAAAATATGGAGATAAACTGTAATAATACTTATATTAAAATAGACTGGCAATCAATAGTTGGTGCTTGTATTTCTATTAGTAGTTTTATATTATTAAATGCATTAAGCAAAAGAGGACAATTGAAATCAGTTAATATAAACTTACATAATAAAAGTTTAAGTTTAAATTCTTAATAAGACATATTTAATCACCTCCTTTCTCATTCCAGGAAGTCTCAGCCTATTAAAGAGGACAATATTTTATAGGAGTGGCATCTTTTTTTATTTAGAAAATTTATAAATAAGGAGAAATTTTGTGGAAGAAACAAAAAAAATAGCAAAAGCTGATTTAACCACAAAGTAGATATATTATATAATGTAGAGTTTCCTTATTTTATAAATGCTATAAATAGTGATTACAATATTAATTTATAGTATAATTAAAATAATATATTTATTAGATTATTATAATTTTTGTCAAAAGTATAAAATAAACATTTGTACATTTCAACCAATTGAAGTATTATGTTATAAGATAATACGGAGGTGGTTAGATATGGAAAAAAATTTTTTAGAAATGCCATTTTTAGAACAAATTTATTTATCGAGAAAGGAAGATGTTGAACAGACAATTTATGATAATGAAAAAGAGATTCAAAAAATTGAGGGAAAATCAGCTGATTTGAATGATGAACTCTTGAAATTATTAGAAAAAGTTATACCTAAAAAAGAAGATTATACAAAAGTTAAAGAAAAGTTAAAAAGATATGATTTAGCTATTAAAGAAGAAACATATTTCTGGGGAAAAACATACTATAAATTAGGAATAAACGACATGTATAAACTCAAAAATGAATTAGATATTAATAGTAATACAATAAGAAAAGGAAAAACATTTTTAGATTGTGCTGATTCAGAACTTGATGAATATATACAAAGCAAAATAGACCTAAATTCAGATACATATAAAAAATATAAAGAAAAATATAATGAAATTGCTGAAAAATATCCTAATGTTTTAAATGTTTATGAAGATTCCACACCAATTGTTTTAAATATAGAAGAAATGAAAAAGTTAATGGAATTAAAAGAACTTGACACAAAAGTAAGAGCAGAAGAAATAAAAGTGTGTTTTAAAGCAGGTATGAATGAAATACTAAATTTTTAAAAAGTTAATAAAATTTGATGAAAAAGAGGTAAATATACACAATATTTACTTCTTTTTTTATTGGAAAGGAAGAATAATGAATGCAAATAAATTATCAAGTTATGAAATACCTTATAGGCAATCACAGAAAAAATATGACTTATTTTACGAAAAATTATCTAAAGTAGAAGAAAACAGAAACTTTATAGCAAAGTATTGTAGATTAAATGAACAATTAAAAGATGAAGAACAATACTAGAAAGGAGAATTTATGGAAGATCAACTATATGAAAAATTAGAAAATGAAATGAAAGAATATAAAGAAAAAGTTAAAGAAAAAGGTCTTGATTATGCAATGGACAAGGCTTATGAAATGACCGTAAAGCAGGAAATAATAGATAGTATAGAGTATGATCATGAGTTGTCAAAAACAGAAATAAAAGCACTTTTATCAAGAGATAATTTACTTAATGAACTATATGATGACTGGATAAGTTTTGATGGAAATATGAGAGAACAAATAAATTATTCAGTAGATAAATCTGTAGATATAATTGCAGATGAGTACAAAAAAGATAAGATAAAAACAAAAAAAGAAGCAAGGTAAAAGGAGAAGAAAAAGTGGAAAAAAACATTGATTATACCATTTCAGATAATACAGAAGATATTCCTGTGGGAGAAATAAAATACTTATTTTCCAATGAGGTAACTCAATTTTTTTCAGAAAGGGAATTACTAAATGAACTAAAGGATTATATTTATTCAGCAGGCATTAATTCAGTAAATGTAAAGGTTAATAGTACACCAATAGTACCAAGACATGGATTAAAGTATGAGTTATTAAAGATTAAAATAGGAGAGTATGGTTTAGATTATACGAAAGAAGATTATGAAAAAGCATTAAAAAAGAGAATAACTAATAAAAATTTTGAACGATAAAGGAGGTGCATTTAATGTCAAAATATGTACCTAAAGAATTAGTGAAAAAAGCAAAAGAGGTAGATTTATTAAATTATTTTATGAACTATAATCCGACAGAATTAGTAAAAAAAGGTGTAGATACTTATTCATTAAAATCACACGATAGTGTAATTATAAGTAATGGATTATGGCACAGATTTTCAACGAATGAAGGTGGAAAAACAGCTCTTGATTATCTTATAAAAGTAGAAAAAAAGACATTACAAGAGGCAGTTAGATGTATTTTAAATAAAGAAATAATAGAATATTCTGTACCAAAAGTAGAACAAAAAGAGAATAAAAAAATTCTTATTCCAGTTAAATCAAGTACAAATAAGCAAGCTATTGAATATCTAAAAAATAGAGGAATTGATGAAGAAATAATATATGAATGTATTGATAATAAGTTGATTTATCAAGAAGATAAAACAAACAATATAGTCTTTTTAGGGTACGATAATGATGGAAATATTAAATATGCAGGGTGTAGAAGTACAAATAATAAAAGAATAATGAGAGATGCAAAAGGTAGTTCAAAAGAGTTTTCATTTAGATTATTAAGTAATATAAAAAACCATTCTATACATATTTTTGAGAGTGCAATTGATTTATTATCTTATGCAACAATGCTTAAAATAAAAGGCTATGACTACAAAAATCAGAACCTCATTGCACTTGCTGGAGTATATTTACCTAGTTCAATTATTGAACAAAGTAAAGTGCCAATAGCAATTCAAAATTATTTGAAAAAACATGAAGACACAGAAAATATAGTATTACATTTTGATAATGATATAGCTGGAAGACAAGCAACAAAAGCAATGATAATAGCACTAAATAAGTACAATGTTTATGATATTCCTGCTCCTTATGGAAAGGACATAAATGATTATTTATGCTACAAGTTAGGACTAAAAAATAGACAAGAAATTGAATTATATAAAACATGTAAAAAGGAAAATAAAGAACTAATTGTGGTACGATAAAATGCCATTATTATAGATTTCTTGTCCTAGCAAGCAATGAATTTGGGAGACCGAAAAATCGGCTCACTCAAATTCAGTACAATGGGGCTTTGCCCCAATCCCCAATTATAATTGCAAAGTAAGGAGGGTAAAGATGAGAAAGAGAAATATAAGAATACAAGTAAGACTTAATGATATTGAGTATGAAAAATTGTTAGATGATACAGCCAAGAGTAAAGAAAATATTTCTGATTATATTAGAAAACTTATATTGGGAAAAGATATAAAAGAAAAACCTGATTATGAATTTTATGAAGTTATGAAACAACTTTCAAAAATTGGAGTTAATCTTAATCAGATAGCACACAAAGCCAATAGCATAAATGTTATTGATAAAGATTATTATAATCAAGAGGCAAAAAATTGGCACGAGTTATCAAGACAAATTAAAAGTAAATATTTGTAAAAGGAGAAATTAAAGTGGCTACTACAAAAATATGGAAAGTTATAAAAAGATTAGATCATGTTGTTGATTATGCAATTGATGAAACAAAAACAAGAAATGTAGAATTTAAAATAGAAAAAGGAAATTATGTTGTTTTAGTTAATGACCTGAAAGATGTTTTAGATTATGCAACTAATTCAGATAAAACTGAAAAACAATATTATACATCAGGAATAAATTGTGAGGTTGATTCTGCCTACGAAGAAATGATGGATACGAAAATGTTTTTCAAAAATGAAGAAGGTATTTTAGGTTTTCATGCATATCAATCTTTTAAAGAAAATATTACTCCAGAAGAGGCTCATAAAATAGGAATTCAATCTGCAAAGGAAATGTGGGGAGATAGATTTCAAGTTGTTGTTACAACTCATCTTAATACTAACCATATACATAATCATTTTGTAATAAACTCAGTTTCATTTGTAGATGGATTAAAATACTACAGTAATAGATATAATACTGCAAGATTTAGACATATATCAGATGAGATTTGTAAAGAACATGGTTTAAGCATATTACAAGAAAAAACATGTAAGAAAAGTAAGATAAATTTTGAAAATTATTATAAAAAAACTTTATATAGTGATAGCTATTCTAAAAATACAAAAAGAGATATTGACCTTGCTATAAAACAAGCATACTCTTATGATGATTTTATATATCTTATGAAAAAATTAGATTATGAAGTAATGGTTAGAGCAGGAAAATTAAGTGTACGAAAAAATAATTATAATAGAAATATTAGATTAGAAAGAAGATATGGAGACGATTACACAATAGATAATATTAAAAGAAGAATAATAGAAGAACAAGCTGTAAGAATTCCATTTATTGAAAATGTATATTCAAGAAAAGTAAATTATCCTTTTGCTAAAAGACATAAAAAAGCTAAAGCAAAAGGATTTATTGCATTATATTATCATTATTGTTATTTGTTAAAGGTATTTCCAAATAAAGTACCACAACAAAGATTACCTACAAGTATTAGAGCAGATGTATCAAGAATGGAAGAACTTTCTAGTCAAGCAAAGTTGTTGGCTATAAATAATATAAGAACATTAGATGATTTGTTAAATTTTAAAGATGATAT
The DNA here is from genome assembly GCA_947626535.1 of uncultured Bacilli bacterium. Classification (GTDB taxonomy): domain Bacteria; phylum Bacillota_I; class Bacilli_A; order RF39; family UBA660; genus Ventrenecus. Next base: position 12,783 of record CANQSO010000012.1, on the reverse strand, counting down.
AACTTTTAAAATAAATGAATTATCAAATCAAAGAGAAAGGTTATGGGCTATTAGAAAATTGTCAAAGAACGAAGAGGAAATGCAAAAATATTCAAAACAAATTTCTACTTTGACAACTAATATAGATAAATTACGAAAGGAGGTAGAACTATGTGAAGATATAAAGAGTAGAGTACAAAAGATAGAAGATAATTTAAATGAATTAGATAAACAAGAAGAATTAGAAAAAGAAACAAAAGGAAAAAATTATAAAGATAAAAATAGAAAGGAGTAGTTTTTTATGAGTGTAAACGGAGATGCATCAGAACAAATTGTAAGATTAAGTTTAGAAGGATTTGAAGTCCTTGCAAGACTAACAGGTAGTGGAGCTAAAAATATTGCAGCAATGCTATATACAATAATGAAAGACAAAAAACAAACAAAAGGAAAAACTAGATTAAATACAATGCTAAAAGCAGGAAAGTCATTAAAAATATTTTCTATAATGAACGAAGATTTGGAAAGATTTAAATATGAAGCTAAAAAATATGGTATTTTATACTGTGCATTAGTAGATAGAAAAAATAAAAATATTGATGGAATGACAGACATAATGGTAAAAGAAGAAGATGCCTCAAGGATAAACAGAATTGTTGAAAGATTTAAATTAACAACGATAGATACAGCAAAAATTGACACTGAGGTTACAAAATCTATTGAAAATAGAAAATCAAAAAGAAGAGAACTAGGAATTCAAGAAAAGTCAAAAGAAGAACAACTAGAAGAAGTTTTAGCAACTAAACCAATTCAAAAGGTAGAAACAAAAGTAGAAAATTTCAATTTGGCGAAGACAGAAAAAAGCCCTCAGTCAGAGCCTTCCTCAACAACTTCAAAGATGCAAGAAGGGGTATCTAAAGCTGAAAAAAAGCCTTCTGTTAGAAAAGAACTTGCAAAATTAAAAGTTGAAGCTAAAAAATTAGACGAAAAGAAAGCAAAAGAGAAAAGTGAGGTAAAAAATATTACAGTTAAAACTAATAGATAAGGGGGAATTGAAATTGGAAGAAACAAGAACTATAGTATTAGATATATATGATTATAAACTGATAATAAATGCTCTAAATGAATTTAGAAATAAAAAAATCGCAGAAAATGTTGATACTGAAATTATTGATGAATTGATAAAAAAAATATTAAATGCCCCAATAAATAGAAGAAAAATCAGAGGTAGTCTTGCCTTTGAACGATGAAAAGAAAATTACTAGAATTTTATATGTTCTTGGAATAATACCTGTAATTTGGTTAGCTTTACTTATTGCTCCATATATGAGCAATGGATTGATAGAAATAATAAAAAATGCAGGTAATGCCTTAAATAATCCATTTAAAATAACGATTATGGAGAATAGTTTAAAAACTGTTCTAATCTTTTTAATTATTTATGTATTATCAATATTAGTATATGAAGCGACAAGAAAAAATTATAGGCGAAGAGAAGAAAATGGTTCAGCCAAATGGGGCGAGGCTAGTGATTTAAACAAGAAATATAAACAACCTAATAATTATAATAAAATATTAACTAAAAATGTTTCATTAGGATTAAATGGAAAAAAACATAGAAGAAATGTTAATGTATTAGTTGTTGGTGGTAGTGGTGCTGGTAAGACTTATAGTTATTGCAAACCAAATGTAATGCAATGTAATACTTCTTATGTAGTTTTAGATCCAAAAGGAGAAATTGTAAGAGATACTGGTTACCTATTAGAGCAAAATGGCTATGAAGTCAGAGTTTTAGATTTAATAAATATGGAAAAATCACATTGCTATAATCCTTTTGTTTATCTAAAAACTGATAACGATGTTCAAAAGTTAGTAACCAACCTTTTTAAATCTACAACTCCAAAAGGAAGTAGCACCAATGATCCTTTTTGGGATACAGCAGCAAGTATGCTTTTATTAGCTTTAATATTTTATCTAAAATATGAAGCACCTGAGGAAGAACAAAACTTTGTAATGGTTATGGAATTACTAAGAGCTGGAGATGTTAAAGAAGATGATGATGACTATGTTAGCCCACTTGATATGTTATTTAATAGATTAGAAACTACTAATCCAGAGCATATCTCATTGAAATATTATAGAGCATATCATTCTGGTTCAGCAAAAACACTAAAATCTATACAAGTAACTTTAGCAGCAAGACTTGAAAAATTTAATTTGGAGAGTGTGGCTCAACTTACACAAACAGATGAATTAGACTTACCTAGTCTTGGAGAAAAGAAAATTGCACTATTTGCTATAATACCTGATAATGATACATCTTTTAATTTTTTAGTAAGTTTATTATATACGCAATTATTTCAGCAATTATTTTATTTAGCAGATTATAAATATTCTGGAAGTTTACCAGTTCATGTTCATTTTGTTATGGATGAATTTGCTAATGTTAGTTTGCCAGATGACTTTGACAAAATTTTGTCTGTAATGAGATCAAGAGAAGTTTCTGTAAGTATTATTCTTCAAAACCTTGCTCAATTAAAAGCATTATTTGAAAAACAATGGGAGTCAATAGTAGGAAACTGTGATGAATTTTTATACTTAGGTGGAAACGAACAATCAACTCATAAATATGTGTCAGAGCTTTTAGGAAAAGAAACAATAGATACTAATACTTATGGTAGAACTTATGGAAGTCATGGTAGTTATTCAACTAATGACCAAATTGCAGGGAGAGAATTATTAACACCAGATGAAGTTAGAATGCTAGATAATAGATATGCATTGCTTTTTGTAAGAGGAGAAAGACCAGTAAAAGATTTGAAATTTGACCTAAAAGAACATTTTAATAGTTTAAATACACCAATAGGAAATAATAGTATTAAGCCATACATACATGGAGATACTTTTAATGCAATAGGGACAATATCATTTAATTTTGATGATAATATAAATTATAATGAAATAATTGAATTAAAAGAAAAAGAAAGTGATTTCGAGTTATTATCTGAAGAAGAGATTGATAGCTTATTTAAAGAAAAAAATGATAAAAATATCAATTAAGACCTAAAGTTTATAAAAAAATAAATTTTAGGTCTTTTTTTATGCCCATAATGGGCAAAGAAAGGAGAAATTTATTATGAAATTAGAAAAAAATATAAAAAGTAGAAAAAAATTTTTAATAAAAAATTTATTTATAGTTGTTTTTGTTGTTGCGATATTAATTGCTCAAGCTACAAATGTTTTTGCTGCTGATGATCCAATAGCTGTTGTAAATAATTTGTCAAATTTTATATTTGGCTTAATTAGAGCTGTTGGAATGATTATTTTAGGATTTGGAGTAGTACAAGTAGGCATGAGCTTAAAATCACATGATCCAACACAGAGAGCAAATGGAATTATGACACTTGCTGGAGGAATAGTTATAACTTTTGCCAAAGAAATACTTAACCTAATAACAGGTGGGTAAAAAAAGAATATTAGGCAGGTAATTAAAAAAAATTATCTGCCTACAATTATTTAAAAGAAATGAGGTGAAAAGTTTGAATTGGATAGTTAGTAATTTACAAAATGCTTTAGATACATGGAATGGAAAGTTATCAGAGATTTACACAATAGTTACACAAAGTCCTGCTGATTTTAAAGGTGGAACAATATGGGAGATTATTACTAATATAAATGGAGCTTTACAAGCAATAGGTTTTGCATTACTTGTGTTATTTTTTGTTATGGGTGTTGTAAAAACAATGGGTAATTTTTCTGAAATTAAAAGACCAGAACAAGCATTAAAATTATTTTTAAGATTTGCAATAGCAAAAGGTATTGTAACTTATGGTATGAAAATAATGTTAGCGATATTTACTATTATACAGGGTGTAGTAACAACTATTATGGAAAAAAGCTCATTTCAAGTAACAGGAGTTTCACTGCCACAAACTGTAATAGATGCAATAAACAGCTGTGGATTTTTTGAAAGTATACCTCTATGGGCAGTAACATTACTGGGTGGCTTATTTATTCTAATACTATCATTTATTTTAATTTTAACTGTGTATGGTAGATTTTTTAAATTATATATGTACACTGCAATATCTCCAATACCACTTTCGAGTTTTGCTGGAGAACCAACACAAAATGTTGGAAAAAGTTTTTTGAAAAGCTATATTGCAGTTTGTTTAGAGGGTGCAATTATAGTTTTAGCTTGTATTATTTTTTCAAGTTTTGCAGCTAGCCCTCCAGTAGTAGATACTGGAACTGCAACGGTTACAATGGTTTGGAAATATATTGGAGAACTTATATTTAATATGTTAGTTTTAGTAGGAACTATAAGACTTTCGGACAGAATTGTTAGAGAAATGATGGGGTTATAGAAGACTTATATTTTGTGTAAAACTACTAACCATAAGAAAAGTTAGAATAAAAATAATAACAAAGCAATAGAAAGGTAGGAACATATATGAAAATATTGAGTGAAGAAGATTTAAAAATTATTGAAAATAATGAAAATTATATAAAATTTGAAAATAAAAAAGCACTATTTTTCACAAAAATTGAATGTAGTATAAGACATAATGATGAAGTGGTTGATGTTTTAGGTGTGTTAAAGGGCAGAAATGAAGAAGATGATTTTTATATTGTTCGTTTTAATGATGATACAATCGAAGATAATATAATGAATATAGAACTAAATTTTGATTATACAGTAGATAAAACATATATGGAAACCAGGAAGATATTAAGTAAAATAATGAAAAAATATGAATTGAGTGATAAAGAAGCTGAAGAGTTGTATAATGCCTCAATTAATTACGATTATGAAGCAAATAAGGGGACAATTTTTACAACAGTTGATTCAATAAAAAGTTTATTTACTGAAGAAGAAAGTGTAGAAAGAATAAATCCGTCTATAAATCAATTAAAAGCTATGGCAGAATATATTAAAGAAACTAAAGATTATTACATGCTTTATTGTTACGAAAAATATACAGAAAAAATTATAAGCTTAATATTAAACGAAGATGAAAATGCAATATCTAGGTTAGAATTTTTAAATGAAATTAAAGATATGATAAATCACAATATAATATGTTATTCAAAAGATTCTTTATTTTCAGAAGCTAAACCAGGATTTGAAAAAGAATTCGTAAGAGAAAATAGAAAATTAATTTTAGTTGAACAAATGATAAAGGAAGAAAAACAAAAAGATAGAGATAAAAAGCATAAGGAAAGAGAGGCTCGATAAATGGAAGAAAAAAAATATAAAGAAGTATTAAGTGGTAATTATATGGCTCAAAATATGGAAGCCTTAAAACTAATAATAGAACATGGAAGATTAAATTTTTTAAATGAAAATTTCTGTAAAGAAATGAAGAAAAAAATAAAAAAAGGATATTATACAAAGGAATATTATACAGATATTATAGATATAGCAAAGAGTATGGCAGAAATGCCTTTATATGATATATATGAACTTTTGGAAGATAAGATTTACGTGTTAAAAATGACTGAGTCAAAAGTAAATAAAAGTCAGCAAATGGAGAAAAACAAAAATAGGAATAGGGAGGTAAGATAGTTGGAAGTAAAAATAAATAAAGATATTAGAGAATTTAGTGAAAGTGTATTCTTTGGACTGTCATTACGACAGTTCATTTTTTCTGTATTAGCATGTGCTGTAGCTGTTATTTTATATTTTTCGCTTAAAACATTTTTTGCAATAGAAACATTAAGTTGGATTTGTATTTTAGGTGCTGCTCCATTTGCTGTATTAGGCTTCGTTAAATATAACGGAATGACAGCTGAAGAATTTTTTATAGCATTTATAAAATCTGAAATATTAATGCCAAGACATTTAACATTTAATGCTCAAAATATTTATGCTAAAGACTTTAAAGAAATAATCAACAAAAAATTAAAACAAGGAATACTTAAGCCACAGAAAAAGTTTAAAGAAAGGAAAAATAAAAAAGTTAAGAAATTAAAAAGAAATGTAAGGGAGGTAGAAGAAAATGCTGAAAACACTTAAAAGAATTTTTAAATTAGATAAAGAAAAAATAAAAATTCCAAGATTCGTACAAGATATTATTCCTGTTAAAGCTATATACGAAGATGGAATTTTTTTAGTTGGAAAAAATAAATATTCAAAATCGTACAAATTTTTAGACATAAATTATGCAGTCGCCAGTAGAGAAGATAAAGAAGCTATGTTTTTAGAATATTCAGAATTACTTAATTCTTTAGATACTGGATCAACTGCCAAAATAACTATAAATAACAGAAGAATAAATAAACTAGATTTTGAAAAAACAATACTATTAAAATATACAGGAGATGAATTAGATAAGTTTAGAAAAGAGTATAATTCAATGCTTGAATCCCAATGCAAAACATCAAATGAAATAATACAAGAAAAAATACTTACAATTTCAGTATATAAAAAGTCAATAGAAGAAGCAAGAAGTTATTTTTCTAGGATAGAAGCTGATTTAAGTAATCATTTCGGAGCATTAGGCTCAAAATGTATAGAATTAAATGCAAAAGAAAGATTAAGAATAGCACATGACTTTTATAGAACTGGAGAAGAAACTTCTTTTACATTTGATATTCATAAATATATGAAGTTAGGTCATGACTTTAAAGATATGATATGTCCTGATTCTGCTAAATTTAGAAGTGATTATTTTAAAATAGGAAATAGATATGGTAGAGTTCTATTTTTGAAAACTTATGCTAGTTATATAAAAGACTCAATGGTAACAGAGCTTACAGAACTTAATAAAAATATGATGTTATCTATTGATATTATTCCAATACCTATGGATGAGGCAGTAAAAGAGGCTGAAAACAGAAGATTAGGAATTGAAACAAATATAACAAATTGGCAAAGAAAACAAAATGCAAACAATAATTTTTCTGCTATAATTCCTTATGATATGGAACAACAAAGAAATGAAAGTAAAGAATTTTTAGATGATTTGATAACAAGGGATCAAAGAATGTTTCTATCTGTTCTTACTATGGTAATTACAGAAGAAACAATGGATAAATTAAAAGTTTTAACAGATGCAATAGAACAGATAGCGAGTAAAAATATGTGTCAAATGGGAATATTAAGATATCAACAATTAGACGGTTTAGAAACAGTTCTACCATTTGGGGTAAGAAAAATAAATGCTTTAAGAACTTTAACAACAGAAAGTCTAGCAGTATTTATACCATTTAAAGTGCAAGAAATTAGGCACGAGGATGGTATTTTTTATGGTCAGAATACAATTAGTAAAAATATAATTATGGTAGATAGAAAGCAATTATTAAATGGTAATAGTTTTATTCTTGGAGTTTCAGGAAGTGGTAAATCATTTTCAGCGAAACAAGAAATTGCATCTATAAAATTAAAAGAGCCTAATGCCGACATAATAATTATTGATCCAGAAAGAGAATATTTCCCTTTAGTAAATGAACTCGGAGGAGAAGTGATTAAAATATCTGCCACAAGTAATAATCATATCAATGCTATGGATATGAATTCTAAATATGGAGATGGAGCAAATCCAGTAATTCTGAAATCAGAGTTTATCTTATCTTTATGTGAGCAACTAATAGGAAGTGGAAATCTCGGACCGAAACAAAAGTCTATTATTGATAGATGTACTGCAAATGTATATAGAGTATTTCAACAAGGAAATTATCAAGGTATTCCTCCCACATTGCAAGATTTTAGAGAAGAGTTATTAAAACAAGAAGAACCTGAAGCAAAAGAGATAGCACTTGCAATTGAATTATTTACCAATGGTTCATTAAATACTTTTGCATTAAATACAAATGTTGATACTTCAAACAAACTTATTTGTTATGATATTTTAGATTTAGGAAAGCAATTACTTCCAATTGGAATGCTTGTTGTACTTGATAGTATTTTAAATAGAATTACAGCCAATAGAACAAAAGGAAAAAATACATATATTTTTATTGATGAAATATATTTATTATTTCAATATGAATATTCAGCCAATTTTTTGTTTACACTTTGGAAAAGAGTAAGAAAATATGGAGCTTATGCAACAGGTATAACTCAAAATGTCGAAGACTTATTGCAAAGCCATACTGCTAGAACAATGTTAGCAAACTCTGAATTCATTATAATGCTTAATCAAGCATATACAGATAGACTTGAATTAGGAAAATTACTTAACATATCTGATGAAGAAATGAGTTATATAACTAATGTTGGAGTTGGAGAAGGTCTTGAAAAAATTGGAAGTGCAATAGTACCTTTTGAAAATAAATTTCCTAAAAATACAGAGTTATATAAGTTGATGACAACTAAGCCTGGAGAGAGTACAAATGAGTAAGATTAGTAAAATAATGCTAATGCTACTAATAGTTATATTGGCTATTAGTAGCTATTTTTTTATAAAAAAATTGGTTGAAAATAATAAAGAAAATGCAATATTAAGTAATTTACAAGATATTGTTATTGAAAATGAAAATACATTGAACGAGAATAAAACTACAGATGATTTAAAAAAAGAAGAGAGTAATATTTCTTCTAAAAATAATTATAATTTAGAAAGTATTGTAGAATTAAATTCAGATGTTGTTGGTTGGATTAAAATAGATGGTACAAAAATAGACTATCCTATAATGCAAAATGGAGATTATTATTTGCATAAAGATATTTATAAAAATTATTCAAGTCATGGAACACCATATTTAGCTCAATATTGTAATTTAAAAGAGTCAGATAATTTAATTATATATGGACATCACATGAATGATAATACAATGTTTTCAAATTTAGTAAAATATAAAAATTACAATTTTTATCTTAATCATAAAAAAATAGAATTGTTTTTAATTGAAAATGGAAAAACAATTAAAAATACATACGAAGTGATGATTGCTTTTAAAACAGTAGCTTATTCAGATTTAGGATTCAGATATTATACTTATACGAATTTTAATAATGAAGAAGAATTTGATAATTTTTATAAAAACTGCGTAAAACTACAATTTTATAATACTGGAGTAAAAGGAACATATAAAGATAAATATATTACATTATCTACTTGTGAATATTCACAAAAAAACGGAAGAATGGTAGTTGTTGCAAAAAAATTATAATTACTTGTGTAAAAATTTATTAAATTGAAAGAAAAACAATACTGTGCTATAATAAAGTTGCTAATGTAACAAAAGAATAACATGAGAAAATATATAATAGGAGGCAATATGTTAGATACGAAAAGTGGAATAATCGGATTGGCAGTAGGAGATGCTATGGGTGTACCTTTAGAGTTTCAAATGAGAGAAACTCTATTGCAAAATCCAGTTACTGAAATGTTAGGCTATAAAAGTCATGATGTTCCAAAAGGAAGTTGGTCAGATGACTCCTCAATGACTTTTGCAACAATAGATGCAATAATTAAAGATAAAGAGATAAATTGTAATACTATAGCCAATAATTTTTTAGAATGGATGAAAAACGCAAAATATACTCCTACTGAAAGAGTCTTTGATATTGGAAGAACTTGTTTAAGAGCAATAGCAAAGTTTGAAGCAAAACAAGAAATTGCTGAAAAATGTGGTGGTATTTCTGAAATGGATAATGGTAATGGATCGTTAATGAGAATATTACCACTAGCTTATTATTGTTATGCAAAAAATAATAATGAACAAGAAGTATATGAATTGGTAAAAAAAGTTTCTTCTATAACTCATGGACATGAAATAAGTATAATGGGTTGCTTTATTTATGTTTTATATGGAATGCAATTAATAAGTGGAAAAAATTTAGAACAGTCATATAAATATATAAAAAAAATAAGGTATAAAGATTATTTTTCAGTAGATACCATAAGCCGATATGAAAGAATAATAAAAAATAATATAAAAAAATATCAACTACAAGATATCAAATCATCAGGTTATGTTGTTGATACATTAGAAGCAACTTTTTGGGTATTATTAAATACAAATTCGTATAATCAATCAATAATTGGAGCTATAAATTTAGGAAATGATACAGATACTGTTGGAGCTTGTGTTGGAGGACTTGCAGGAATTTATTATGGATTATATGCAATATGTAATTCATGGAAGAATGATTTATTAAAATATGATTATATAGAAGAGTTATGTAATAATTTTAATGATACACTAAATAATATATAAACTTGGAGAAATAAAAAATGGAAAACATAAAAACATGTATAATGACAAGAAAAATAGATGCATTAGGAAGAGTAGTAATACCAATAGATATTAGGAACAAACTTGAAATAAAAGAAAATGATTTATTAAATATTGAATTAAAAGAAAATTCTATTTTTTTAAATAAGTAAATAATCGAAGAAGTTGATTTATATTAACTTCTTTTTTTTATTTGGAAGGAGTAATATATGTCAGACATAAAAACAAAACCTATAGGAAAAATAAAAAAGTTAGATAAAGAAATTGTAAATGTTCAAAAATTTAAAAATAGTTTAATAACTACTAAAGAAAAGATTAGTGAAATTTCAATAAATGATGAAAATAATTCAGGAGAACAATATGCAAGTAGTAAAATTCAAAATGATATAAACTATTTAACAAGAAAAGGGTTAGAAAAGGGAAATACAATAGGAAGAAAATCTTTAAAAGAAACACAAGAAAATTTTATAAATGGAAAACAAAAGATAGAAACATTTGAGTCTAAAATTAAAGAGAAAAAAACCAGAGATTTAAAAAATATAATTAAAAAAGGTGATAAAACAATAAAAAATGGAACAAAACAAGTTATAAAAACAGGTAAAAACACAACTTCACTTGCTAAAAAAGGTATAAAAACAACAGAACAAGTTGCAAAAAATACCGAAAAAATAGCAAAAGAAAGTATTAAGTTATCACAAAAAATAGCAAAAGTAACTCAAAAAGCAGTACAAGCAACTGTAAGGGGAGTAAAAGTTGCAGTAAAAGCAACTATTACAGCTGTAAAGGCACTTATTGCTGCAACAAAAGCTTTAATATCTGCAATTGTAGCTGGAGGTTGGGTGGTAGTTGTTATAATATTAGTTATAGTTTTAATTGCAGGCTTTATAGCGGCAATTTTTAATAGTAACGGAGAAGCAGATTATAATAGTTCATATATTCCAAATAATGAAATTATTTTTGTTGCTAAAGCTCAAATAGGTAACGAAGGTGGAGAAAAGTTTTGGAAATGGTATGGATTTAAAGAGCATGTACATTGGTGTGCATGTTTTGTATCTTGGTGTGCAAACGAATGTGGATATATAGAAAAAGGCATTATTCCAAAGTTTTCAGTATGTAGTGATGGTATAAATTGGTTTAAAGATAAAAAACAATGGCATGATAGAGGAGATAGCTATTATCCAATAATTGGAGATATAATCTTTTTTGACTGGTATGAGAAAAACGGTAGTCAAGATGGAAATTCAGATCATGTAGGAATTGTTACAAGAACTGATATATCTAACCGTACTATTTATACAATTGAAGGAAATACGAGTAACAAATGTGCAGAAAGAATGTACTCTTTTGATGATAAACAAGTAATGGGATATGGTAGTCCTAAATATGAATAGAAGAAAGTATCAAGTAAATTTTTTTATCTTTGATTGATACTATTTATTTTTTTTCGCTTTTATGATAAAATCCAATAAGTTAATGATAATATGAAAATATTTTTATGAACAAGGAGAACAAAAATGGGATTGTTTAATGATAAAAAAGAATTAGAACTATTAAAAAATGCTGGAATAGAAATAGAAAAAGACAAAGAATACACAATAGAAGAAAAAAATAACATGAGTATTCAAGTATCAGATTATATACTTAGCCATAGTTCAAAAAATGGCGATATTGCAAAATTACAAAATAAATATAGTATTATTTTAAACAAATTAGTAAAATAAATTTATAGAGCAAGCGAATATGTGTCTTGATATAGGGGAGGTACTAATGGAAAATAAATTAAATTCAAATTTAGATTTCTTTGAACTGACTAATAACGGAAAAGTTATTGCATCAGAAGAAAAGATAAAATCAGAATTTATAAAAAAATATACTATTATAGCACTAATTCCATTTACTATTTACAAAATTATTATATATATTTTTAGTAATGAAGGTTATAAGAAAATAGCAGATTATCAATTCATATTAGCACATATAGTAAACAATAGTGAAGCAACAATAGAGCTAATGAGCAAAATATTTACCTGTAGTATAGCATTTATACTATCGAATTTTTTTGTTGTAATTATTAGTTCTATCTGGGTTTTTAAAAAACAAAAAATGAAAAAAGAATACATAAATAAGATAATGAAAATAGTAATTATTTTTCAAGTGATTTTTACAATACTATTTTCGTTTGAGTGTATTGTAAATTATATAAATAATAGTTGGATTTATGAAAATAAATTTGAATTGCTATCAGAAAATAAAGGTACTTCTAATATAAACTATAATATAAAGGAATATTCAAATAAATTGGAAAATATCAGAACAATGCATCTTATTGTGGAACTAATTGTTATTGTGGGTACTACTATTTCTTGTACATTTTTACAGAAAAAAATTTTAAAAATGAATTCTGTATAAAAATTTATAACTTATATTAAAAAAAGTATAACTTGCATATGTCATAATTTAGTGTTATAATATAGTTATACTAAAAAATGTTAACGAAAGAAAAATTTGGTATTATTATGAACAATATAATAATAGTAAAAGGAGGAAAAGTTTGAAAAATAATATAGGAAATTCCACATAACAAATAAAACCCCTAAAAAAGCGGTTTAAAAAAATTAAATA
>CANQSO010000011.1 GCA_947626535.1 uncultured Bacilli bacterium | reverse complement strand
GTCTAAAGGAATTTTTAAATAATGAAGAAACTAGGAAGGATTTTGCAAGAGAAGAATGGGAAGCTCGAAAAAATCAAAAAATTGGTAAAGAATGTGGTAGAGAAGATAGCTTAAATTATGTTGCTGTAAATATGCTACAAGCTAATAAACCAATTGACGAAATAACAGCTTTTACTATGCCTTAATGAAGAAGCTGTACTTAATTTAAAAAAAAATATAAAAAAATAAATTAGGTATGAAAAATGAAATTATTAAATTTATATAAATAAATAGGTGGACAACAATTTCACAAATAAATGGTGATAGTAATACTTGGAAAACTTTAGATGCTCCAAGTTTTTATAATATAGGCATAAATGATAATTTTGAACGTTCAAATATAAATTATAAAGGAGTGAAATATTGATAAATATAATGTCAAAATTAAGCAAAATTCAGGATAAACGCATGAGATTTTTTTTATAAATAAAGGCTTAGTATATTAAAAAGCATTATCAAATTAAAATAAATTAATTATACGATTATCAAATTTTGTTAACATTAATAAATATGGTTAATGATTAAATCGTTATTTTATTGATATAAACTCAATATTTTTTCATGCGTTTATCCTGAGCAAAATTAAGTTTCTATTGACAAATTCCTTTTAATATTGTATATTATTAAAAAGTTTTGAAGGGGGTTGTTTTAATATGGAAACAATTAAATCAAAAATAATGAAAGTTTATAAGGAAATTAGTGAAGATAATTCACGTAATTTTGCTGATCGTAAATTCCTTAAAGAATATTTAGGTGGTAAAATCATTAATTATCGAAGAAAAAGCGATAAAGAAATTATAATGAAAATTTATAAAACTAAATATAAGACAGGAACAGAAATAGTTATTGATAACGAATTTTATTTTTTAACTATAGCTAATGGTATAACAATTATATATAATCAATATGGTAAAGCTGTTTCAATTAGTTTTAATGATGGCTATGAATGGACGGGTGAATCATTTATAAGTGAAGAAGCTATTATAGAAGAAAATGATTTTAGAATTAAATATCAAAATTTTGTTAATGAATCTAAAACATCTAAAGATTTAATAAAAATCTTTAATGATTGTAAAGAAATGTTACTATTATTATCAAATACGACATGTATTTGCGATACAACTGAAATATATAATAATTTAAATTCAATATATAATTATTTAGATCATTGTTTACATTATAATATTAATGATTATTTTGATAATATTTTAAATAATGTAAAATATATGAGTAATTCTTTAGACAATTATAATAAAAATGAACAAGAAGTAGAAAAAGCTTTAACTTCTTTAAACGAATATTATAAATGGCTTATAAATTTAGAAAAAGTTAACAAAAGTAGTTTAGATTCTAATGATTCATTTTTTAAGATAGTTAATGAAATGAAAGAACATATAAATAAGTTATTTAAAAAAATGACTATTAGTCAAAAAGATTGGGATTTACTTGATTATTATCATGATGAAATAGAAAAAATGTTAGAAAATAATGAAAAGTTAACAACTAATTTTTCAACTAAAAATCGTAATACTAATGTAACTATTAAATATGTAGATTTAAATGATGACAATTTAGAATCTGATTCTAATGAAATAAAAAAAGAATCAAATAAATTATTTAAAAGAACAACAGTTAATGAAAAAGCTGATTATTTAACATTTAAAACATTGCGAAAATTTGGGGTTAGCGATTATGAATTTGATGCTAAAAATATAAGTGTTAAATCTGCTAAACAAAATTTAAAACAATTTAATAAAACCCAAAAAAAGTATGAAAAAATAATTAGCAAAGATCAAAATAATGAAATTGATGATGTCAGTTATGAAATTTATAATACTATTAAAAGTGCTAAAGAAAATTTAGTAAATTCAGGAATTAATAACGAAAAATCAAGTGATGAAGCATTTAATAATGTTTTAAGAAATAATTATAATCGATCTATTTACTTAAAACGTCAAGAAGATTTAAAAAAATCTGCAAGTAAAATATCTAAAGTAAAAGATATTTTAGGAAGTATTTCTAATGAAAATTTTGATAAAATAAAAGAAAATTATCAAAAAGTAAAGAGAAGATTAATTGGCTTAGGAGCTGGTATTGGTGCTGGGATTTTAGCTATTACTTCTTTTGGAGCTGGAGCATATAAAAATTATCAAAAAGATTTAAAAAATAGTTCTATAGCATATGAAAGTGATGATATTTCTATTTATGAAAATGAAAATCAAAAAATAGATATAGAAAGATGTTATGAAACAAATTTAGTAGGCTTTGGAGCAGAAGTAAAAGAAACAGAAGTAGGAACAACTAAAGAAACAGAGACTGAAAGAGAAACAGTTAAAGAAACAGAGACTGAAAGAGAAACAGTTAAAGAAACTGAAAAAGTTGAAATTGAAACAGAAATAAGCACTGAAAAAATATTAGATCATTTTGGATTAGAAAAAGCTACAGTTATTCCTGAAGCTAACTTTAACATTGAAAATGTTGAAGTTGTGCCAAATGAAACTGTAGAAGTTCAATATGAAACTGAAATTTCAACTGAAGCACCTAAAGTAGAAGAAACTTCAGCAAAATTAAATGAAATTCTAGATGAAAAAGATTTATTAAATACATATAAAAATGAATTACAAAATCTAGAAGCTTTACTTCCTCAAAGTAATACTGAATTAGAAAATGTTAGAAATATTGGTGATGTTGTCAGTATAACAACAGATGCTAATTTACATAATGATGAATATTCTTTAATTAAACATAGTGAAGGACATCAATCAGTTTACAAGGATACATTACCAAGAGTAATATGTTCAATAATTATGAGTGATGGTACTAGTGGAATTACAGCTAAAACTATGGAAGAAGCTGAAAGTTTATTAGAACAAGGTTACTTTGTTGCTGGTTATGGAGTATTAAATCCATATTCTAAAGATACAAGTAATCTAGAAGGTTTCTTTGAAAGCGGAGATATTGTTGGTTTAGTTAGAAAATAGACTTGTAAAAATTTTTACAAGTTTTTTCATATATTTTTATAGGTGATTTATTTTGAACAAAACATCAATTATTATTTTAACTTATAATAATTTTTTATATACTAAAGAATGTATTTCAAGTATTAGAAAATATACTAATAAAAATACTTATGAAATAATAGTTATAGATAATAATTCTAGTGATGAAACAATATCTTGGCTTAAAAAACAAAAAGATTTAAAAGTAATATATAATAAAGAAAATATTGGTTTTCCTAAAGGCGTTAATTTAGGAATTAAAATAGCTCAAAAAGAAAATGATATATTACTTTTAAATAATGATACAATTGTTACTTGTAATTGGCTTACAAATTTAAAAAAATGTTTATATAGTGATTCAAGTATTGGCGCTGTGGGACCTGTATGCAATCAAGATGAAAATAAACAAGGTTCACTTCTTAATTATAGTAACATTTTAGAAATGCAGCAAAAAGCTATAAAGCATAATATTTCTAATGCTGATAAATGGGAAGAAAAAGTATTTATAATAGGTTTTTGTTTATTAATTAAAAGAAAAGTTTTTGATAAAATAAAATATTTAGATGAAAAGTATAGTCCAGGTTATATTGAAGATAATGATTTATCAATTAGAATAAGCAATTTAGGTTATCGTTTAATATTATGTCATGATGTTTTTATTCATCATTATCTAGGAACAGCTTTTCGTAAAGATTTAAATAAATTTTATCTTATTTTAAATAAAAATAGAAAATATTTTAAAAGAAAGTGGCATTTTGAAACTGTGGAATTTGATCGTTTAAAAAATGCATCTTTAGTATTTATTGAAAATTATAAAACTATTTTAGATTATAATTGTGGAATAGGAGTTTTAATGCTTTATTTAAAGTATCGATATAATTCTATAATTGATGGTTTAGAAAAAGATTATAATAAAAGAATTATAAGTAGTAAATTTGGTAATGTTTATAAAAATCTTAATGAAACAGATAAATATGATTGTATTTTAATTGGTGATGAATTGGAACAGGTAAATAATCCTATGTTGTTTTTAAAACATTTAAAAAAACATTTAAATTATAATGGGGTATTAATAGGCGAAATTCATAATTTTAGCAGTATTCATAATCTTAATTATTTATTACATGATATTAGTTATGAAGTCTTTAAAAATGAGAAAAATATTTTTACTTTAAATGATTTAAAAAAATTATTAATATTATGTGGTTATCAAGATATAATGATATATTCTTGGTATGAAAATAAAAATCTTAATGAAGAAAAATTATTAAATTTATTTAATTTAGATTTTTTAAATTATTCATATTATACTTTTAAAGCCATAAAAAAAGAAAATTAGTTATAGATATAGCTTTGGTAAACCTCCTAATTTTCTTACGGCTTCATTATGAGCAATTTCTTGATTTATAGCACTTAAATCTATATCATTTTTTTCATCCCAGTCATAATCAGTTATCCATTCTCTTAAGATATCCAACATTAAAGTAATATTTCCTTTGGTTTTAATTACTAAAAAATCAAATATTTCATTAGGAATAAGTTCAATATTAAACTTAGTTTCAATGGATTTTAGACGTCTATTAAATATTTCTTTTATGACATTGACATTATAATTATAAGAAATATTCATAAATAGATAACCTTTATTTTCTAATTTTTTTTGATCAATTGTTTCATCATCAACCGTAATAAATGTTTTATTAAAATTATTAAAATATTTTGATAATAATTTTTGAACTAATTTATTAGTATTCTTCCGGTCAAAATGATCAATAGATAAATTTAAATAACTAACTTTTAATTCATTACGTATTTTTTTAATAATATCGTTAACTAATTCATTAGTTTTATAATATTTATTAATTTTTACATCGGAAAAAAAGATTTCGTTTATGTAATTATCTAATTCTAATAAACAACTATTAATTTTATCATTTTCTTTTAAAAATTCTTTTTCAAATAATATAGGATAATTATTTTTAAGATAAGTTAACAGTTTACTAGCAAATAATATTTCATAATAATGTTCAAAAAAATTATTATCAAATACTTCTTGATTAAATTCTGGACTTTCAAAATTCATTAAGATTGTTTGGTTTAAAGTCCCTAATTCGCGATTAGTATTTTCATTTAATAAAACACTTTTACCAGTCCCTCTACCACCATTTATAATTATTTTGTCTGAATTTAAATTATTTAATTTTTCGCATTCTTTATCAACTACTTCTCTTAAAAATTCATCTCGATAAATTAGTTTATTTGCATATATATCTTTCAACATAATTTTCTTCCTTTCTTGGGTTTCTATTATAACTTATATTTATTTTAAAGTCTATAAATGATTAAAAAGAGAAACTTTTTTTAAAATTTCTCTTTATTTATAGAATAAGGAATGGAGTAAGAAAGATTAATCTAGTTTTTTTACGGTAAAAGATGCTTCTTTAACAGAACCACTAATATTATTACCTTGAATAGCTAAGGTTAATTTGTCATTGGCATTTAAATTAGCTATTACACTATTGCTAACAATAAAATCTTGGTCTGAGGGGGCCGTTACACTTTGAGTAAGACCAGCTTGAGCAGTTTCACCATTTTGAATACTAACAGATATTGCTCCTCCACCAGTAATATTTACTAAAGTATTATATTTTATTTCATAAGCTCCACCTGTGTTAATGGTTAAACTATAGTCATCGCCAGTACTAGTTACATCTAGTGTTGCCATTGGATTATCAGTTTCAATTGTAGTTGGAGTATCTTGTTGAATGTTGCTTAATGTTTGAGGACCACTTAGCATATATAATCCACCGTAAGCATTTAAACCATTAGCTGGCCCAGTAGGTCCTTGAGGTATTTGAATATCTAATTCATATGCTCCATCACCGTTAGGATTAAATGTTGCAGTAGCTTCTTCACCAGGATCAATTGTTGTTGCTGCAGCTGTTAGAGTTGGAAGTGGTCCTGTAGGCCCCGTTGGTCCAGTAGGTCCAGTCGCACCAATTGGTCCAGTGGCTCCAATAGGTCCTGTAGGTCCAGCTGGAATAGTAAAGTTTAAAATAGCATTTGTAGTTGTACCAGAATTAGTAACTGATGCTGGAGTACCAGGTAGTCCTTGGATAGTCTCACCAACTGTAATGGTTGCTGGTCCGGCTGGTCCCGTTGGCCCGATAGGTCCAGTTGGTCCTGTAGGTCCTGATAATTGTCTAGTTCCACAGCAGCATCCTTGAATAAATGAATTTTTTTGAGCATTTTTAACATAGTTGTAAGCTTTTTGGTAATCACTATTATTGCAATTCATAAATTATCTCCTTTCATACTTATAGATTATGTTTAAGGAAAAAAGTTGATTGTATATTTGTCACAAATAAAAAAAATTAGCATATATGCCAAAAAAAATTATTTGCTAAAAATTAATAGTATAATAGCTAATAAACATTGTATAAATCGAGCTTTTAAAAATAATCTTAAAGAAATATTTGTATCAGTTAAAATACTTTTAATTTGCATGATAATTGATAAACCACCAAAACTAACAAATAATATGGTATATAATTCTTTAATATTAAAGTTTAAGTTTGATAAACCTAAATGAGATAGACCTTGACTTACTTCTAAGAAGCCACTTACAAAGGGATTATTAGAAGGGTTTATAATGGTATTAATAATAAAGAAAACTGTAATAGTTCCTAAAATAGTTAATATGATATTCATACTTTTTTTGATGCTTTCTAATAAAGTATCAAGTAAAGATTTAGAAGGTTTATTATTAACAATTTGATTTTCATTGATTGTTTTTGGTCTTAAAATAAAGCCTGTTATAATATTAGCAAGATAGGGTATTAAAAACAATTTTAAAATGATAGTTTGTTCTTTAAATATAAAATTTAGCATTGTTAAATAAAATAAAGGATTAGTAAAAAAGGAAAAACTAAAAACATAGTTTGCTTCATCAACTGTTAATTTTTTATCATCAACTAAATTTTTTAAAACATAAGCATTAGCGGGTGTTCCACAAAAAAGAGAAGTAAAAAACATAAAAGCTCCATAAGGACTAGTATGAAAGACTTTTTTAAAAAATTTGCCAAAAAGTTTAGTTAGAAGTTCTGGAAGACCAAGATAAATTAACAGGTCGGTTAAAATAAACATCGGAAAAAGAGAAGGGAATACTTTTGTAATAAATAATTCACAAGCATTTAAAATACTTAATTGAATTTCATTATGAAAAGTAAATAATGATATTGTAAAGATTAAAATAATTAATAAATAAATGTTATTTTTTTGCATAGTGATTTCCTTTTTTTGATATAATGATGTAGGAGGCTAAGTATGTTTAATAAATTTTATGAAGAAGTTAAAGCATTTATCAAAGAAAATTATAAATTTTTATTATTTTTAGTTTTTATTATTGCCTTTTTTTATGTAGAATTACCTTATAAAGTATATAGGCCAGGTGGTATGGTAGTTTTAGATAAAAGAATTGAAGTTGAAAATGGCTATGAAACAAGTGGGGAACTGGGCATGGCTTATGTTTCGGTAGTAAAGGGAAGTCTTCCTTTTCTAGTAGCGTCTTATTTAATTCCTAATTGGGATATCGTACCTAATGAAGAAGTTTTAAATGAAAATGAAACTTGGGAAGAAACTTTAAAAAGCGATAAGATATCGATGAAACAATCTGTTGATAATGCCATTATAAGTGCTTATCATTTAGCTAATAAAAATATAAATATTACTAAAGAAGAAGCTCATGTAACATATATTGATGAAAAAGCTAATACTGATATTAAATTATTTGATATTATTATTAGTGTTGAAGGTGAGAAAATAACTAAATTAGAAGAGTTAAGAAAGATTGTTCAAGCTCATCAAATAGGTGATAAAATTAATTTAAAAGTTTTAAGAGATGATAAAGAATTAGATACAACAGCAAGTGTTTATGATACTGAAGATGGTCCTAAAATAGGGGTTGCTATTACGACAACTTATGAATATGATGAAGAACCTAAGGTTGAAATTAAAACTAAAGAAAACGAATCAGGACCTTCGGGTGGTTTAATGATGAGTTTAGCCATCTATAATAGTTTAGTAGAACAAGATATTACTCATGGTAAAAAAATTATTGGAACTGGAACTATTGATAATGAAGGTAATGTTGGTGAGATAGGGGGAGTTCCTTATAAATTACTTGGTGGTGAAAAAAATAATTGTGATATCTTCTTGGTTCCTAAAGATAATTTAGAAGAAGCTTTAAAAGTTAAGAACGAAAATAATTTAGATATCGAAGTTATTGGGGTAAGTACTCTAGAAGAAGCCATAAATGCTTTAAATAATGTATAAAAATTAAAATCTTTTCACAACAATAAAGTGAAAGGATTTTTATTATGGCAAAATATAAAGTAGAGATTACCGGTGTAGATACTAATAAATTAACAGTTTTAAGTGCTAGTGAACAATTAGAATTATTTAAAAAATATAAAAGTACTAATGATGAAAATGCCAAACAATTATTAATTTTAGGTAATTTAAAATTAGTGTTAAGTGTTTTAAGACGTTTTAATTATCAAAATGTTAACTTAGATGATTTATTTCAAATTGGGGTAATTGGTTTAATTAAAGCTATTGAAAATTTTGATTTATCTTATAATTTAAAGTTAAGTACTTATGCTATTCCTTTAATTAGTGGGGAAGTAAAACGTTATTTAAGAGATAATCAATCATCATTAAGAATAAGTAGAACAATTAGAGATTTATCATATTTAATTTTAAAATATAAAGAAGAATATCATCAAAAATATGGACATGAACCTTCTTCTAAAGAAATAAGTGAAGCTTTAAATTTAAGTGAATATCAAATTAGTCAGGCCTTAGATTCTTTAAAAGATCCTGTGAGTATTTTTGAACCGATGTTTAATGATGGGGGAGATACGATTTATGTTTTAGACCAAATTGCGGATAAAAAGGAAAATGCTAATGATAAAGATTTATATTTGTCTTTAAAAAAAGCTTTAGTTAAATTAAAAAAAAGAGAACAAGAGATTCTTGTCTCGCGTTATATTGTTGGAAAAACGCAAGTAGAGCTTGCTAAAATGTATAATATAAGTCAAGCTCAAGTATCAAGAATTGAAAAGTCAGCTATCAATAATATGCGAAGATTAATGAAATAAAAAAACGGCTAATTAGTCGTTTTTAATCTAGAGAACTTGAATCTCCACAGCTAGTTCGAATATTTACCGTTCCTTTAGCGGTGGTTTGTTCACCATTATAAGTTATTGAATAAGTTACGGCAACACTTTGTTCTCTTGAGGTATCCACATTTGAATAAACAATTGTGGCATCTCTTGTAACATTTTTACCATTATAAGTAACTGTGACAGCTTCTTTAGCATTGATAACTGAACCTTTAGTAACACAGATGGTTTTAGCTGTTGCTACTAAGCCATCAGAATTGCTTGGTGTTTCTTCTTGGCTACCTTCTACTGTAACACTTGCTTTAGAAGATACCCCATTACTTTGATTTCCTTTATAATTACTGTATGAACTTCTAACTACTAATTCATAATTACCGCTTTTAGTAGGTTTATATGTATAAGATGTTTTATCGGTCCAACCTAAGTCTTTTAGAGAACCACCATCTTCTTTTACAAATACTTCATATCCTAAACTTCCTAAATTAGAGTTATTATATAAACTCATATAACGGTTATAGAAATTTTTAAAACTGTTAGGATAATTTCTAGCAAAACTCTTAAAATAATCATTAAAATCTTTGGTATTGTTATCAGCAGGAGCAGTAATACCATTCCAACTAACAGTTATTTCTTCGCCATGAACACTAGTTCTTACATTTGATGGGTCTTGTAAAGTATTATATCTAGTAGATACTTCACTAGGTTCCGTACCTGATTTAAATGTTGCAGATATTTTCATATTTGCTGGGGTATTTTTACTAGCTAGTTTAGGTGGTAGAGTTTGTGATTCAATTGTAACGGTAGTAAGACCACTTGGTTTTGGAAAACCATCACCAGTAGTAAAGATATTATTTGATAGATAAGCTCCTAATTGATTTCTTGGAATACTACTCATACCCATGGTAAAGTAATGGCTACTATCCATATCTACTTGGTCATAACCAAGCCAAGTTGAAATCGAATAATCAGGATTATAAGAATTTATCCATTGGTCTGGGGTGGCATCTGATGGAATACCTTTTCTAGCCGCGTCTTCTTCAGATATATTTGATGTACCGGTTTTAGAACCAATTCTATTGCGTAAATTGTAATTAATGTTTCCACCAACACCAGTTGCTGTTGCATAAACTAAAATATCATTAATTAAGTAGGCTGTCTCTTCAGACATAACTCTTTTCTTTTCATATTTCCAATTGATAACTTCTTCAGTTTGTAAATTTTTAACTTCGGTAAATGAATAAGGTTCAATATAATATCCACCTCGACCAAATGAAGCATAGGCTGCGGAAGCTTGAAGAGGAGACCAACCATATGGAAGACCACCAACTGAGTAAGCTTCATTTAAACTATCACCATAATCTATTCCTAAATTATGAACAAATTCAGCAATCTTTTCTGGTTCAACCATGTGAAAAGCTTCTAGAGCTGGAATGTTTCTTGATGCTGCTAGAGCTTGTTTAACCGTTGTTGCGCCTGTATAACCAAAATCCCAGTTATTCATTGTCGTACCATTATTATAAGTATATGGATAATCGAGCATTAGTTGTTGAGGAGAGACATTATTGTATTCAATTAAAGGTCCATAATCAAAGATTGGTTTAGCGGTTGAACCTGGTTGTCTAGGAGTAGTTGAACGGTCAGTTCCTTTCGCGACATAATTTCTTCCAGGACCTAAAGCTGTTATCGAACCATCTTTGGTTGAAGTAATGGCAACACCAACTTGAACTTTATCGTCTTTAAATTGCCAAGCTGCCCCATTTTGTAGGTTATTAACAATGTCTTGTTTCTTTAAATCAAAGGTTGTTTTAACAGAGTAACCACCTTCATCAATGTTAATATTTAATTTTTCTTTAATATCGTTGATAACAAAGTCAATTAAGTTTTGATAAGGACTCTTAGCATTTTGTTTATCAATATCACTTCGAAGTAAAGATTCAACTGGAATACTTTCCGCATCTTCTTTTTCTTGTTCAGTGATATAACCGTGTCTTACCATTAAACTTAAAACGGTACTTCTTCTTTCGGTAGCATTTTCTGGATATATATATGGATTAAATAATGTTGGGTTATTATACATTCCCACGATAATTGCAGCTTCTCCTAAAGATATATCAGAAACACTTTTACCAAAATAATATTGACAAGCTTGTTCAACCCCATTAATACTTTCATAATTGATACCACCACTAGCAAGCCACATTGAATTAAAGTAAAATTCAATAATTTGTTGTTTAGTATAAGTTTTTTCGATTTTAAAGATTGACATATAAATGTCGGTGAATTTTCTTATAATACCTTCAATACCGGTAGCTGTACTAGAAGTAAAGTTTTGTTTAACTAATTGCATCGTAATAGTGGATGCTCCACCGGCATCAGAGTTTCCAGCTGCTTGACCAAGACTAGCTTTTAAGAAACGGCCAGCATCAAAACCATTATGTTGAAAAAATCTTGAATCTTCCGTAGCAACTAGGGCATCAACTAAAACTTGTGGAAAATCTTCATAATTTTTTAATACTCGGTTTTCCGT
This sequence comes from uncultured Bacilli bacterium, assembly GCA_947626535.1. Lineage (GTDB taxonomy): Bacteria > Bacillota_I > Bacilli_A > RF39 > UBA660 > Ventrenecus. The sequence goes on along the minus strand of CANQSO010000011.1, from coordinate 14,264 downwards.
ACCAAGTCTCGTTATTAAAGTTCCATTGACATCATAAATAACACTTGATTCTTTATTATATAATCTTTCAACTGTAAATTCTGGAGCTGTAAAAACAATATAAAGGCCAAAAGCTAATATTGTAGAAACAATGGCAATTCCCATCGACATTAAAATTATTAAGAAAGTATGAGTAGCCCGTCCTTTTTTCTTGGTTTTCTTTTTTCTTTTTGGCTTTTTTTCTTTCTTATCTTCTTTTATTTCACTAATTTCATCTAAATTAATATCTTCGGTATTGTTATCATCCATTACTTCATCGATAACATTATCTTTCTTTTTTTTATCCTTTTTTAAATCACTTTTAATTGTTTCTTTAATTTTTTTTGGACTTTTTAATTTTAATTTTTTCTTTTCCACATTCATCTCTCCTTAAAAATAAATTTTATCAACAGCATCTAAATAATTTAGAGCAGGATTAATTTGTTCTTTAATAATCGTACCATGTTTTTCTAAATATTCATATGGAATACTTTTTCTAGTTTCATTATCAATAAAAGTAATTAAATCATTACCTTTAAGTAAGAAAACAAAACCATTCATTTTAATTAGTAAAAAAACAATGCCACCATGTTCTAAAACTCTTCTTACATGTTTTATTTGATGTTCATGAATATTAGCAATTGGAAATGAAGTTTTTTGTTTAGTTTCTTTAGCTTCAAATTCGATATAAGAACCTTTATAAAGGCCGTTATAATCAAGAGTTGATTGACTAAGAAAATAACCTTCATCAATTCTTCTACCATGAGTGGTATAGCTTGCTTTACTAATACCTATTGGAGTCGGTTTTTTATAAATCAATGCTCGATTTGTTTCTAAATAATAAGCATTTGAATCATTAATACAATCTTCTAAATCCATTCCACGATTTGCGTAGTTAATTACTTTATGTGCTGTTTTTTGAATATGATTTGGATATTGCATAGTAACCCTCCAATAACATTATACTATTTATCTTATTAATAAGTAAAAGAAAAAATTGGTAGTTATGTCAATTGACAGTCTAAAAAAGAATTAGAAATTTTGTCGAATGTTAAGACAAAAAGCTAAATATTTATTATGATAGCTTTAAGAATAGAAGGTGTAATGATGTCTTATGAAATAATTTTTGATGATATGATTGATAGTTTAAGAATGGCTGAGTTAAAACTTTATGAATATAATATAATTAATGAAAAGAATAATTTGGTAAAAAAACATTATGGTAAATAATTGACAAAATAGGCTCTTTTTTGATATATTTCTATTGCAAGGATGTGATTTGTGTGATTAGTGAAAGAATTATATTAAGTCCTGAAGATATTTATGAAAAAGAGTTTAAAATTGATGCTAGGGGTTATCGTCCTCAAGAAGTTGATAAATTACTAGATGATGTTATTAAAGATTATGGTGAATTTATTAAAATTATTCATGCTTATGAAAAAGAGTATCAGAATTTAAACAAAGAAAATAAAGAATTAAAAGCAGAAATAAGAAGACTAAAAGATCAAATTGATGAAGAAGGTGCTGGTAATAAGCCAGTAAATAATGTTGATATTTTAAGACGTCTTAGTCAATTAGAAAAATATGTATATGATAGAGAATAATAACTGGACAAATGCGGTATGGCTACATGCTGAGGAAAGTCCTTGCTCGCACAGCCTGGAATGGTTGTAGTGTTTGTGCATAGGGAAAAAATAACCTATGGTCGAGAAATCGAACGGCTTTGAAAGGACCTTAAATGGTTTTAGTAAATGTAAAAGTGCCAAAGTGACGAAGAAAAGGGAAACCTTGGAAGTGGAACGTGGTAAACCCCACAAGCGAGAAACCCAAATTATGGTAGGGGAGCTGTTACTAGGAATAAAAACGAGGTAACGGACCAGTAAATGGTAGATAAATATTTGTCGCGTTTATTAACGTACAGAACAAGGCTTATAAGTTATTATTTTTTTTATTTTAAAGGAGTGATTTATTTGTTTTCGATTGGTAAAACATTTAAAGAAGCAAGAGAAGCTAGTGGTGTATCTATTGAAGAAGCTTCAAAAGATTTGAATATTAAAAGTGTTGTTTTAGATAATATTGAAGCTGGAAGTATTGGAGGCTTCAAAGACATATATGAACTTAAAAATTGGATAAGTTCTTATGCTAAATATTTGGGTTTAGATGAAAATAAAATGATTGATGAATTTAATGAATATATGTTTGAATATACATCTAAAATTCCAATTAAAGAAATTGAAAAACAAGTAATGGAACAAAATAAGGAAAAACAAGAAGAAAAAGTGGTTTCACCTTATACTAATCCAACTATTAAAAGTTCTAAAAAAGGTTATATTTTAATATATATAGGTTTAATTATAGCTGTTATTTTAATTATTTTTTGGAGTGCAAGTCAAGTTGCATAAGGAGGTATTATGAATTTAGCAAATCGTTTAACTATTAGTCGAATTATTATGGCAATTTTTATTATGGTCTTTTTATTAATACCTTGGAATGATTTTAATATAAATTTTCCACAGTTTCTAGCTGGTGGTAAAGTATTAATTGATATTAGATATTTAATAGTAGGTGTAATCTTTATTATTGCCTCTATTACTGATTATTTTGATGGGCGAATTGCTAGAAGTAATAATATGATAACTGATTTTGGTGCGTGCTTAGATGCTATTGCTGATAAAATATTAGTAAATGGTTTATTAATTATTTTAGCTTATCAAGGTTTTATTAGTGAAGTTATACCTGTTATTATAATATCTAGAGATATAATTGTAGATGCCTTAAAAACTTTAAGCGCTAGTAAAGGGGTTGTTGTTAAAGCAAACGTTTGGGGTAAAGTAAAAACTATCTTTATGATGCTTGGCATAACCTTAGTCTTATTTTATAATATGCCTTTTGAATTATGGAATATTAAATTAGATTATATCTTTGTTTATATAGCAACTGTTTTATCAGTAGTATCAGGAGTTATTTATTATTTTGATATAACTAAAAATGCCAAAAAATGACATCTTTTGTCGAAGTTATTTACTAATAAATAAATATGTTTATAATAAACCTCACTTTTAAAAAGGAGGCTTTTTAAATGGTTAAAAGTAAAAAAGTAAAGATTAGTTTTTTATATACGAAAAATAATTTAACTAATATTGAAAAAAGATTAATCTATTTAAGCAGTAGTTAGAAAACATTTGTTCGCAAAAAGTGTTGACAAAGATTTAAAACTAAGATAAAATGAATTTGTTAGAAAGATGAGGAAGTTATGAAAACAGTAAAAGAGAATAAAGACAAAGATAAAGCTTTAGAACAAGTTTTAGCTGATATTGAAAAACAATTTGGTAAAGGGGCTATTATGAAATTAGGTGGTAATGAACATATGGAAATTGATGTTACATCATCCGGTTCATTATCTTTAGATATAGCTTTAGGAGTTGGCGGATATCCTAAGGGAAGAATTATTGAAATTTATGGTCCAGAATCTTCTGGTAAAACTACTTTTGCCCTTCAAGCTATCGCGGAAGTTCAAAAAGAAGGGGGAAGAGCAGCTTTTATTGATGCTGAACATGCTCTAGATCCAGTATATGCTAAAAATTTAGGAGTTAATATTAATGAACTTTTATTAAGTCAACCAGATACAGGAGAACAAGCTTTAGAAATATGTGAAGCCCTAGTTCGCAGTGAAGCAGTTAATATTATTGTAATTGATTCTGTAGCAGCATTGGTTCCCCAAGCTGAAATTGATGGGGATATGGGTGATGCTCATGTAGGGTTGCAAGCAAGATTAATGAGTCAAGCTCTAAGAAAATTATCAGGAACAATTAATAAAACTAAAACAACAGCAATCTTTATTAATCAATTAAGAGAAAAAGTAGGAGTAATGTTTGGTAATCCAGAAACAACTCCAGGAGGAAGAGCCTTAAAATTTTATTCAACAATTCGTCTAGATGTTAGAAGAGGTGAACAGATTAAAGGTAATGATTCGGTTATTGGTAATAAAACAAATATTAAAGTCGTTAAAAATAAAGTCGCTCCACCATTTAAAAGTGCTTGTGTAGATATTATGTATGGTGAAGGAGTAAGTAGAGAAGGAGAAATTGTTGATTTAGCAAGTGAATTAAATATTATTGATAAATCTGGAGCTTGGTATGCTTATAAAGGTGAAAAAATTGGTCAAGGTAAAGAAAATGTTAAAAACTTACTTAAAGAAAATAAAGCTTTAAAAATAGAATTAGAAAATAAAATTAGAGAACATTATGGTTTTAAAACAATTAGTGAAGAAATAGAAGATAATAAGGAACTTTAAAAGGTTCTTTTTTGATGAAATCCAAAGATTATTTTGCAATGTTTTAAACTTTATGTTAGGATAACTCTCATAAGGAGGCAAATTATGAACTTTGATGATATATCAAAAGGAAAAGAAATTTTACAAAAAATATCTAATGAACTTACTATTATGAATATGATAACGGTTTTAAGTAATCCTGAATTAAGTAAATTATATAATAGTGATGAACGAGCTAAATTAGCAAAATATATTAAAAATAACACGATGCAATACGTTCAAAAAAAAGGATTAAATGATAATAATTTAGGATTAACACGTTAAAATTTGCTCTTGACATTCATATAATTATAGTATAAAATCTTAATTGTTATGAAAAAGGAAAGAAATGTATCCACATTCACCTGAGTGATTACTTACTAGGTTAAAGGCTTTTTTTGAAGATATGTATTTTATATGTTCTTTATTAAAGTTGGGTGGATACTGTTGTATCTACCTTTTATCATGTATGGAGGTGCATTTATATAGCAAGTAAGAAAGATGAGTTACTAATTAATGAAGCAATTAATGTTGATGAGTTAATGGTAATTGGCCCGAATGGAGAACAAATGGGTATTAAAAGTCGCGAGGATGCTTTAACAGTAGCTTCTTTTGCAGGTTTAGATTTAGTTTTAATGAGTGGTACAGCAACTCCTGCTGTTGCTAAAATTATGGACTATAATAAGTATCGTTATGAAAAACAAAAGAAACAAAAAGAAGCATTAAAAAAACAACGAGAAACTAATAAAGATTTAAAAGAATATCGTTTAAGTCCTGATATTGATATTCACGATTTTGAAACAAGAGTTAAAAATGCTCGTGAATATTTAGTTAAAGGACATAAAGTAAAAGGATTTATTCGCTTTAAAGGAAGACAAATGTCTCATCCAGAAAGAGGAAGAGAAGTTTTAAATCGTTTTGCGGATAAATTAAGTGATATTTCTAGTGTTGAGACCCAAGTTAAACAAGACGGGAGAATCATGACAATTATTCTTGCACCTAATAAATAAATTTATAGAAAGAAGGATGTATTATGGCTAAAGGCCCAAAAATGAAAACTCATAAAGCAAGTAGTAAAGTTTTCAAAAAGAAAAAAAATGGCGATTTAGTTTATAAAGTTAGTGGTGGAAACCATAAGACTAGTAAAGATAGTGCAAAACAAGTTCGTCAAAGAAGAAATAAAGGAACATTAAGTAAAGGAGAAGCTAGCAGAATTAAATCTGTTATCTAATATAGGTGGTGAATTATGGCAAGAGTTAAAGGTGGAAGTGTTTCAAAAACACGTCGTAGAAAAGTTTTAAAACAAGCTAAAGGATATTTTGGATCTAAACATCGTTTATATAAGACAGCTCAAGAACAAGTTTTCCATAGTGGAGTTTATGCTTATCGTGATAGAAGACAAAAGAAAAGAGAATTTAGAAAATTATGGATTACTCGTATCAATGCAGCTTGTCGTGAAAATGATATTAGTTATTCAAAATTTATAAATGGCTTAAATATTGCTGGTGTAACTATTAATCGTAAAATGCTTGCAGAAGTTGCTATTGACAATAAAGAAGCATTTAGTGATTTAGTAGCTATCAGTAAAGATGCTTTAAAAAGCGGTAAAAAGGCTGAAAAGCATGAACCATTAACTGGTAAAGTAGAAGTTAAAGCTGCAAAAGAAGAAAAGAAAGAAACTAAAAAAGTAGAAGAAAAACCAGTTAAAAAAGAAGAAAAAGTAGATTATAGTAGTATGACTTTAGCTGATTTAAAAGCAGCTGCAAAAGAAAAAGGTGTTAAAGGATATTCTACTATGAAAAAAGCAGAATTAATTGATGCTTTAAAATAAAAAAAATTTGCAAAAATCTTGCAGATTTTTTCTTTTTCTCTTGACTTAGGGGGGGGGGTAAAGGTCTATAATTACCTATAGAATAGGTGATTTTATGAAGCTAGAAAAGTATGTTGATAAAAGTAAGAAAAAAAGAAAAGTAATACTAATAAGCATAAGTGCAATAGTACTAATAAGTATATCATTACTTCTTTATAAAACCTTTGCGTCTTTTACGGAAAGTGCCGAATTTCCAATAATGAATGGCAAAGTAGATTACTTTGGCAATAGTGATATTTATTTTGTGTTTTATAAAGGTGATGATGAATTATTAGAAGAAATGCCCCAAAAAGATAATGAAGAAAATTTAGTATTTGACCATGGGGAATGTGATAATGGAGCAAGTATTCTTTGGAATGAAAATGAATGGGCCCCATTAGTAAAAGGGTTAAATAAAGTAAAAACTAAATGTAGTTTGTATTTTGAAGAAAAACAATATCCGACAGCAGTAGAATATATTACTGAATTAGCTAAAACAGATACAACAAATTTAAAAACTGATGATACAAATGAAGCAAATATAAGATATGTAGGAGCAACAGTAAATAACTATATCGATATAGGCGATAAAGATAGCAGTGGAGCTCCAATTTTATGGCGAATAATAGGAGTCATGAATAACATAACAAATTTAGATAATGGAGGACAGCAAGAGAGTTTAGTAAAAATAATAAGAGCAGAAAGTATAGGAAGTTATAGTTGGGATAGTAGTGCATCAGGAATAAATGAGGGTTATGGAGTAAATGAATGGAGTCAAGCAGATGTAATGAAACTCTTAAATCCCAGTACAGTATATAGTGGAACACCAGCCATCGGAGGAAGTTTGTATTGGAATAGAGGAAGTGGAAGTTGTTATAATAATTCAAAAGAGGCAAATACAACATGTAACTTTACAAGTAGTGGAATAAGTGAAGAAGCAAAGAGAAAGATAGCAAAAGTAAAATGGAATACAGGGACATTTGCAACTTATAGCACAAGTCAATGGACAACAAGAGCAACATATGAAGCAGAAAGAGGAAGTCATAATGGCAAAGAAGAATGTACAAGTAATGGAAGAGGAACAAATTGCAATGATGAAGTGCCAAGAACCACAACATGGGAAGGATATATAGGATTAATGTATCCAAGTGACTATGGATATGCTGTAGGAGGGAGTGTTAGAGACACATGTTTAGGAAAAAGTATGTATGATTATAATAGTGGAAGTTGTAACACAAATGATTGGTTATTTACAAGTAGTTATGCATGGACAATGACACCAACGCCGTATTCTTCTTATGCTGACGGTGTGTTCGATGTGTATTCGTCTGGCTCTGTCCACAGCAGCAGTGCGTTCAGTGCGTACGGGGTTCAGCCAGTCGTATATCTATCATCGTCAGTAAAAATAATAGACGGTAATGGCGAAAAAGGAACGCCATATAAAACTCAACTCGCGAGTTAGGTCCGTTGGACGGCGGGTTGTCAAATTAGAACTATCGATTTTTACTTGCAAGCATCATAACATTTTAGTAAAATAAATATTGCAAGGAGGTAATATTATGTTACATGATATATTAATGATAGTTATAGGGTTAATTGTTGGTTTAGTTATTGGCTTTTTTGGAGCAAGAGCATTTATGAAAAAATATTTAAAGAAAAATCCCCCAATTAATGAAAAAATGATTGAAACAATGATGAGTAGTATGGGAAGAAAACCAAGTCAAAAACAAGTAAGACAAGTAATGAATCAAATGAATCGCTATATGTAGTGATTCTTTTATTTACATTGCGTGAAAATTATTATTGACTTAGTTATTCTTTTTGTGATATCCTTAAAAAGAAGAATAAGGTGATTAGTGTATGGATTTTTTAGAAAAGTTATATAGCAATGAAAATTTTGGACTATATTTGGTAATAGCTATAGCTGTTTTAGTCGTATTATTTTTCATTGTTTTATTTTTAGGTAAAAAGGATGAGAAGAAAACAAAAGAATTAAAAGCTGCAAAAGAAAAAGAAAAACAATTAGTTGAAGGTAACGCGACTGGACCAATAGCGATTACTCCAATAGGTGAAGAACCTAAACCAGTAGAAAATAATCCTGTTGTTAAACCAGCTCCTGTTGTGCCTCTAGAACCAGTTAGTAATCCTAATCCTGAACCAGTAACGTTTACTCCTGTAGAAGAAGTTAAACCTGTCGAAAATAATATTCCAGCCTTTAAAGAAGTTACTGAAAAAGTTCCAGTTGAACTTCCTCCTGTTGAAGAACCTAAAGTAGAAGAAACTCAAAATATTGTTTTAAATGATAATATTAATAATGTATCAGAAGAAGTCGAAGATGAAACTAAAGAGTTTGACTTTGAAGCTTTAGCTGATGCTATTAATAAAGAATTAGAATCAATTAAGGAAAGTAAAAATGTTGAACTTCCTCCTGTTGAAGAACCTACCCCTGTTGAAGTTGAAAAACCTGTTATTGAAGAAAAACCATTTTCTTTTCCAACATTTGAAACAGTAGAGCCTGATAAAATACCAGAACCAGAAGTAAAAAAAGAAGAACCTAAACCAGTAATTGAAGAAAAGCCAAAAATGCCAAGTGTCTTTAGTTCTGTTTATGTAAATCCAAAAGAAGAAAAGAAAGAAATAGTAAAACCTGTTAAACCTGCTCCATTTGAATTACCTAAGATGGCAGATTTACCTAAAAAAGCTGAAGAAAAGAAAGAAGAACCTAAAGAAGCTCGCTCCTTCTTAGATCAAATTGAAGCTGAATCATATCAAGTAGATAAGTAAAGAATTAGTAAAGTACTAGTTCTTTTTTTCATAAAAAATCAGGTTTATGATATAATACGAATATAGGAGGGATAATCTTGAAACTATTTAAAAATAATACTGATAAGATAAATATAGAAGAAGTAAATGAAGTAGTTAGTTTATCTAAAAAGATATTACATTTATTTTATATTGCTATGGTTATAGCAATGGTTTTAATTATTACTATTATTGCTAGAGAATGGGGAGTTTGGAAGTTTTTACTTAGTTTGCTTAGTGTTTTAGCACCATTCTTTATTGGCTTTGTCATAGCTTGGCTTTTAAATCCCGTTGTAACTAAATTAGAAAATAAAAAAATTCCTCGAGCTTTAGGGGCCATAATTGTTTATACGGTCTTTTTATTAGCCGCAATAATTTTAATACGTTTTTTAATTCCAACTATTTATACTCAAATAGAAGCTTTAATTAAAAACTTACCATCGATATTTAATGAATTAGAAAATATCATTAATAATTTATTTAATCGTTTAAATGGTTTTGAAGCTTTTGATTTTAATGCCACCAAAGATGGTATCTTATCAACTTTAACCAATAGTGTTAATAATTTCTTTACTACTTTACCAACGATGTTAGTAAATTTTGTAGGAACATTCTTTTCTAGTTTAGTTACTATTACGTTTGGTTTAGTAATTGGTATATATATTTTAATTGATTTTAATTCGATTAATGGTCATTTATTAAAATTAGTACCTAAGAAAAATCGTTTTGAAATGTCTTTATTAATTACTAATATTTCAACTGAAGTTAGAAAAACGGTTAATGGAACCTTCTTAGTTGCTTTGATGGTCTTTGTTTGTGATTCCTTTGGCTTTTGGGTAATTGGTCTTCAAGGTCCATTATTATTTGGCTTATTATGCGGAATAACTGATTTAATTCCTTATATTGGACCATATATTGGTGGTATTATTGCGGCTTTAATTGGTTTTTCTCAAGGACCAATTGTTGGGGTGATGACTATTATTGTGGCCTTTATTGTTCAAATGCTTGAAAATAATATTTTACAACCTATAATTATGAGTAAGACAACTAAATTACATCCTGTAACAATTATTGTTGGCTTATTGATTTTTGAACATTTCTTTGGTATTATAGGTATGATTTTAGCAACCCCTTGTATCGCGCTTGTTAAAGTTGTATGGAGATTTTTTAAAGAAAAATATAATTTATTTCATGATAATGATATGGTAACTGAAGAACTAGGAAAGTAAAAATTGGATTTTATAGAGAGTAAATGGTTGGTGGAAATTTACAATGAAGATTTTTATCTGCTGCCTAGGGAGGTATACCCGGGTAAAACTCGTTAATAAAAATTAAGTAAAAATAAGGATGGTACCGTCTAATAGACTCCTTTGGTAGCCGTCCTTTTTGATTGGAGGATATAGTTTATGAGATTATTTTTAGTGGCAGGTAAAGCAGGAAGCGGCAAGAGTGAAGTTGCTAAAATTATCAAAGAATATTATGAAAAAAAACAAGAGAAAACTGTTATTACGGAATATAGTAAATATTTAAAAATTTTTGCTAAAGAAATGTTAGATTGGGATGGTAATCCAAAAAATAAACCAAGACAATTTTTACAAGAAATGGGTTTATTTATTAGGGAAAATTTAAAACAAAAAGATTTATTAATTAAAAGAATGAAAACGGATATGCTAGTATATGAAAGATTTTTTAAAAATGTTGTTATATCTGATGTAAGGTATCCAGAAGAAATCATTAGTATGAAAAGTGATTATCCAAAAGCTATAGCAATATTAGTTGTTAATGAACTAGAAGATTCACCACTAACAATTAAACAAGCAAGTCATCCAACTGAACATGCTTTAGATAATTATGAAGGTTTCGATTATGTTATTCATAATGAATTTTTACAAAATTTAAAAAATGATGTCTATGAAATATTGGAGGGATTAGAATGAATTTAAAAAAATTATATTTAGAATATTTTGAAAGTTTAGGCCATGTTGTTATTCCAAGTGCGCCAGTTGTACCAGAAAATGACCCATCAGTTTTATTTAATACAGCTGGAATGCAACCTTTAATACCATATTTAATGGGAGAAGAGCATCCTTTTGGTAAAAGATTGTGTGATGTGCAAAAATGTATTAGATTAACTGATTTAGAAAGTATTGGGGATAATACTCATCATACCTTCTTTGAAATGTTAGGTAATTGGAGTTTAGGTGATTATTTTAAAGCTGAAAGTATCGAATATAGTTTTAATTTTTTAACTAAAGTTTTAAATATTCCCGTTGAAAAGTTAGCTATTACGGTTTATGAAGGAGATAAGCAAATACCAAAAGACGAAGTAAGCGCGAATAACTGGCTTAAACACGGAATATCAAAAGAAAGAATTGCTTATTTAGGCCGTGATGATAATTTTTGGATAGCTGGCGAATCAGGTCCATGTGGAGGCGATACGGAAATATTTTACTTTCGTAGTGATGAAGAAGTTCCACGAATTTTTGATCCAAGTGATAGTCGATGGGTAGAAATATGGAATAATGTTTTCATGGAATATTATCAAGATAAAGATGGCAAAATAACCGAACTAAAAGCTAAAAATGTGGATACAGGAATGGGTGTTGAAAGAACAACGGCTATACTAGAAGGTGTTAATGATAATTATTTAACTAGCATTTGGGCTCCTGCTTTAAAAGCTTTAGAAAAAATAACTAACTTACCATATCAAGGTAATGAAGAGTCTATGCGAATTATCCTAGACCATCTAAGAACCTCTGTTTTTATTGCTGCTGACCCAAGTGGAATTAAACCAAGTAATACTGACCAAGGTTATATCCTAAGAAGATTAATTAGAAGAGCTATTCGTCATGCTAGAAAATTAAATATTGATATTGCAAGTAATTGGGAAGAAGAAATTGCTAAAATCTTTATCTTAGAATATCAAGATACATATAAAGAATTAAAAGAAAATGAACAAGTTGTCTTAGATGTTTTAAAAAATGAAAAAGAAAAATTTAATCGGACATTAGAGAAAGGTTTAAAAGTTTTTGAAAAATTAACTAAGAATATGCAAAATGTTGATGGTGAAACTGCTTTTCATTTATATGATACGTATGGTTTTCCAATTGAATTAACCATTGAAGTAGCAAAAGAAGCTAATATGAGTGTTGATATTGATGGCTTTAAGAAAAAGTTTAGTGAACACCAAGAAAAATCAAGAACTGCTTCAGCTGGTAAATTTAAAGGTGGTTTAAGTGGCGATGGGGTTATTGAAACCAAATATCATACAGCAACTCATTTACTTAATGCCGCTTTAAAAATTGTTGTCAATAAAGATGTTCATCAAAAAGGAAGTAATATTACTCCTGAAAGATTAAGATTTGACTTTTCTTGTGACCATAAATTAAGTGATGAAGAAAAACAAAGAGTCGAACAAATTGTAAATGATTGGATTAAACAAGATTTAAAAGTTGATAAATTTACTATGAAAAAAGATGAAGCTATTGCTTCTGGTGCCGAATGTATGTTTATTGAAAAATATCCTGATATAGTAAGTGTTTACAAAATTGGTGATGTATCTAAAGAATTATGTGGAGGACCACATGTTAAAAGTACCAAAGAATTAGGAACCTTTAAAATCATTAAAGAAGAAGCTTCTTCTGCTGGCGTAAGAAGAATAAAAGCTATATTAGAATAATGTAACTTTACACGTAAAATTAAAAATAAGATGCTATTTTCTTATTTTTTCTTTATAATTAAAAATAGGTGAGATGATGAAAACTAAAAAAAGATTAAAACTTAAGAAAAATGTTATTTATAAAAGTTTGTTTTTAGCTGTTTTAATTTTAACTATTAGTTTTTATGTAATGTTTATAAAACTAAATATATTACCATTTATTTATTTAATGTTAATGTTTATTATTTTAGTAATTATAAATTTAGGTATCTATTATTGTTTAGGTCATAATAAATTTCGAAAATTAGGTGTATTTTCTAGTTTTGTTTTACTTTTATTATTTGGTATAGGTTTAAGTTATCAATCTCTTACTTTAAGTTTTTTACATAAATTAAGCTTTTTAGATATTGAAACTAAAACAATTAATATTATAACTTTAAATAATAGTAATTATAATGATATTAAAGATTTAAGTAATAAAAATATGGCTTTAGTAAGTGATGAATCAACTATTAAAGTTGAAAGTCTTTTAAATAAAGAAATAAAGTTTTCTAAAAAAGAATTAGAAGATACTTCTTCTTTAATAACGGCTTTATTAGGTAATGAAGTAGATGCTATTATGATTTCTGATGAAGAAGCTAAATTATATCAAGAAATGCAAAAAGAATTTAAAGAAGATACTAAAGTTTTAAAAACTTATCAAGTAGATATTAAAAGTCAAAATAAAAAAGTTAAAGTAACAGAAGAACCATTTAATATTTATATTACCGGAATTGATACTTATGGTAGTATTAATAAAGTATCAAGAAGTGATGTTAATATTGTGGCAACCATTAATCCAAAAACTAATCAAATTTTATTAACTTCTATTCCTAGAGATTATTATGTAAAGTTGCATAATACCACTGGTCTAAAAGATAAATTAACCCATGCTGGTTTAAAAGGAATTGATATGAGTATTAAAACAATTGAAGATTTATTAGATGAAGAAATAAATTATTATCTTAAAATTAATTTTACTTCTTTAGTTAAAATTATTGATGTTATTGATGGAATCGATATTGATGTTCCTTTTGATTTTAGTGCGGATTATCAAGAAGAAGATGGAAAGTTTATTTATTATGAATTTACAAAAGGAATGATGCATTTAGATGGTAAAGAATCTTTAGCGTATTCTAGAGAACGTTATAATTTAAGAGAAGGGGATATTGGACGTGCCAAACATCAACAACAAGTAATTGAAGCAATGGTAAATAAATTAACATCATCTAAATTTTTAACTAATTATGCATCTTTATTAGGTTCTATTGAAGGTAATTTTGCGACTAATATTTCGATGAATGAAATAACTTCATTAGTTAAAAAACAAATTAAAGAAATGCCTAATTGGACTATCGAAAAGCAAGTTTTAACCGGAAGTGATTCATCAGAACTTACTTATACGTTTCCTAAAGGGTATGGTTATGTTATGATTCCTGATGAAGAAAGTGTTGAAAATGCTAAAAATAAAATTAATGAAATAACTAATAATTACTAATTTTATCTATCTTTGTCGAAAGTGTTTAAAGTTTAATTAAAACATTCTATATTAAACTAGGTAGGGTGATTATATGTTTTATTTAAAC
>CANQSO010000010.1 GCA_947626535.1 uncultured Bacilli bacterium | reverse complement strand
AAGTCTGCCCTTTTTTACTTATTTTTATAAAATAAATTTTGTTTTTCTTTTCAGACTAACATATACATTAATCTTTTGATAAAATTTTTTTCTTTGATAATATCATTATAACCCATCTTTTTTAAATATGCAAAATTTATATTATAATATTTTATCTTTATTCCTAATGGTATTCCTATTTTTCTTTCTCTCATCTCACTTTCATATATAAATTCATCATGACCATAATAATCAAAACCATCAATATTAATACTGTATACTTCTTTTATATTACTATAATCTTCTTTATTTTTAATATCTTTTAAATATAACAAACAGACATATGAAAAATTTTTATTTACTAATGTCGGATAGTTATTGTAATTAAATTCAATTGAAAAATAAGCTTTTTTATTTTTATAAACTAAATCAGCTTCAGAATTAATATTACGTTTATTAAGCCCTATTTTGGGATAGACTATTTCAAAATCATCATCTAACTTTTTAACTGGAACTTTTAAGATATCACTTAATATTCTTAAAATTACTTTTTTACCTAATTCTTCATCACTAGTAAATATTTTCTTAACAATTTTATCATTTAATAAATAAAATTTTTCAACCTTTTTATTCTTCTTTTCAATATCGTTTTTCATTAATTTTATCATCTCCTCTCATCAAAATTTGTTGTTTTTAGAAAAACGATTAATTTTAAAAAATTCTAAAAATTACATAAACTTCCTCCTCTCTTTTGAAAAGTAAATCTAATTTACTCTTCTACCTATATATTACCTATAAGGGTATCAATTTCCTTTTTTTTAAAATAAATTAAGTAATTTTTTTATTTCATTTAAATCAATACATTTATTTAATTATCTAAACGACATTTTATACCGTGTTAAATATTGTTTTCTTATGACAAAATATGTCGTAGGTGGTAGTATGATAAAAGAATATCGTAAAAAACGAGGTTTAACTCAAGAAGAACTTGCTGAAAAAGTTAATTTATCAACTAGACAATTACAAAGAATCGAAAAAAATGAGCATCAAACTTCAATTGATACTCTATTAAATATTATTAATACTTTAAATATTCCTGATGAAGAAATAATTAAAACCTTTAAAGCAAAAAAGACTACTATTCCGTCATAGAGTCTTTTATTTTATCTAAAAATTTTTTACTTTTTAAATATAATCCTGTATATCGTTCATAATAATCATTTAAAAATTCATTTAGATCATTTATTAATTGATTAGAAATATTTACATGATTAATACTTTTAATATCAATTAATTCATACATTCTTAATAATTTAATCATTTTTAAATCTTTAATTGGTTCATTATAATAACAATCTCGACATAATAAACCCCCATCAATAATGGTTACAATATTTTTAGTACTTCCACATCTTAAGCAAGAATCTAAATTTAAACCTACTCCTAAAAAATTTAAATATTTAGTTTCTAAAATATTAGCTAGAACAATTGGATTAACATCTTCATTTAATTTATAAATAGTACTTATAAATAGTTCATATATTTCTTGTTCATTACTTTCCCTATAAACTTGATTAGTTAAATCACATAGATAAGTTAAATAAGAAATTTTAGTTAAATCTTGATGAATATTTTTAAATGGTTCAATGATATCAACATCACTTAAGATTGATAATTTATTTTCTTTATAATAAATATAAAAGAAACCATAAGTAAATTTCATGGTTAAAGCATGCAATTTATTTTTAATGCTTTTTGCCCCCTTAGCCATTAAACCTATGATTCCATATTCTTTTGTTAGAATATTAATAACCAAAGAAGATTCACCATAATTAGTTGTATTTAATATAAATCCTTCTACTTTGGTTATCACATTTATCACATCTTTCCTTTATATTTTAAATAATATTCTATTTTTCCAGTTTCTTTAAATAATTGCCATGCTTCTTTTTTATCCATAAATATCCTTCTTTCTAACATTATCATGTTAAGAAAAAGAAAAATTTATTCATTTTATTTTAAATTTAATTCATCAAAACCTAAATCTTTTAATTGGGCTTCTTTTTCTCGCCAGTTTTTAATAGTTTTAACATATAATTCTAAATAAACTTTTTTACCAATCATTTTTTCGATTTCATTACGCGCGGATGTTCCAACCATTTTTAATCTTTCACCTTTTTTACCAATAATAATTTTTTTAATCGAATCACGATCAACAATAATATCAACACAGATAACAGCAACATTATCTTTTTCTTCAAATTTAGTTGTTATACAAGTAAGACTATGAGGAACTTCATCTTCACAAACCCATAAAAGTTTTTCTCTTACTAATTCACTAACCATAAAAGATTTAGAACTACTTGTAATCATATCAACATCAAAATAACGAACAGTATCAGTTAAATATTTTTTAATAACCGTAATTAAATGCTCAGTATTATCTTTTTTTAAGGCACTTAAAGGTATAATCTCCGCAAAAGGTAAATAATCTTGATATTCTTTGATCATCATTAATAAAGTTTCCCTACTTATTAAATCAATTTTATTTAATATTAAAAATACTGGTACTTTACTTCTTTTTAAAGATTCCATAATAAATTTATCGCCACTGCCAATTCCTTTACTTGCATCAACAACAAATAAAATAACATCGACATCTTTAGTTAAAGAATAAGATTCTTTATTTAATATTTTTCCTAATTTAGAAGTTGGTTTATGAATACCTGGTGAATCTAAAAACACAATTTGATAATTTTCTTCATTATATATTCCTTGAATAACATTTCTTGTAGTCTGAGCTTTATTTGATGTTATAGCTACTTTATAATTTAAAAGTGAATTTAATAATGTTGATTTACCAACATTAGGTCTGCCAATAATACTTACAAAACCACTATGCATATTTACCTCCTTATCTTTTTATATTACAAATATTTAATATTTCATCTTGTTTTTGAAACATAATTTTTTCTTCTTCTACACTCTTAGTATGGTCATATCCCAGTAAATGAAGTAACCCATGAACACATAAAAATGATAATTCTCTTTTTTCACTATGATTGTACTCACTAGCTTGCTTAATCATCCTTGGAATACATATATAAATATCCCCCAATATCTTAATTGGATCATAAACACTTTCATTATCTAAAAAGGCAAAAGATATTACATCAGTTACTCTATCAATATCTCGATATTCTTTATTTAGTTTTTTAATGGTTTCTTCATCAACAAATATAACCGAAAAATAAGCATTTTCTATTTTTTCATAATCTAATGTTGTTTTTAAAACTTTATCTAAATAACTATAATCTTTATCATAACCAAATTCATCATTAATATCAAAATCATTCATTAAAACCACCCTAAACCTATAATCCTTGTAAAATAAATCATTAAAACAATAAATAGAATAATACAAATTATATTATAAAATGTTGAACTATGAAAGAATTTTGGTAAGTGTTTTGATATAGCATTTAAAGATATATAAAGAAGAAAACCTAAAATAGAACCAACAACATTTAATAATATGTCGTCAATATCAAAACTTCTACCTATATAATGTTGAACTATTTCAACTGTAAAAGAAGTAATTATACTTATAAAAAGAATATGATTTACTTTTTTAGCTTTAACATAACCAGAAATATAATAACCAAATGGTAAAAAGATTAAAATATTACCTAAAACATTCATATTAAAAGCATGACTACCAATTTCATAACGAAGAATTTCCGTAAAAGGAATAATATTAATACCACTTGATGTATTAAGTTCCGTATCAGTTAATAATTGAAACAATAGCATAACATAAATAATAAAAACTAAATTTAAAAATTCTTTATAAAAAAGGAATTTTTCATGTCCTACTTTAATGGCAGTTATTCTAATGGCAATTATTACAACTAGAAAAATAGTTAACATTGGCCATATTTCTTTTAAAGTACTAGTTAAAATTTTTAATTCCATTAAAGCATCACTTCAATTCCTTTTTATAAACTTATTTTACTATTAAAAGAGTAATATTTCAAATTAAAATGACTGTTGTTCACCAATTTGTTCTAATAAGGATAAAAAATATATAACTTCTAAAGAATTATCTAATTTATTAGTTTGTAAAACTTTTTTATTAAGAATATATTCATTATCACTTAAGATTTGACTTACTTTTTCATTTAATTGCTTTTCAGCTTCACTTTTTAATTCTTCATCAGTATAAGCTATTTCTTTTTTAACAACTTCTTGTTGTTTAACAAAAGAAAATGTTGTATTAAATAAAGTAAACAAAGGATAATTAATTATTGTATAATCTTTTAATCGACTTCTAAATATAAAATCATTATAATTATTATTCTTTAATTTAAAATTATATCTTACTTTACCAGTTAAAATGTTTTCTTCCTTAATGAGAGGTACTTTAATTGTTGCTTTATACCAAACTTCAGCATATACTTTTCCTGTTGCACATACAACACTCTTTACTTCTTCATCTTTCATTAAAGTTCCTGATATTAAAATATCTCCTTTTTTAGCATAATCATTAGTTTTAACTAAAGCTTCTCCTTTACTGTAAATTAGTTTCTTAACTAAACCATCTTTAATAGCTACAATATTACAAGAAGTTTTAACACTTTCTTTTTCATGAATTTTTCTTTCTTCTACTCTAACAATATAATTCATACCCTTTACTTCAATTTCTAACCATTCTAATTTAGTAGGATATTCATTTAAAATACTTTCTTTTATTTCTTCTATTTCTTTAAAACTTTTTTTCCAAGTATTTTTCTTAATACCTTTCTTTTCTAAAGAAACGGAAAGTAAATCTCTTATTTCTTTATTAGAATGAACTATTTTAACATTTACAATTACATGAGTAAGTAAAACAAAAATAATAAGACCAACTATTAAAGATACAATAAAAATAAAATACTTTTTAAAATATTTTTTAATTTTTGGTATACCTGTTTCATCTACAACTTTTACTTTACTATAACTTACTTTTTTTAATAATTTTTGATCTTCACTTTTAATTTTAAAATAAAAATATTTTTGATCTTCATTAGAATCGTATATAAATAATTTATTTTTATAACACTTTAATAATAAACGATTTTTCTCGCTTAATTTAACTTTTAACCATAAATAATTCATGAGATAAACCTCATTTCTAAAACTTTACCACTAACTAAAATTTCATTCTTAGTAAGTTTTAAAACTCGAAAATCAGTACCTTTAACTATTAATTTAAATTTTTCTAATTGTAAACTTATTTCTTGTTCATTTAATAATAAAATATCAATAAATTCATAAACATGAAGATATTTATCATATATATCTATAAAATATTCTTGGTCCATTAAAAAGCTTTTAATATTTTTATATAGATGCATAATACCACCTATCAAAATTATATGTTTATAGTTTTAAATTATATTAATAAAGACATCTGCAAAAAAACAGATGTCTAATATTTAAGCATTAAGTTGTAATTGGTAAGGTTCAGAATAAGTACCATCACCAGAAGTTATTGTTACATTTTTAGTTAAATACCCGACGGGCTCAACTTTTCCTGCGCCGTTCACGAAGTTGGTGTCAACAGTCCCAGAAGAATTGACATCAAACGCACGGTCGATACCAGAGGAATACGGGGAGAGAGTCCATAAATAACTACTTGATTTTAACCAGTCTGTTCCTCCACATTCACTTTTATAGTTTCCATCTTCACTTTCACTATCCCAATGATATAATTCTTTGGCAAAACATGTTTCTCTTCCTAGACTTCCTCCATTTGTTGCATATCCATAATCTGATGGATATATTAAACCGATTCCATTATGTTTGTCTCCTACATCTGTTTCGCTACTCCATTCACTTGGATATTTATTTCTATTTCCTGTACTTGTTCCTCTTTCTCTTTCATAAAACTTTTTTACTGTTACATCTTCGTCGTATGTACTACTTCCTCCTATATTCCAGTTTACTTCTTTATCTATCATATTTCTTGCTGTCTCATCTAGTCCTTTTGGTAAATCTATTCCTGTATTAAAGTCACACTGGCTTGCACTACTACTACTTGTATAACAGTCTCCTGTTCCACTTTCATAGTATATTCCATTTAACATATCTTTTAATTTCGATGTCGTCCAATTATTATTATTTGAATCCCGGTAATAGTTTCCAAATGCTTTTTGCTCTCCTACTTCATCTGTTCTTACTATTTTTACTCGTTGTTCTACACTACTTCCTACTTTAACATTTACTAAGCCTATTATTCGCCATATTTCATTATTAAATGACACATAATTATGGACATATGGTGTAGCTCCATCTGTATAATTTACTCCGGCATATCGATATTCGGTTTTATTCCATTCTTGTCCTAATTCTTCTAAATCATTATGACTCACTTTATATAAGCCATTTTTACATGTTGCTACTTCTATTTGTTTTCCAGCTATTTCAACCATTTCTGGTGGTCCTATGTTTACTGTTTGTTCTACTTCACTTGTTGCACCTAAATTATCCGTTACTCTTAATTTTATGGTATGGTCTCCTTCTAATTGTTCTGGGAACTCTTGTGTTTCTCCTCCATCTTGCCATTCTTCTTCGTCTATTTGATATTCATATTTTTGAATGCTTTTATTTTTATATGGAGTTGCTGTTGCTTTTGCTGTTATGGTATTTTCACATACTGATAAAGCTAAGCTACTTGTTGGTGGCACATCATCTTCATTTATATATGTTGATGTTACAGTTATTTTACCTCTAAATTCTTTATTCATTGAATTTGCATTTTCTACTGTTACTTTTTCATGCATCCATATTCTTAATTCAAAATTCTTTGTTTCATTTGCTTCTAAATAGCCACTCATTAATTTATGAGCTTCATAGGTATTTTCAATTGTTGTATCTGTTGGACTAGTTTCTCCTAATACTTTTTCTATTCCATCTTGCCCTACTTCATTTAATTTTACTTTTAAATAATTGGGATTTAATCTATTTGCCTCTAAAACTGTACTTAATGATTCTAGATTTATTTGATATGTTGCCATATCACTACATTTATTATGGACACTAAATTTATATGGTTTTAGTTTTCTTCCTTCACTATCTAAGATTGGATACGTTTTATCTAAGGTTATATCATCTGATTCACTTTCAATATCAACACTTAAACATGCTGAATTAACAACATTTTCTCCTGTTTGTTCTTTTGTTAGGATCCAATAGGCATATGTTACTCCACCTATTAATAGTAATGCTCCTATTACTCCTAATGTTATAAATAAATTTTTCTTTTTATTTTTCTTTTTTTCCATAGATATCTACCCTTCTATTACTTTTAGTATATCTATTCTATCTCAAAGATATCAATTAAAAAAGAATAGTCTTTACACTATTCTTGACAATATTTAGACAATATTTTAATTTTATCATTAATTAATTGTTTTTCTTCTTGGTGATTATTAGGAATATTTTTTAAGATTTGTTTTAGTTTATTTAAATCTTGTTTATAATAATTTTTATAATCTTTATTATATTTACCCATTAATATTTCTTCTTTAGTTAAATATTCTTTTCCTTTTAAATATTTCATAATATGATAGATATGATTTTTATCTTCTAAGATATACTCTTCTTTTAAAGTATAATTTAATTGATTTAAAAAAGATCTTAATTTATCATAATCATTATTTGATTGAACAATAATTTTATTTATTTTTTTTAACCTAGTTTTATCTTCTAAGATATGTTTAATAGTACTATATCCCATACCAGCAATGACTAAAGTATTGTAATTAGAAACATCAATATTTTTAAGGCCATCAGTAAGTACTAAAGGAATTTCTTTTTCTAAGTGATATTCTTCTAAATTATGATAAGCACTTGCTAAGGCTTTTTCATGAATATCCGTTCCCATACATTTAATCTTTTTTTGATATAGCATTATAGGTAAATAAGCATGGTCAGTTCCAATATCAATTACTCTATCATTTTCATCAATTAATGAAGCGATTAATTCTAATCTTTTAGTCATTTAAGAAATCCTTTAATTTTTTAGCTCTTGATGGATGTCTTAATTTTCTTAAAGCCTTAGCTTCAATTTGTCTAATACGTTCCCTAGTAACATTAAATTTTTTACCAACTTCTTCTAGAGTATGACTTGTTCCATCTATAAGACCAAATCTTAGTTCTAAGACTTCTTGTTCTCTTTCTTGTAAAGTACTTAATACATCTCTTATTTCTTCTTTTAGTATTTCATTTGTTGCATACTCTTCAGGAGTCATACTATTTGGGTCTTTAACAAAATCTCCTAAATGAGAATCATCTTCTTCTCCTATTGGGGTTTCAAGTGATACCGGATCTTGACTAATCTTAATTACATCTCTTACTTTTTCAACAGATATTCCCATTTTTTTAGCTATTTCTTCTTCACTTGGCTCTCTATTCAATTCTAAGGTTAATTGTCTTTGAATTCTAGCCATTTTATTAATTGTTTCAACCATATGAACTGGTACTCTAATGGTTCTTGCTTGGTCAGCTAAGGCTCTAGTAATAGCCTGTCTAATCCACCAAGTTGCATAAGTTGAAAATTTATAACCTTTATCATAATCAAACTTATCAACAGCTTTCATTAAACCGATATTACCTTCTTGAATTAAGTCTAAAAATAATAGTCCTCTTCCCACATATCTTTTAGCAATGGAAACAACTAAACGTAAGTTAGATTCAGCTAATCTGTTTTTAGCTTCTTCATCACCATTAGCAACTCTAATAGATAAATCCATTTCTTCTTCCGCTGATAATAAAGAAATTCGGCCAATTTCCTTTAAATACATTCTTACTGGATCATTAATATTAACATCTTTAGTTATTTCAGCATCATCTAAAATAATTGGTGTTCCATCTTCTTCACTATTATCGCCATCTTTGTCATCTTCCCCAACAATTTCAATATTATTGCTTACTAACTCATTATATAAAACATCTAATGAATCATTATCAACATCTAAACCTTTAAGAGAAGCTGCTAATTGTTCAAAAGTAATTTTACCTTCTTTTTTACCTAACTCTATTAATTCATTTTTTCTTTCTTCAAAAGTTTTAATTTCTTTAACTTTTTTAACTTTTTCTAATTTTTTATCAGGTTCTGTTTCAAATAATTTAATATCTTCACTTTCTAATATTTCATAGAATTTAGACATATCTTCTTTTTTTACTCGACATTCTTTTAAAACTTCCGCTACTTCTCTAATAACTAAATATCCTTGTTCCTTTCCTAAATTAATTAATTCTTGTTTCTTCATTTCATACTTTGTCATTTTATCCACTTCTTTCTATAATTTTTCTTTATCTTTTTTTAATTCAATTATTTTAATTGCTATTTCATTTTTTTCACTTTCATCAAAACTATTTTTTTGCTTTAATTTTAATTCTTTTATTTCTTCATCAATCATAATCATTTTCATTTTAATAATATATTCTTCCATTTTAGCATCGGTTAATTCTTCTTCTTTTATACTATTTATTACTTCTTTTATGTCATCTTTGATTGGTGATGTTTCAACATAACTTAAGAAATCAGCCAAATTAATCGTCTTGTGCTTTTCAAAGTAGTATAATACTTCACTCGCAATTTGTCGATACTTTTTTAAACTAAAATAATTTAATTTTTTTTGATACATTTTAAGATATTTAACATCATTCATCATATAATATAAAATAGCATTAGCACACATTTCATATTTATTTTTTTTTGGTCTTTCGATTTCTTGTTTAATTGGTATATCTACTACTTTTTTTTCATTTTTACTTAATTCACTTTTTAATAAATCATAAGATAAATCATAATCTTTAGCTAACTTTTTAATAGTTATTTCTTGTTCTAATTCATCTGATTTTTCTAAGACTTTTAAAACATCTTTAATATATTTTACTAATTCTTTAGAATCAGTTAAATTTTTATTTTCTTTTAAATAAGCTAATTTAAATTCTAAAAATGAAATCGGATGTTTTAAACATTCTTCCATTTGTTCTTTACCATAATTTATTAAAAATTCATCAGGGTCTTTTGCTTTACTTAGTCTAACAACATCAATATCAATACCAGCTTCTTCTAATAAGATACCATTATTATAAGTATTTATTTTACCAGCATCATCATTATCAAGCATTAAGGTAAGCGGAACTCTTAATTTTTTAATTAAATCAATTTGTTCTTTGGTAAGGCTTGTTCCCATTAAAGCAATCGTATTATAAAAACCCATTGAATACATGCGCATCGCATCCATATTCCCTTCAACTAGAATAACTTTTTTCAAAAGCCTTACTTTTTCTTTAGCCCGATGATAATTATATAAGACATTACCCTTTTTAAATAAAATCGTTTCTTTACTATTTAAATATTTTGGGGTAGCATCCTTTAAATATACTCTTCCTGTAAAAGCGACTACTTTACCATCAGGATTTTCAATTGGAAAAATTATACGATTGGAAAACACATCATGATATTCTAAACCGTTTTTTCTAATTAAGCCTAAATTTTCTAATAGATCATCTTGATAATTTTTCTTTTCAAGTAAAGAACCTAAAGAATTATTTTCTAAGGCTAAACCCAAATGAAAAGTTAATATCATTTCATCAGTAATATTTCTACTATGCAAATATTCTTTAGCTCTTTTAGCTTCTTTCGCTTGTAAATTATTTTGATAAAATAAAGAAGCTAGAGACATAATTTTAAATTCTTCTTCATGTTCTTCTTTAGGTTTTTGATAATTATTTGTAAAGTTCATTCCAATTTTATTCGCCACAATTGAAACTGCTTCTAGAAAACTAACATTTTCATACTCTTTAACAAAATTAAAAACATTCCCGCCAGCTCCACAAGAAAAACATTTATATAATTGTCTTTCTTTGCTAACACTCATTGATGGTGAATGGTCTTGATGAAAAGGACAAACCCCAAAATAATTTTTACCTTTTAAAGTTAAGGGAACATAAGAACTAATTATTTCAACAATATCTGCATTTTTTCTAATTTCATCTATTTGACTTTCCTTAACTGCCATATTTTTTTCCTTTCTACTATTATATATTACCCTTAAAAGGTCAATTTCCTTTTTTTTAACCAAAAAAAATGCTAAAATTAGCATTTTTTTACATATAATAGCATTTTTTAAACCTTTTTACCAACAAAATAGACTTGTTTATCTAACACTTTTTTACTACAAGTTATTAATATAACCAAATTATCTTCCTTACTTTGATAAGATAATTTACCATCTTTATCTTTATAATTAATACTAATTATTTGATATTTTTTTTCTTGATTATTTTCTTTAATAAAAAATTCATCACCTATATTTAATTCCTCTAATTTTTTAAAATAAGAATGAATTCCATTCCCTGAATGACTAGCAAGTAATAAATGATTATTACTTTCAATACTCATTATTCCCGTATTTAAATTATTTTTTTCATTATCATCTAGAAAAAAAGGTTTAGTAAAAGCTAATTTAGGAATAACTAATAAAGAAATATTATCGCCCATAAAAGCATTCATTTCAATTATTTTTTGATAAGATTTATGATAAGCATAAGGAACAATAATAATTAAAATTAAACTAAGCAAACAAATATTTTTTAAAGAAGAACGCCATGGCAATGGTAAGAAGTCCAAAAATTGGTTCAAAACCACTTTCATACGTACTAGGAATGTTTTCAAAATAATAACTATCTTCTTTATTAAAATAATAATCTTCCTCATTTTCTTCATCTTCTAAAATTTTATCAGCATAAATAAAAGTAATATCTCTATCAATGTAATAACTTGAATCATCTAAATATTCAATAGTATTATTAGGTTTATATACCTTTATATCAAAATAATCTTCAAAAAACGGTACATTAAAATATCCAGCTTTAACATAAATCGAATCTTTAATTTTAGTATTTGTTAATTCATCTATAAAAGATAATTTATATTGTTTTACTTTTATTTTAGCTTTTAGCTCTATATTTGAAGCAGGCATATAAAAACTATTATTTTTAATTTTTATTTCTTTATTATTTTCATCAATAATTGATAAAGATTCAATTTCATAAAAAATATTATCTTTTATATTAATTTTAACAAGTTCATTATATAAAGCTTTAGAGGGAATATCTATACTTACTTCTTTTATTTTATTTTCAATCGTATATTCTTTTTTATTAACTTTAAATGTTACAACAACATCTTCATGAGGCATTATAAATGATAAATCTTTTAAAGAAATTTCTTTACCATTTATATAAATATTACTAAGATTATATCCATCTAGTACTTTAATATTAATATTAACTTTATCACCCATTTTAGCAGTACTAATAATAGATGCTCTAATACCTTCAATATCTTGATATTTAATATTATATATTTTTTTAGAAATAACAGTAGTTATAAAAACGTCTTCATTAGGCATTATAAATGATAAATCTTCTAAAGGAACTTCTTTACCATTAACATAAAGAATATTTAGTTCATATCCTTCTAATACTTTAACATTTATTTTTACTTTATCTCCTACTTTAGCATTTGTTATACAATCAATTTCAATTCCTTCATTACTTTGAATTCTAATATTATGACTTTTTCTAGAAACATCAACATTTATATAAACATCTTCATTAGGCATTATAAATGTATTATCAGTAACAGTTATTTTAGTTCCATCTTTAGTTGTAATACTAAAATCATTTAAATCATAATCATCATGAACTTTAAAATTATATACAACTTGTTCATTTTTTAAAGATTCACTTGCTATTTCTAAATCATATCCCACTTGATTACTTGGAAAATGAATATTAAAAATTGCAGGTACAACATTAATTTCTAAAGTTGTTAAGGCTGTACAAGGTTTTATTACTTCGGTATAACTTGATCTAGTTGGATGATTAGAATCAAAATAATACCCATCTTCTTTATAGTCTTCAATATCAATATTAGTTGTAAATTTACCTAATTTATTTCCTTTAATATAAAAGCCATCTTCTTCTTCTCTTATTTCACAAGGACAATTATCATCAATATGATATTTACCTTCCCATTCTTTAGGAATATAAGTCCATTCCCCTTGTTTAACTTCATAAGAAAACTTTTTTTCTTCGATCATTTCTTTACCTTGTTTTAATAGTTCTTCACTTATTTGATGATATTTATTGGTATCAAAAGAAAATGATATTGTATCTTTATTTGATTTAGCAAAATTTTCAAAAATATATAATTGCATAGCAAGACGTTTATCTAAGTTTTCTAAAGATGCTTCCTCACCATTAGTTGTTAAATATAAAGCATTTAATTCAAAGGGCTCCATAAAAAGCCTTTCATTTCTTTTAATATATGTTGATGTATCAACAAACTCAGCATTACCTCTTTCTTGAAATATTGGTAAATTATCATCTAAATTAACAGCTAGGTAAAATGGATATTGTTTACCATTATTTGTATAAGTATAATTATATGGTTGTTCATTTTTTAAATTTAGTTCTAATGCTTTTCCCTCTTTAATTCCAATTAAAGATAAAAGTAGAGATACTCCTAATAAAACTAGTCCCCCTTTTTTTCTATTATTGTTTTTCATTTTAAACTCCTTCTAGGAGTTTTTGTCTTTTAAGCAATTATTATTATATTTAAAATTTATTAACTTGCAATAAACTTCTTATTTTTCGACAAAATTTCTATTAAATAGAATAAAATATTAGCTAATAAACCTCCTATAAAAGCCCCAGTTATATTATTAATAAAAAAAGTACAAACAAAAATCAAAATACCACCTATAATTGCATAAATAATTTGATAATTATCTTTTATTGGTGAATAATTATTAAATGGCATATAAAAAATTGCAACAAAAATAACTGAAGAATTTAATAAATTTAAAAATAAATTAGCATCGGATTTACAAAGAGAATAAATCAATGTTAATATACAATATGTTCCTATAGTTATAAAAGGTATTTCTTTTTTATAATAAAATCTCGTACATAAAACAATTAAACTAATAAGCATTAAAATAATACTAGTTATTCCAACACCACCAACACTTCTTCCTAAAAAGACATCAACTGTTTGATAAAAAATTGGCATCTTACTTTCGATTGTATTATAAAAATTAGCTTGTCCTAAATATATTAATAAAATTGCGGTTATAAATAAAGGAGAAATATTTATTTTAAATTTATCTAAAATAAATAAAATAATAAAAATAACGAGACTAGAAATAAAAATAGATAATTTACATGGTAAAGCAATTGATATTAAAAAACCTAATAAATAATTTTTTTCTAATTTATGATAGATTATTAAATCAACTAATATTCCACTAAAAAGGCCACTTAAGGATAAAGCTAAGGGTTTTAAGGCTTCTACTAAAGATAATTGTTTACTAAAATAGTAATTTAAACCATTTTTATAGAAACCAAAAAATGCTAAAACTATTAAAAGTAATAACCAAATTAAATTATCAGTTTTAATCTTTTTTTCATAATGAGTAATCACTTTTCATCCCTCCTTAGCTTTATAAAACTAGGACAAACATATTCACATAAACCACAAGAAAGACATTTATTCATTTTTTTATTTAAAATTGGTTCACATCCCATTGGACAAACTCTAAGACATTTACCACAAGAAATACAAGGCTTTTGTTCTTTTTCTTCTTCTAAAAAGAATATTGATTTAAGCTTTTCATCAATAATTAAATTATCAATATCGATGCTTCGATTTAAAATATTATTTAAATGAGCTTTCTTATCCGTAATCTTTAACCTCTCTAAAACTTCATTTATATTAGTACCTTTTTTTACTTTAATAACTTCTTTATTTTTAATATTACCACTAATTGTTATATAACAATCTAAAAAAGTTTGATGATAAAAAAGGGCATATAAAATATTTAAAACATTATCTATATCAATTATACTCATTTTAACATTAAAATGTTTTTCTAAAAGTAAATTATGGGCGATAGGATAAATATCAGGGACAAGAGTTATCGATATAAAAGGATATCTACCTAAAATATTAGAAAATAAACTAATGCTTTCCGAATCATTTTCTTTTAATAAAATTTTTACTTCAACAAAATTAAATGTTTCTCTAATAATATCTAAAACATCTAAAATATCATCTAAATACTTAGCAAAAATAAATTTATTATTAGCATTATAAATATCATCAGTTAATACTTTAAAATACAAAGTATCACTTACTTTTTCTAAATTAAATTCTGGATAATATTTATTAATTAATTCTAAGATTTCTTTTTTATCATATTTTAATTTTCGTTTATTTTTCTTTCTTTGTTCTTCTTTAAAATTATTTTTGATTACTAAATATTTTTGATTATTGATGGTTACAATATTTTTTAGAGTACCACTTATTGGACTAAATAATTTATGTTCCAAATTAGAAAATAGTAATTCGCCTTTTTTAACTGTCTTAGTTTTGATATTTAAATTAGCTTTGTCGATAATTGGAATATATACTTCTTTGGGATCAAAAAAATCATCTAAAAAGTTACTTACTAAAATATTATTATCTTTTTTTATACACATTTTCTTCATAAGCCATCACAAATTAATTATACACTAAAGTTTTAAAAAATACTATTTAATATACATTCTTCCTTGATATCGATTTCGATATTCTTGTTTTATTTTTCTTAAATAATAACTATTCAATAATTGATGAGTATTATTTTTTAAAACAATATGATCAATATCATAATCATCAATTATTTTAAATATTTTATTTTTTAAACCTTCCATATCTTCTAAATCTAATAAAGAATTAATATCCACAAATAAAGTTTCATTTTGATAATAAAGTTCCACCACAATCACCATAGATAGTGTAACAAATAATATAAAAAAGAAATATCAATTCGACAAAAGAAGTCAAAAAAAAAGATTAATCACGACGATGTTTTCTTGCGTTCTTAATCATTTCTTTTTTAGCATTTCTTCTTTTCACGCCAGGTTTTTCATAATGTTTTCTTTTCTTAAGTTCAGAAGGGACACCACTTTTAGCAAATTTCACTTTAAATTTTCTTAATGCGTTGTCAATATTTCCATCTTTAACAATTACTTTATTTGAATTCATATATTATCCCTCCCTTCCTTGTTTTTCTAAAAAAGATTATAGCACTAGAAAAGGATAATAACAAGCAAAAATCACTAATTATTCACTATTAATAACTTTATCAGTGATAAAATATAAGTCATTTAAATCATAACTACTATCTTTATGAATCCCATATAAAAACACTTCAATTTGCTTATTTTTGAAATAATCATGAATCTTACTTGTATAAACACTTTCTAATAAACAAATAAAATCAAATTCTTCATAATTATTATCGGAATTTAAAACATAATTTAAATACCCCACTTTATAATTACGATTCATTAAAGCCATTTTTTTAATAATTCTTTTATGGAAACTCATTAAATAAATATTTTTATTTTTTTCTTTAATTAATATTTTATGTAATTTTAAATAATTAATTTTTAAATCTTTAATTTCAATTAAAAAAATTTTATTACTATTTAATTTAAGTAAATCTTTTAATGTTGTAATACCTTCTAATTCTTTTAAAGTTGAAGTACTAATTAATTTAAAATTATAAATAGGACTATGATGAATGACAAAATAACCATCTAGAGTTGTCCATATATCACATTCAAATCCTGCGTAATTCTCGTCATTAATAGCATTTAAAAAAGATGTTATAGTATTTTCTTTGGAATTATTTATTTTTAAACCTCGATGAGCAATTAAATTTTTCATACTATATTTTATGTTTTTTCTTAAATCCTAAAACTATTACTTTAAATAAAATTATTATAATAATTCCACATGTTCCAAAAACATATAAAGCTAAATTTTTAATTTCTTTTTCTTCAATTTTAGAATTAATATTTTCATTAAAAACCGGTATTTCTTCTTTAATATTTTTATAAAAAGTATATTTTTCTAATTCTATATTATTATTAAAAACTGTATATACGGCTTTTTCATTATCTTCTTTAATTTCAACGGTATTTTTTTCATCTATTAAATTATAATTAGCTTTGATTTTAGTCTCACCATCAACTAAATAAACCGTATAATCATTTACTTTAGAATCAAAAGGAATTGATAATTTACCATTTAATACTTCAAAATGTTTAATAGTTTCAGCATTAACATTAAAGCTTAAAAAAAGTAAAAGAAAAAAGAATAATTTTTTCATGAAAACCTCCTATATCATTTTTAATAAAATTTCATTCATTATATATAGTTTGTCCTCAGGAATAAAAATATATTCTTTTTTTTGTTTTAATTCTTTATTTTTTATTAAAGGCTTTACTGGATAAACGTCTTCAATATTAACATGATATTTTTCTTTAAAATCTTTTATATTTAAACCTTTTATTTTTCTTAAACCTAACATTATCTCATTATCCATAATTTCTTTTTTAGATAAGATGTTTTCTTCACTCCTAAAATCTTCAGTAATATATTTAAAGAAGTTACGGGTGTTAGTATATCTTACTTTATCAACATAACCACTAGCCCCTAAACCAAAACCATAATATTCACCATTTTCCCAATAATTTAAATTATGAATTGATTCATATCCTTTTCTAGCAAAATTACTAATTTCATAATGGTCAAATCCAGATCTAATTAAAATCTCACTTAAAGTTTCATACATTAATGCTTCATCTTCTTCATCTAATTTAGGAATATTATTTACTTTAAGTAAAGTATGCTCTTCTAATATTAAACTATATGTACTAATATGATCTGGTTTTAATTTTAAAAATAATTTTAAATCTTTTTTTAGATCATCTAATGTTTCATTGTAAAAACCATACATTAAATCTAAACTAATATTATCAAATCCTAAACTTCTAGCTAAATTAATTTTTTCTTTAGCATCTTTAAATTCATGATGTCTTCCAAGTAAATCTTGTAAATGAGGAATAAAACTTTGAATACCAATACTAAGTCTTGTTACATTATAAAATTTTAATAATTTTAACATTTGGATATTAATATCTTCTAAATTACATTCAAAAGTAAATTCAATATTTTTCATTTTTTTAAATTTTTTAGTTAAATTTAAAAGATATTCTAATTCTTGTAAAGATAAGGCTGATGGTGTTCCACCTCCAATATAAATAGTTCTAATATTATCATCCATATAATAATTATCTATTTCATTACTTAATTTTTTTAAATATGGTCTAGCCCAAGAAGAATCATAAAACATTTTACAAAAATCACAATAAGAACAAATTTTCTTACAAAATGGAATATGAATATAAACACTTCTCATAATTTTTTCCCTCCATCAATAATATTTTCTATTACATCTACTCCATATTTATTACATAAACGATTATATTCCATACTCATAAAATCATCTAATAAAAAACAATTTGGATTAGTCTGTAATATACTTAAAATATTATATAATGAAGTAACTTGCTCAGTTTCTAAGGAATTACCTTCATTGGTAATATTTTCATAATATTTTATTATTTCACTTAAATCTTCTTTAGGATATTTATTTTTCAACATATTAATAATATCAATTACTTCTATCATATACTTCATCCTCATGTTCATTATAACAAATTTTCGATAAAAAAAGAAGTAATACATACTTCCTTATTTTACTTTACGATATAATTGTCTTTGATAAATTTTCAAAGTTTCACGATTATATTCTTCTACATCCCTTATTTTATCACTCATTAAAGGTCGACAATATTTATTTAAATCATTTATATTATAAGGCATTTTTTGAATAGGTATTGCATATTTAACCCAATATTTACAAATTATCAAACGTTCTTCTTCAGTCATATCCTTTATTTTTTTCTTACTTTCTACCAAAGAATGAAATTCAGTATCTTTTAAAACATCTAGCATTTTAATGGCCTTATCATGATCAATTTTTTTCATTAATGAATATTTTTGATAAAATCTTTTAGCTTCTAATATATTTTCCCTAGATACATTTTCATTAATATAACCAAAAGCATTAACATATTTTCCATCCAATTCTTTAACCCGATCAAAAATAATATTATATAATTTTTTTACATCATCAATGTTTAAAAAATTAGCAAAATCATAAATAGATAATTTAAAGGATATCATAAATAAAATCCAAAAATTAATATTTTTATAGATAATATAAAATTTATCTTTATTTTCGTAATTATTTTCTACAGTTATAGTATGATGTTCTAATTCTAATTTTCTTTGTTCATATTTTAATTTTATTTTTTGTTTAGTAATTGGATCAACACAATTATTTAAAAATTTAATACTGTCTTCTTCTCTAATCATTAGTGCTAATGTGTCTGCTCTTAAATGATATTTTTCTTGTAATTGTCTAAATGAAATAAAATTATCATTTAATAAGTCATCAATCATTTGATAACATTTTTTTAATTTTTGATAACGTTTAATTAAAGAAAATTTAGGATAATTATCAAGATTAGCTCCTATATGTTCTAAATTAGCTAATCTTTTAAATAAGGTTAAATCATCTAAACTCATTGTCTTATTTAATTTATTATTAATTTTATTATACAAATCTAGATTATAATATGGACTTGTTAAAGTATTATATATATTAAGTAATTTATTTATATCATTAATAGACATATCTTTTATAAAAGCAATCTCAATTAACATATAGCCATCAAATATCATTTTAACTATTTCATCTAATTGATCTTTATCAATCAAATTATTAATAATATTTCTATTCATCATTATTTTATAGGCTAAATTTGGGTTATAATTAGGATGTTTTTCATCTTCTAAAGTTTTAAATTTTTTTAAAATATCTGCTTCACTTAAATGATATTCTGTAGCTATATCTTTTATTTTCTCACCTTTTAAAGCAGCATTAAATATTAATTTACTATCTTCTTCCATTATAACCTCGATTTACTTGTTGATACACTAATCTTTGACTTATCCGTGAAGTTTCAATATTATATTCTTTAATTTTTTTAATTTCTTCTTCATGGTAAGGTAAACAATATTTATCTAAACTACTTAATTGATATGGAAAATCTCTACAAGATAATGCAAATTTAACCCAATTATCAGCAATTAAACGATGTTCTTCAGCAGTCATTTTATCAATTCTCTTTTTAGATTTTATTAAATTTATAAAATCTTGTTCATCTATTTTTTTAATCATTTGTTTTGCTTTTTCAAGATCATTTTTTTTAGCGTCCATATATTCTTTATAAAAATTAATAGCTTCATCTAAATTATCAGAATTACTATTACAATCTAAATATTTTAAAGCTCTAAGATATATACTATTCATCTCTCCAGCTTTCATAAAAATATTTTCATGTAATTTTTTAACATCATCTATTTTAAACATTTTAGCAAGATCATTAATAGAAATTCTAAATGTTAAAATAAATAAAATCCAAAAACGACAATTTTTAGTTATACTTATAATTTTAGAATCAACTGCTTTTTTAGGTTTAAAATCAATTTTTCTATTTTCTTCATTTATTCTTTCATAATATAAGTTTAAAACTCGTTCACAAGTATTTTTATCAAAATTGTTTTTTAAAAAATTAGAACTATCATTACCAGTTAACAAATTTCTAACAGTTGTCTTAGTAACATTATGTTTTAATGCTAAAGTTGTTAAATCAATATTTGTATTTAAAAATTCATCAACTAATTTAATATTTTCTTGCCAATGACGATAATGATTAAGTTCAAAACCATAATCTTCTAATTTAATATTAGGAAATTGTTTTTCTAATTTTAAAATTCTATGAAATTTAGTAATAGTATTTAAATTAATAATAGCATGTAATTTTTCTTTTACTTTAGATACTTTTTGTTCATCTAAATAAGTTAAAGATTTAATATTATAAATTATTTTATTAAAACTTTGTTCATTTAGATTATTTAAAACAGCTATTTCTATTGGTAAATAACCTTCTAAAATCATATCTGCAACTTTAAAAATTAAATCTTTATCAATAACATTATTTACTTTCAAAAATTTTTCCATTAATATTTTATTATAAATTTTAGGATTATAGTTAGGATGATTTACCTTATTTAAAGTATTAATAAATGAATTAATAGTAGATTCATTTGAACCAGGTAACATATCAACTATTTCTCTTGAAGAATATCCATTTAAAGACAATTCTATAATTTTTTTATCAAAATTCGAAAACATAAAAAATCCCCCTTTTTGGTAAAATATATTATACATAAAAAAAAGGGGATGTCAATATTAAATTTATCCCCATAATTTTTAATCATCTTCACCGCTTAAAATAGCTAAAAAAGCTTCTTGAGGTACTTCAACACTACCAATTTGTTTCATTTTCTTTTTACCTTCTTTTTGCTTTTCTAATAATTTTCTTTTTCTAGTTATATCTCCACCATAACATTTAGCTAACACATTCTTACGCATCGCACTAATGTTTTCTCTAGCGATTACTTTTGAGCCTACTTGAGCTTGAATAGGGACTTGAAATAATTGTCTTGGAATTACTTCTTTTAATTTTTTAGTCATTAAAAGACCCCTTTGATAAGCAAAATCTTTATGAACAATTATTGATAAGGCATCAACAATTTCTCCGTTAAGTAAAATATTCATTTTAACTAAATTACTTTCTTTATAACCACATAATTCATAATCAAATGAAGCATAGCCTTTAGTTTTACTTTTTAACTTATCAAAAAAATCATAAACGATTTCGGATAATGGTAATTCATAATGAATGTTTACTCTTGATTCATCAATGTATTCCATGGTTTTATAAATGCCCCTTTTATTTTGACATAATTCCATAATAGAACCAATATATTCTTGTGGGACGATAATATTTGTATAAATATATGGTTCTTCAATATATTTTATTTTAACTTCTTCAGGCATTTTATTAGGACTATCAATTTCTATCATTTCCCCATTTGTTAAATATACTTTATAAATTACACTTGGACTAGTTACAATAACCGGTATTTGAAATTCTCTTTCTAATCTAGTTGTAATAATATCCATATGTAATAAGCCTAAAAAACCAACCCTGAAACCAAAACCTAGAGCATCACTACTTTCAATTTCATAAGTTAAAGCGGCATCATTTAATTTTAATTTTTCAAAAGCTTCTTTTAAGGCTTCATATTTATTAGGTTCAACCGGGAAAATACCAGAATAAACCATTGGTTTCATTTTTTTATAGCCCGATATACTTTCATTAGCAGGATTATTTTTTAAGGTAATTGTATCTCCTACTTCAATTGAAGAAATATCTTTTATGGCGGCACATATATAGCCAACTTCCCCACTTTTTAGAGCATCTAAAGTTTTTTCTTTAGGTGTATGAATACCTAATTCTGTTACGATAAAAGATTTATTACTAGCCATTAACATAATCTCATCTTTTAATTTAACCATTCCTTCTTCAACTTTAATTAAACCTACTACACCTTTATAAGGGTCAAAATAACTATCAAAAATTAAAGCTTTTAATGGTTCATTATTTTTTACTTTAGGAGCGGGTACTACTTTAATTATTTCTTCAATTAATTCTTTAACCCCTTCACCCGTCTTACCACTACAAAGTAAAATTTCTTCTTCTTTAAAACCTAAAACTTTAATTAATTCATTTTTAACTTTTAAAATATTAGCATTAGGTAAATCTATTTTATTAATAACAGGAATAATTTTTAAATCATTGGCTAAAGCTAAATATAAATTAGCTAGCGTTTGGGCTTCGATTCCTTGGGTTGCATCAACTACTAAAATAGCCCCTTCACAAGCTGCTAAAGAACGACTAACTTCATAAGAAAAATCGACATGACCTGGAGTATCAATTAAATTTAATAAATATTCTTCATTTTGATAAACATAATTTAATCCTACGGCATTTAATTTAATGGTAATGCCTCGTTCTCTTTCTAAATCCATGCTATCTAAAATTTGTTCTTTCATTTCTCTTTTGCTAACTGAACCAGTAATTTCTAATATTCGGTCAGCTAAAGTACTTTTACCATGATCTATATGAGCAATAATTGAAAAGTTTCTAATGTTTTCTTGCTTAATATTCATTTTTACTCACCTAAGATTTATTATACATAAAAATAGGTCTTTAAGTAAATAATTTTTTTAGAACATTAATTAAATCGGTAATGCCATTAGCCATAAAATTTTCAACTGCATGAGATACTTTAACTCCTGCTTTACTTGTATTATTAGAATAATCTTCATAATTATCAGTAACATAATCTTTAATATCAACTTCTTTACCATTTTTAACATCTTCTTCAAATTGTTTCATATTTTCTTCGGTTATAGTTGTTTTTTCACTTAATTTTGCTTCATAATATCCCGTATTAATAGCAATTGTTAAAGACATGTAGATTACAAATAAGACTCCTAAGATTCTTAAAAACCAATTAGGTTTCTTTTTCTTTTCCATTTACTCACCTACTACCAAAGCAATACTTTCTGCTAAAACATCCATCGTTTTACTTACTTCGGTTATATAATTATATGAAGAACCTACTTCAATTAAAATGGTTTGCGGATCAAAATCTTGATTATAAATGCCATTATTACCAGAACCTCCCTTTTCTAAAATACCTTTAGAAATACCTGGTACTTTTTCATTCATAGCATTACTAATTTTTAAAGCAAATTCTTTATTTTGTTCAAAATTTTGATGTTCAGTTCCAATTACAAATAAAGCTTTAGCATAAGATGTATCATTAGTTTTTAATGTCGAACTTTCATAAGGAATTGAATCACGATGTAAATCAATAAAAACATTTAAAGTCGGATTATTTATTTTAGCTTGTTCTAATAACATTCTACTTGCTTCATAACTTCTTGTATAATTCCAACCATTATTATCTAAGATACTTTTAATATTAGTAGTTTCAACCATCGTCTTTATTTTTAAATTATTTAATTTTTCTCTTAAGATATAACTAGAAGTCATAACACTAGGCATAATATCATGTTCCATTAATAAATCAACATAATATTCTTCACTTTGATGAGTATTATATAAATAAATAATTGGCTCATGTTTGTTTTCATCTGGATTAGGATCTGGTATATATTCAGTTTTACCTATTCCTTCATCTTCTTTAACACTGCCAAATAAATCATTAATATACCAAGTAACAATATCACTATTATTAAAATAACGATTCTTTATACTTTCTAATAAAATACTTGGGTCAACAAAATAAGAGAATACATAATAAAAACTAACACTAAAAAGAATAATAAATACTAATATTTTGATTTTAAAAGACTTCTTTTTCTTACTCTTAAATCTTTTCATAATCTTCACCATTAGTATTATATAAAATAAAACATTAAAAAAATGTCGTTTTATGACATTATTATTTGATTTATTACTTTTGATATTAAATCACTCATTATTTTTAAATCTTCTTCTAAATTTAATTTAGCAAAATAGGCTTTTTTACAGTTCCATAAAGTTGGATAACCAATTGTTAAAACTGGTATGCCAAAAGTTTTTTTATTAATACATTTATTGTCTTTTAATGCATCAGCATAAACAATTCCACAATCATTTATTTCTAAAGTCCGATTTATAAAATTTGCTTTTTCAGTTACTAAAGAATCGATTAATATAATTACATTGGGTTTTAAATCTTTTACGACATTTTCAATTAATCTAAAAGAAGATATTCCCGTTTTATTAGTTGTTTCTGGTGAAAATAGAGCTACTTTTGGAATCGTATAAATATCATTATAATGATTAGTCGCGATTATTTTACTTAAACACTTAACACCAAAAGAATCTCCTAATATACTAGAATTACCTAAACCTAAAATTAAAATAGTCCCACCTTTATGATATTTCTTTAAAAACATTTTTAAAATTTTTTTAATAACTTTTTCTAAAATATTAGTCTCTTGATACATTACTATATCATCAAAAGAAATCGTAAAATAATCTCCTTTATCATGCTTTAATTTTGAGTTTTTTTCTTCTTTAACATAATAATGCTTTATAATGACATTCTTTTCTTTTTTACTTTCTATTAAATAATCTTTTTCTAAAGGTATAGCCGCATCTAAAAATAAATTTTGTTTCATAAAACTTCACCATTTATATTATGGCTAAGATAAAATTACTTTATACTTAATTTTAATTCTTCATTTTGCTTAAATAATTCTTCTATTTGAGTTTTATTTTTATCATAATAATAAGTTCTTTCTGCAGGAAGATTAGTAAGTCCGCAATCAGTTTCATAATGACTTATCAGCCAAAAATTTTTAATTAAAATTAATAATTCTTCATTCTTTTCTTCATTTTCATCTTCAATTTGCCTAGCCTTTTTTAATAAATATTTATTTAATTCTAATAATTTTTATCTCTTATGAACAATTTTACTGATGGATTATTCAAAAGACATATTGTTATTTTCGCTTAAATTTACAGGCATTTGTTTTTTACAAACATTTTTATTTTTTATATTTGTTTTCTCTAATAATGAATAACTATACATTTCTTTATTTTGCTTAAGATACTCAACGGTATATTTTAATATTTTTCTAAATCTAAATAAATCTAAATATTCTTGTAAATGTCGTGTAGATAATCCTCTAAATTTTAATAATAAAACCTCTAATTCTGACATAAGAGAATTTAATTCTCCTAAATGATAACCATCTTTTGTTGTATGTTTATTCTCTGGAATTTGTTTAAGAATTAAATTATGATCTTTAGCAAATTTTATATATGAGCTTTTACTATCAGTTACTAATATACTTTTTTCTTCTATCCAATCTGTGAAATTATTTTCTAAATCATCATTAGAAAGTGGGCCTAAACCTACTATTTTTACAAATATATTATCATAACTATCGATTGCCATTAATATGCAAACTTGATCCATACTTATTCCTGAAGTTCTACCTTCTTGCCCATTTCTTCTTGATTTTCTCGGCATTTTATTTTTCCTTGTACCTTTAAAACTAAGTCTAACATATTTTTCATCACACTGTACAAGTTCTTTCAATTTTGCTTTTTTATATTCGTTAAGCGTAGATATTATCTTAATTCTAATATTGTATGTATCTCTTTCACTAAGTCCAACTATTTTAGCAGTCTCAGCAATAGTATTATAATTTATTAA
>CANQSO010000009.1 GCA_947626535.1 uncultured Bacilli bacterium | reverse complement strand
CCACTTACATTAGTACCACCTTGACTAACCGCATAATTATATTCATTTGGCAGTTTGCTTATAAAATCACTTGCCTGCGCAACTTCACAAGCTTCTTTTAAAACTTTTTCGTTGTTTTCATCTTGCCCAAATAAAACATTACTTTTAATTGTTCCAAAAAACAAATTACCTTTTTGAGGAACATAACCTATTCGATCTCTTAATGCATGTATATCCACATTTTTAATATCTGTACCATCAACTAAAATACTTCCTTTAGTTACATCAAAAAATCTTGGAATTAAATTAATTAACGTACTTTTTCCAGAACCAGTTGAACCAATAATAGCCGTCGTAGTTCCTTTTTTAGCTTTAAAGGAAATATCACTTAATACTTCTCCATCAGCATCAGGATAAGCAAAACTAACATTTTTAAACTCTACTGTTCCTTCATTATTTTTAAATTCTTCAGGATTTTCATTTTCTAAAATTGAACTTTCTTTATTTAAAACTTCAGCTACTCTTTTAAAACTAATTAATGACCTTGGTAACATAATTGATACCATACTTATCATTAAGAATGACATTATAACTTGAATTGAATATGTAATAAAAGCCATAATAGTTCCAATTTGAACTGTACCAGCATCAATTTGTGATGCTCCAACCCAAATAATTAAAATAGATACGCCATTCATAATAAACATCATAGTAGGCATCATAATACCCATTACTCGATCACAAAATTGAATAGTTTTAGCTAAATCATTATTAACATCTGCAAATCTTTTTTCTTCAACTTTTACTGTTCCAAATGCTCTTATTACTGGAATACCTGTTAATCTTTCTCTTGTTACTAAATTTAACTTATCAACTAATTTTTGAATTAATTTAAATTTAGGCATTGCAAAAATAAATAAGAATAAAACAATTAATAAAATTAATCCAACAGCTAAAGCTAAAACCCAATTCATTTGATTACCTAAAACTTTAAATAAAGCTCCAAATCCCATAATAGGTGCGAATACTATAATTCTTAAAAACATAAAGATAATCATTTGAATTTGTTGAACATCATTAGTTGAACGGGTAATTAAACTTGCAAGTGAAAACAAATTAAATTCTTTAGATGAAAAACTCATAATTTTACTAACAATTTTTTCTCTTAATAAATAACTAAATTTAGTAGCAATTCTACTTGCTAAAAAGCCTACTGAAATCGCACAAGTCATTAATAATAAAGCTAAACAAATCATTTTAACACCATTAGAAATAATATAATCTATTTGTAATTTATCAAGATCAAAACCATTATTTTGATATTCTTGTTTAACTGATTCAACAGCCATTTGTTTAATCATTGTTTCATCTAGATTATTAATATTTTCTAACATATTATTTTTCATTAAAATTTTTTGTTCAATCGGTAACATACTATAAAAAGTATTTAAATCAGTATTAATATTTAAAGAATTTCTAATTTGTTCATTATTAGAATCAACCATCATAATAAACATAAAATCTTTAATAATTTTATCTTCTAATAATTCTTTATCTTCTTTTTTTAAATCTTTAACATAATATTTATCATTATCTAAATTATACTTATCTTTAATAAATTCTTTATCATCAGATATTTCTAATACTTTATCTAAAATACTCTTTCTAACAACAGTTGGATAAGCATATTCTATACCTTTTTCTTGAATACCAATATTTATAATATTTGCAGTATAATCAGGCAAACTTAAATCTAACTGAGCCTGTAAAACTAATAAACAAATTGTTATAATTATTGGTATTGTAAACTTTTTTAATATCTTAAAAATACTTTTCAATACAATCAATCCTTTCATGAACTCTTACATTATATGCTAATAAATAAAAATAGTCAAACAACCAAAAGAAAAAACCTAAAATTAGGTTTGTTTTAATTATTCAGACATTGATAATTGAAATGGATTATCTACTGTTCCATATTCTTGTTCTGGTCTTGGATTAGGAGTTATTTTAACCGAAGATTTTAGATATAAAGCTGGCCAAACACTATATAACCCATTTGTACTAAGTCCAGTAACATTTCCATTTGAAGACACAGATAATGAAAAATCAGAATAAGTAGAATATGGCGTAATAGTCCAAATATAATTACTACTTGGTTTTAACCAATCTGTCCCTCCACATTCAATATTATATTTATCGTTATTCCACTCATATAATTTTATTTTAATACAATTATTTCTTCCTAAATTTCCTCCATTTGTTGCATAACCATAATCACTGGGATAGATTAAACCTATTCCATTATAATTTTCATTATCATTTTTTATCGACCATTCAGTTTCTCTTGATATTCCAGTATAAACTTTTTTTCCTCTTTCATATTCATACAAAAGATTTACTAATCCATCATCTGTATTTACATCTGTGCCACCTATGTTCCATATTATATCTTTATCAATCATTTCTTGAACTATATTATCTAATCCACTAATTTCAGTACCACTTCCAGTAAAATCACATTGACTAGCAGTACTCCCCTTATAGCATTCTCCTTTTTCACTTTTATAATATACACTATTTAACATATATTTTAACTGACTATCAGTCCAATCATTGCTGCCAAAATAACTATCTGAACTTCCGGTTTGTCTTTTACTATCCCAACTATATGTTCCAAAATCTTTTTGTTCTTTTACTCCATCAGTTCTAACTATTTTTACTCTTTGTTCGATGCTTTCGCCATTTTTTGCATTCACTAAACCAATAATTCGCCAAATTTCATTATTAAAAGATACATAATTATTAGGATTTATTCCAGCATAACGGTATTCAGTTTTATTCCATTCTTGTCCTAATTCATCTAAATCGTCATGTTTCACTTCATATAAACCATCACCTGATTCAACAACAACTACTTTTGTGTTTGCTAAATTGGCAAACTTTTCTTCTTTATAGCCAGCACTTAAGGTTATTTTCCCTTTCCAACTTGCATTCATATTGGCTGTTTCCATTGGTGTATTTGGATCCATATAAAGTAATAAATTAAAACTTTTAGTTTCTCCTTTTTGTAAAACAAAATTGTATAACTCGTACGCATGTAAAGAATTTGATATTACTTTATTTTCATCATTATACATACTTTCATTTAACTTTTTTTCGCTATTTAAATTAGTACTATAAGTATCTTCATATAATATTGCATCAATCCATTGATCATCTAAGGCCTTTCCATCTACAGTTAATGATTCTAGATTAATACTTGCACTTGCTTTATCACTACATTCATTATGAATAGTAAAATGATATGGTGTTGCTGTACTTAAAAATTTTTCTAGTTGTTCATTATTCATTGGATATGCTTTATCTAACCCTATATCATTTTCTCCTGTAAAATTAATATTTAAACAAGCTGTATTAACAACATTCTCGCCTGACTGCTCTCTTGTTAATATCCAATAGGCATAAGTAAGTCCTATTGTAATCAAACATACTCCTATTATGCCTATTAAAACCATTATAAAAGTTTTATTTTCTTTTTTATCTTCCATAAATACCATCTTTCTAAATACCTTGTTTTAAATCAGGATGTCTTTTAAAGAATTCTTCTAATATCATAATTTTTAAATCATTATTTTCTATTTCTTCTATTTGACTAGCATTTTTATAATATTCTACTAATAAAATATTTTTAGGATTTTCTTCTTCAAATAAGATTAAATATTCATGAACATCTTTTAATATTTTTTCTAATACAACATAATCTTTATCATCGATTGTCATAACTGTTATTTCATCATTCATAATTTTGGACCTCCAACCCCTTCTTGTTCTTCTAATGTTTTTTCATAATTTAAATCAACCATTGCTTGATAATATTCTTCTTCACTTTGAAAGCCTAAACTTTGATAGTATTCTATAAAATTTTTAGCTTCACCAACATAATGATCATCTATCCAATTAAATACTTTATCAATATTTTGATTATTTTCATCATATTCAATTAAATCAGCAATATCGGCTAAATGAATATCGCCTAAATCTTTACTTAAAGCATAATATTCATTAATTTTGGAAGCAATATTATGATGATTATATCCCCAACCTCTTGGATAACCCTGTTCATCAAGTAAACCTTCATAACGGTTATTTTTATCATTTAAA
The DNA here is from genome assembly GCA_947626535.1 of uncultured Bacilli bacterium. Taxonomy (GTDB): domain Bacteria; phylum Bacillota_I; class Bacilli_A; order RF39; family UBA660; genus Ventrenecus. Next base: position 22,595 of record CANQSO010000009.1, on the reverse strand, counting down.
ATTGTTAAATCTTGTTCGATAACACTTTTCATAGCTTTTTTACGGTCATGTTGTTCACCTAAATTGGCAGTCATTGCATAGGCATTAGCCGCATACATTGCTGTAATAGCCGCGATAGCTGATTTAATCATAAAACCTTCTATTTGGCTTTTTCTAATTGATTTTACAACTGCATTTTTTAATTTACGATCTTCTATTTTTTGTTTAATTTCTAAATCTTTCTCATCCATATTTTTCACTTATCCTCTTCTATTTTAATCATACCTGTTTTTTAAAAAAGTGTCAATCTAAGTTTTTTAAATTTTATATTTACTTTACTTTATGTTATCATATATTTATAAATAGAAAAGGGGCTAATAATGAAAGATAGTATTTTTAAAGCTTATGATATTAGAGGAATTTATCCAAATGAAATAAATGAAGATGGAGCATATACTATAGGTTTAAGTTATGGTTCTTACCTTCAAGAATTTTGTGATAAGAAAAAATGTGTTGTTGGTTATGACAATCGCCTATCTAGTCCAAGCCTAACTAAATCTTTAATAAAAGGTTTATTGGATTCAGGAATTAATGTTATTAATTATGGGATGATTACTACTCCAATGCATTATTTAACAAGACACATAGAAAATACTTATGGTATAATGGTTACAGCAAGTCATAATCCTAAAGATGATAATGGTTTTAAATTTTCTTTTGATCCTTTATCCAATGCTAGAGGTAAGATGATTACTGATTTTAAAGATTACACTTATAAAGGAAAATTTTTAAAAGGTCAAGGTCTTTATGAAGAACGAGATATAAAAGATAAATATTTAAAATATTTAAATGATAATGTTTTAATGACTGATAAAAAGTTAAAAGTAGTTATTGATCCTGGCAATGGCGTTACAACAACAATTGTTAAAGATGCGATGAAATTATTTCCTAACCTAGACGTAACTTATATTTGTGATGAAAATGATGGAACTTTTCCTAATCATCATCCCGATCCTGCTGTTGAAGAAAATATGGAAATGTTAAAGAAAAAAGTTTTAGAAGTTCATGCTGATTGTGGAATTGCTTATGATGGTGATGGAGATCGTCTTGGGATGATAGATGAATTAGGAAACTTTATTATGGCTGATAAAATTATGATAGTAGCCGTTAAAGCTTTAATAAATAATTTTAAAAATAAAACTATTCTATGTGATGTAAAATGTTCAAAGTCTTTAATTGATGAAGTAGAAAAATTAGGTGGTAAAATTTATATGAATCGCACAGGCACTAGTTTTACCGAAAGTGCTACTAAAGAAAAAAATATTTTATTAGGTGGAGAATTATCTGGTCATATTTTCTTTAATGATCGAGGTCCTGAAATTTGTAGTGCAATTTATGATGGTTTAAGAATTTTAGAAATATTATCTAAAACTAATCAAACTTTATCTGAAATTTTATCTGATATTCCTAAATATTATTCAACACCAGAAATAAAAATACCTTGTAGTAATGAAGAAAAATTTAAAGTTGTTGATAAAGTAAAACAAGAAATAATTTCTAGAAATTTAGAATATACCGATATTGATGGAATTAGATTTAATATTAATAATGGCTGGGGTTTAATTAGAGTTAGTAATACTGGTCCAAATATTACCGTAAGATTTGAAGCTCAAACAAAAGAAGAATTAGAAAGTATAAAAAAAGAATTTATGGATTTAGTTTTATCTAAACTTCCATAAATTCTTTTTAATTACTTATTTATAGAATCTATAATATTTTTAATATCATCTTTTAATTCAGCAGAAAAGACTTTAATAAGCTGTTTTACTAATTCTTCATCTTTTACTTCTTTTAATTTATTATTTTCTAAATAACATATTAAAACATTCTCATAATTATTAATATCAATTAAATAAAAGTAAATTTTAGAAGATACCTCAATTTTACTAACTACAACATACTTATTTTGATCACTAAGTGTTATAAGATCCTTAACATTCATCTTTCCATCCCCATTTCATCAAAACAAAGTAATTTTTCATCTTTAATAACTTTAGCTTTTTTTAATAACTCTTTCAAAACTGCTCTAGCCGCTATAACAAAATTTGTTGCCGAAATCGCTCCTACTCCATTTATAACCCATTCAAATCCTGCTTTATTTCCAAATATATCAAGTTGTTTTAAATTTTCTATTAATTGCATATCAGGATTAGTAGCATTTAAAATTGGTAATGCTAATCCAAGAGCTGATACACCAGCTACAATCGCCATAGCAATTAAACCTTCTTTATCATTGGTATTTTCAATTTTCTCTATTTCTAATTCTCTTCCTTCATCCATAACTAACACTTCCCTTTCAAAAAACATTATAGCAAATTTTTTTCAAAATGTAAAGTTTAAGCAAAGTATTTGTAAATACATTGTCAATTATTTCATTTCTTTTACTAACCAAGCCATAATTAAACTAACAATATAATTTTGTTCATTAACTGTTAATTCTTTATTTTTATCAATATGATGCCATTTATATAAACAATTTCTACAGCATGTTGCAGTAGCATGCTCTGCTACAAAAACAGGATGTCCCCTCATTGGTGTTTGATGTCCATCATTTAAAAGATTTTGAGGAGCTAAACGATGAGCCACAAAATCTTTAGCATGGTTTTCAATTGTTTTAAAGCCTTTTTCTTTTAAATAAGCTTTATCCTTTTCTTTTAAATGAAAACTAGATCTAAAAGAAGATTTACTTAATTCTTCTAGTTTTCTAGAAACCAATTCTATATTCATTTACTAATTCAAAACGTTTTTTAATCGTTTCTAATCCTAGAATTTTCATAATATCATATAAATTAGGAGTTCTAGATTTAGTTGTTAAAGCAACTCTTATTACTGTTGAAACATCGGCAACATTACCTTTAAACTTTTCAGGATTTTGTTTATATTCTTTCATATTACTAGCATATCCTAATTCATCACACATTTCTTTCATTTTATTAAACCATTCTTCTTCATTATCATTTGGATCATAATATTTATTTAGATAAACATCTAAAATATTCTTAATTTCTTTGATATCATTTATTTTTTGCCATTCATAGTTTTCATTTTTAAATAATTCTTCAAACATATAATAAATTCCTTGTTTTACTTCACTAAACATGGCAAAATCTTTACGAGGCTTAACTATATTTCTTTCAATATTAAAAGTTTTAACCGCTATATCTTGGTTTTTTTCTAAAATATGAGCAAATTCTTCATCATATTCATGAGCCCATTCTAATGTTTTTTCATACATTTCTAAAGCCGTAATTTTACTTAAAATATTCTTAGAAATACTTAATAATTTTTCCATATCAAAAATTGTCCCAGATATTCCAACTTTATTAAAACTCATTGTAAAGTTATCAATATCTTCATCTTCATGAGCTAAATACCATTCTTCAAAATTAGAATTAGTAACAGTTGCTAGATAAAGCATTAAAGCTTCACTAGGAATACCCATTTCATGATAATAACTTACTGCAAGTTCAGGATCTTTTCTTTTAGATAATTTTCTAATTGTTTCACCATCTTTTTTATTTAATGGTGAAAAATGAGCATAAATAGGTAATTCAAAACCTAATATTTTAAATAAATTAACATGAATAGGAAGACTACTTAACCATTCATCACCTCTAATAACATGAGTAGTATGCATTAAATGATCATCAATCACATGAGCAAAATGATAAGTTGGAAGACCATCATTTTTAATTAGAACTTGATCAATATCATCTTCTGGTAATTCTAATTTTCCTCTTATCGCATCCATTACCACAATTTTATTATTAAAATCACCATTATTTCTTAAACGAATAATATAAGGTTTACCTTCATCTAATTTTTTTATTATTTCTTCTTCAGACAAAAATCTACTTCTTGCCCATTTACCATAATAACCAATTCTTCTTTTACTTTTTTCTTGTTCATTTCTTATCATATCTAATTCTTCTTTAGTTGTAAAATCAGGATAAGCTAGACCTTTTAGTAATAAATCTTTAGCATAAGTTTGATATATTTCTTTTCTTTTACTTTGAATATATGGTCCATAATTTCCTACTTCTTCATCTTCATTTATAGGACCCTCATCAAAAGTAAAACCAAATTGTTTAACCGCTTCAATAATTTTACTAATGCCGTTTTCAACTAATCTTTCTTGATCAGTATCTTCGATACGCATATAAACAATTCCATTAGTTTGTCTAGCCATTTTTCTTGCTATAGAAAGCATAAATAAATTACCTAAATGTACAAAACCAGTTGGACTTGGAGCATATCTTGTCACAATTGCTCCTTCACCTAAATCTCTTTTTGGATACATTTTTTCATAATAATCAACATCATGATTTAATCCTGGTAATAATCTTTCAACTAATTCTTTATTCATAAATCCTCCCATAATAATAAAAAGATGATGCCAAATGACGAATTTGGTACCACCTTATTTTTACTTTTCTTCATCACTTTATAAACGTATTTTAACTAAAAAATCTTTTGATGTCAAACTATAAACCTCCACCAGAACCAAAGGAATCTAATTCATCTTGAGTAACAATTATGTTTATTCTCATTCTTCTATTTCCACAGACAAATAAAGCTTCTCCTTGATTATAGTATTTTATACTTTCTTTTTCACTTTCATTTAAATCAATTAATTTTGATAAATCATCAATAGCTTGTTTTCTTAAACCCATAACTAAATAATATGCCGCATTATCAAAAATAGCTTTACCATGAGTAATAACACTTGGAGCCGCAAAGTCAGTTGGTTGTTGGGTAACAATGATTGTTCCCGTATTATATTTTCTGCTTCGTCTTTGAATTTGGGCTAAGAACTCAGCACCTAATTCATTTTTAGTTGATAAAAGAACATGAGCTTCATCAACATACATGACTGTATTAACACTTGGATCTAAACATAAGCCCCATGCATATTTTAAAACGTTAAAGAACAAAGCATTTCTTACATTTTCATCAGCATTCATTAATTCTTTAATATTAAAGACAATAAAATCACTATTAATATTTAAGGTTGTATGTCCCGTAAAATAATAACGTAATTCTTTAACTAAAGGTCTAACTTTAAGTTCAAGTCTTTCCATAACATCTCGTTCATGAGTCCGCTCCGTCATGGATAATAATCTTCCTTTAATTGTAGCATAAACATCATCAAAAGTTGGATAATCTCCACTAGTAAATTTCGTATAATCGGTATCATAATCAATTTTATAACGTTTATAAGTATCCGTTACTACTTCCGTAAACATCGTTAAAACATCTTCTTCAATATCAGGAGCATAATATTTCATGAAAGCTTTTAATTGTTGTAAAGTTCTAGTTAAAACGGTATAACCTAAACCTTGATTAATTTCGTCTTCATCAGCGTCAATGACAATTTCTAAAGGGTTTACCATTCCAAAATCGCCACCTTTACCAAGGTCTAAGAAGTCTCCGCCCATATTAGTAGCCATGTCTTTTAATTCCCCTTCAGGATCGACACAGACAATTTTATATTCATTTCTAATATGACTACGAAGTAATAATTTAGCAGCAGTTGATTTACCAGAACCAGTTGTACCTAAAATAATCATATTAGCATTATTCCGGTTGTGTTCTTTCTTTATTTGATATAAGAATTGATTAAATAGGACAACTCCTCCTGAAAAATCAACCCCAAATAAAGTACTATTTCCCGGATCTTTAATACTATCAAAAATAAATGGATACATAGCCGCGATGGTAACAGATGGAATAGGCGCTCCTACTCGATCTTCAATATCTTGTTTAGGAAAAATTGGTAACATTGATTTAATTACTTTTTCTTGTTCAAACATTAAAGATATCCCACGCATACCTAAAGCATCTAAATAATTTCTAACTTGCATTTTCTTACCATTTAATTCATCTTTGGTATCAGCTGAAATAAAGATATGTAATTGAAAGTCAAAAATTCTTGCTTGCGTAGCCACTAACATCGAAATAAATTGTTCTAATGATTCATAATCTTGTCTAATTCGTTCTTGAATAGTCCGATCTCTCTCTGTTTGATAACGACTTTTTAAATCCGCAATTTCTTTATTAATCATTCTTTGTAATGTTGATAATTCAATAGGGATATGTTTAGCAACAATTTTAATACCAGATAAATTAGTTAAATTTGCTAAATAGCCTTGAGATATAAATTTTGGAAAACTTACGACTGTTAAAATGGTACAATACTTACCACTCATCATAAATTCAGTTGGTTTAAATTCTACTCCCTTTGGAGCAATCTGTGCTTTTAGGTTCATTCTGGACTCACCATCCCACTATAAGAGGTCATTACTCCTCCATTAAAGAAATTATCTAAAATAACTCTTAAATCATTATTAGATGTTTGTTGACTATTTAATCCACAATTAGCTAAATTACTAATCATTTGATGTAAACGTTTTTGAATAACATCCATTTTCTTTTCTTTAAACAAAATATAATACTCAGTATCAACAACATTATATTCTGCTGACATAAACATATTAGCTTTATTAATATCTTGAGTTATTAATTTTCTTGTATTAGCATTAGTAGCATTATTATATAAAATTTGTAATTGTGATAAGTAAACTTGAATATCAACAGGACGATCGGCAACAACTAACCAAAATTCATAATTAATGGTATTATAGAAATTTTGAAGTTGATAAATAGCATTATCTCTAGTTCCAGCATCTAAAATGAAAATATTTCTAGGTGCAACTTTAATGCCAGTAACATATTCGCCATTTTCTAACTGAATCATACCATTTAAAATATTTTTAATCGGAACCCAGTCTTCACTCCACTTACTTAATAATTCTTTATCATTTTTATTCTTCTTTGCCATGCATCATACACCAACCTTTCCAATAATACCTTTTTCTTCCCATCATAAATGTTACTATATTTGTAATTAATTGTAACACATTATGATAATTTGGAACAGGGATAACTAAAAAACCCGATATCAAAGCTGGTAAAATAACAATTAAAGCTGTAGTAAAATTCATACCTTGAAAAATAATTAACATTATTAATGTAATTGAACATCCAATTGCAAATATTGCCAAATCAATTCCAGTAAAAAATCCTAAAATTAATTTTGACTTTTTCGTATTAGCTGGTATCAAATAGTTATTATTCATCTAATATTCCCCATTTCTATTATTTATTATCTTGTTTTCGTTGCAATAAAGTATCTTCTTTTAATCTTAAACTATTTAATTCATTAGTAACTGGTTTTTTATCAATAGCATCCCCATCTTTACCAATATATTGAGCATATATTGAATGATTTTTACGAAAGTTATCAATTTGAGCCATATTAGAATCCAACGCTCCCTTTTTAGCAGTTTTAATTTCATTAATTGTAGCTTCCAAAATACTATCAGCTTTTGATGATGCTTTATTTGCATTTTGCATTTCTTTATAAAGTTTAGCAAATTGATCTTTTTGATTTAATAACTGAGTTCTTTCAGTTTGACTAAGATTTTGTCTAATATTATTATATGCTTCCCTACTTGCATCTTCAACTTTCTTATTTGGATTACTACTCATAATTCTTGCAAACTCATTACGATACTCATTATTTACACTAGACGCAAAATTATTAAATTCATTTTGAGCAACAGCAGCTTGTACATGAGCATTTCTTTGACTTGCTTCAGCATCAATATAAGCTTTTTCACCTTTCCATAAATTTTCATAATTTTTAACAAGTGATTGCCATTTTTCTAAAACCTCTTTTCGAGCTTTTTCTGATTCCGTTAAAGTATAACTTGCTTCTCCTTGAATTAAATTATTAGCAGCAATAGCAGCATTTTGAACAGCCTGAGCTCCTGAAGCCAATGCTCCACCTATAATTGGAATACTTGCAATAGTTGGGTTAGCTTCACTAGCTGCTTCAGCACGACCATCACGAGCAGCTCTAGCTGCTTCAGCTTCAGCAGCTGCAGATAATGCAGCACTTTGAACATCATGCAGGTTTTTAGCACCTTTCGCTTTATAACCGCCTTTAGTTAATCCAGCTGCACCTCCAGCTGCAGCTGATAAACCAACTCCTATCCCGCTAAATAAAGTACGGCCAATTAGTTTTCCATAAGCTCCAGCAGCTCTTGCATTATCTAATGCTGCTCCAGATCTATTCCAATGATCACTTTCATATCTAGCATTTTCGCGATGATAAGCAAACTCTCTATCAGCTAATTCCTTATTTTCACGCCATTTATTAACAAAGCCTTTACCACCTGAAACCAAATTACGTCCTAAAGATATAGCTCCACCACCTATAGCAGCACCTGCAGCAAATAAACCGCCAGCTTTTAACTTATCTTTAATACCAAGCTTAATATTACCAGAATCAAGGCCTAACATATCACTTAACATTTTAGGAGCTTGTTTAGCAAAAGCAAGTAATCCTAATAATATAATAGCTAATACTACTAAGCCTTGAATTCCACTAGTTGCATATTTAAACATATCCATATTAGCAATTTCACTAAAAAAATAAATTACTAAATACATAATTCCTACCCTAATAAAAACTTCAAAATAAACTGTTAAAGTTAATTTAAGCCATTTCTCAAAAGTTCCTTTTTTACCTGGAAGCATTCTTAAAACAACCGGTATAGGTGCAATTAATTGACAAAAAGCAAACTTTACAATCCTAATACCTAAATCCAAACAAAATGTAAAAATAATATACAACAATGCTACTCCACAAGCCGTAGATATAATAGGTTTATAACCTAAAGAAACCATTTCTCCTTCTTCTTTAACTTCCGGTTCACCATCACCATTATCATCAGGTTCTAAATACGGACTTATAGTTTTTTGTTCTTCAACAGCCCAGTCAGATAATACTGGCAAATTAGTAAATCTACCATTATCAATCAAATCAGCTTTTAAATCAAACCAACTATAATTATCCTCTAATCTTACATTATAATTTCCTGGATTTAAAAAGGGATTTAAAGCTGTATAAGCCATATAATTACCATATTTACTTATACTTTCTGAATTAGTAGATCCCGTACCAAATATAATAGCCCCAATAACATTTTCTTTAAAAATAACTCCTTGTATTTTATAAGCATAATCAAAAATTGTAGGCAAAAATCCTAACATAACTAAAGAAATTACAATATTTTGAGCAAGTTTAGTTAAACTTTTATCACCAGAAGTAGCTTTATCTGGATCAACTAAAGCATTTAACAATGCATAAGCTAAATAAAATAGCATTACTACCCCAATAATAGCATATATTCTTTTTGCAAAATTACTAAAAAAAGCATCTTGGAAGATTCTAGCATCAGCTAATTTTATGAAAATTTGATAAACTTGAGAAACAGCCCAATAAATACAGCCATCTATTAATAATAGTATTTTATGAAACATATTATTTATCCATGTCCCTAAACCAGCCATTATTAGCATATCTAAAACCTCCAATCTTTTTAATTTTCTACATATACAATATTATACAATAATTTATGAAATACCACAATTACTTAAATCATAAAGTCCAAAAATATTAAATAAAAATTGTATTAAAAATGGTAAAAACACAATTAAAATAGTAATAGCCATTCTTTTTATCATTCTTAAGTTAGCTTTTTTTAAACCATCAGAACTATTATTAGTAATAATTTTTATATAATCTATAATAGTTAAAACAATTGCAATAACAGGCGCAGCAATAACAATAATATTAAATAACCAATCTAATATTACTTTTAAAGTTTTTTCGGATTTTGTACCATCACTACCAACAGTGTAAAAAATATTTTCACACGTAAATTGTTCAGAAGAACTTAACGACATATCCAAATATGGATCATCTAATCTTCCTCCTAATTCACCACCAATACCATCATTTGAACTATTATTTACATGCACTTCATTCCATTTACGATATCTTTTAAAAACTGCGAAATTACCATTTCCTTCTCTTACTTGAGGACCTGATACTCCATTATAATTAGAACTATGAAACCAAATATTAATTCCGTTTTTCTTACCGACATATATTCCAACATGATTATCAGTACTTTGAGTAGAATTATTCAACCCTATATCACCAGGCCTCAAATCAGATTGATTAATACTTTCAAATGAACTTGAAGAATTATAATTACCAGTAAACCACTCACAACCAACCTCTGTTACCCCAGCTCGATGAAAAGCCAAAGAAACATATGCTGAACAATCTAATTCTGGTGGTGTATTAGTATAACATATACCAGTATGACCACCATATTTAGTACCTTTGTTAATCATCAAACCTGCTTGTCTTATTACTTCTAATCTTCCTTCATCCATTCCACTTGGCCAATCTAATTCTAACTGTTTTAATAAACTAGCAATATTAGAATCCATACCTTCAGTATCAATATCATAAGCCAAAATTATCTTAGGAAATATAAATAATATTAATAATAATAAACATATTTTTTTCATCATTATCACCTATCTTATACCACAACTACTTATATCATATAAGCCAAAAACATGAAGAAGCCAGTCTAGCAAATATGGCAAAAATATTAATATAAGACCAATAGCTAATCTCTTAGCAACTCTTTTTATAGCTTTCTTCTGCTCAGCTGCTGGATCAGCAGCAACAGCAACTTTACTAAATTCTATTATAGATAAACTAATCGCTAAAACTGGTCCTAAAATCTTAATAAGGGTAAAAATATCTTGCAATAATTTTCCTAAATTATTTAATTCTCCAGTATTTATATCTACTAATATTGCTTTGCATGTAAAATCATTATTACTAATAATTAATGGATAATTTGAAAAAGGATCACTTTCTCTACCACCCTTTAATTCTTCATCATTAATTTTTGCTTTAATTCCAGATATATCAATTAATACTTGAGCAAGTTCTTTTGCAAGTTCATCTTTTTTATTAAGATATTCTTTTAAATGAGGAGTATAATCCATAAAAAAAGTCTCTAAATAATATGTAGGAATTCCCCTTTCATTCTGCAAATTATTTATAGCACCTAAATCACCAAATAAATCAACATCTCTAGATACTTTTGAATCACTTGTCCCTATAACCTTATCAACAGCATCAATAATTTTTTTACCATTTGAAGAATATGGTTCAGTAACTTTATCAAGCATTACAGCACTATATTTTTGATTTCCATCAAAACCATTAAAATGAAGTTCAAATGCTAATAAATATTTATCAGCTCCAATTGAATCAATATGTTTATATAACAATGGACTATAATTACCAATTGTTCCTTGTCTAAAACCACAACATTCCTTACCACTTGGATTACATCCATTTCTTTGCCAATTATCACTAGCAAAATAGGCATCTCCAACAATCTCATTACTTATTTCATATGGAACATTTGCTTTTTTTAAATAACCAGCAATTTTATCAATCATAATTCGCGCTTCTAGATTTTCATAATAAGTTATCCCATCAACAGTATTACTTGTATGATTACATTCATCATAACCATTAGCCATATATCCTGATCCATGAGCCGCTTCTAATAAAATTCTTTTCTCATCATTATTCGCTGTTGAATTATTAATTGCTAAAACATTTAAAACCCCAAAAAAAGTAAAAAATCCCATAATAAATATAAAACTAATATATTTCAAAAATATAACAATAACTTGTTTTTGCAATTTTGCCACACTCCTAACGGCATTCTTTAACATTTAATACACAAGTTACACATTCATGATAACTAGTTTCATAATCAGTCCATTCATCTACTAAAGTAAAACCAAACTCTAAAATAGTAGGAATAAAGAAAACTAAAACTCCTAAAATTAATCTTGTTACAATTGATTTAAATGATTTAAAAACATTAACATCTTTACCAGCTGTCACTGCTTTAAATAAATCGACAAATGCTAAAACAATAATTACTAAAGGAACAATAACTCTAATAACATTAACAACCTCTCCAACAATTCTCAAAGTACCTCTTAAACCGGTACAATAACTTTTTGTATAATTATCTGCTAAAACCGGATTAGCAAAAAAGATAACACTTAAAATCAATAATATAAAAATTTGTTTTTTCTTCATAACTAACACCCTAACATAGCAAGTATAACATAAAAAAAAAGTGAAAACAATTGTGTTTTCACTTATCACAACTACTTCTTACTTGGACAAGTAAAAGTAGTTGCAATTACTTTAAGAATAAGTGTTGCATTTACTTTAAGAATTCACCTTATCACAACTACTTACATTTAAAATACATTTCTGACATAATTCATATTCATTTTCAACATCATCAAAACCATCAACTAATGTAAAGACAAAGCTAATAATTGTTGGAATAAAGAAAATAGCAACTCCAGCAATAAGTCTAAAAACAAAAGTTTTTAAAGACTTAGCTACTTCTCCATCTTTTCCACCAGTAACAGCCTTAAATAAATCTATTATTCCAAAAATAATTAATAATAAAGGAATAATAATCTTAACAATAAGTATAATATAACCAATAAATTTTAATGGTGATTTCAATTTAATACATGGGCTTTTACTACTAATTGCTGATGTTTTTTCTTCATTTTCATCATCTAATCTAACATATTCATTAATATCAGCAATATTTACTCCCATACTATAATTTACTTTTTCTGCATAAACATTTTTAAGACCTATAAAACATACCATAACCATTAATAACATCAAATATTTTTTCATTAATTCATACCTCCTATTTTACATGAATCACTACTACATGAATTGACATCACATTTTCCAGAATCTAAAATACATTGAGTACAACAACACCACGTATTCTGATAATTACTCCATTCATTAACCCAATCAAGTATTAACTGAACTATACCTGGTATAAAGAAAATAAATATTCCCGCAATAAATCTAACTCCAATAGACTTAATTGCAACCATTATTCGATCATCTTTTGAACTAGTAATAGCTTTAAATAAATCTATAATTCCAAATACTATTATCAAAATCGGTATCGCTATTTTAATTACTGAAACTAAAGTTCCAATAAATTTTAAAGGCTTTCTAAATTCAGGTTTACTACAAATAGTTTCTAAATCTGTATCATTAACTGAACCCCAATCTGTTGGAGAAAGTTGTTCCGCATCAGTACTTGAATAATTAAGAGATAAATCATTTTTAGTAGCTGATTTAGTTTTCTTAAACGTTATTGTTACTAACTTATTATTTTCTTTGCTAAATATTCCTGATGGACAAGATAACTTTTTATTTTTTTTAAAATCATCAATATTTTTTACAACTTTAAATTTTAATTTATCTCCATTGCCATTTTTTTTAGCATTAAAAACTATTTTTCCACTATTAGCATCAGTTACATTAAATGTTAATGTATAATTTTTATAACTATAAATACATCTTATCGAACTAGAAGCATAAACTGTCGGCATCAAAAAAAATAAAAAAAGCAGTAATAATAATTTTTTTTTCAACATTTCACACTCCTATTCTATTTAATTATACCATACCATAACCTAAAAATCTTTATATTTTACTCTTCTTTGTCACTTTTTCCTAAAATTTTTAAAATTATTTTATAAATATCTTCTTTACCTTTTTTAGTTGTAGAAGAAAAATGAATAAAATCATTTATCTTCAAAGCATCATTTATTAACTTATCTTGACTAATTCTCGAAGATGCTCCAACTTTATCATATTTAGTTGCAATAACAGTTGTATCCAAATTGTAATATTGCAAGTAATTATACATTAAAATATCATCTTCAGTTGGTTTATGCCGATAATCAATAAGCAAAAAAACATGACTTAAATTTCCTCTACTTTTAATATATTCTTCAATCATTAAACCCATTTTTTTATTTACTTCTTTTGACACATTTGCATAACCATAACCTGGAACATCAATTAAATAAAATTCATCATTTATTAAATAAAAATTTAATGTTTGAGTTTTACCAGGTTTACTTGATGTTCTAGCATAATTTTTACGGCCAATTAAAGCATTAATAAAACTAGATTTGCCAACATTACTCCTTCCAACTAACAAAAACTCTGGTTTATTAGTCTCAGGATACTGACTTTGTCTAACTGCAACTTTTTGTAATTCAACTGAATCAATCTTCATCAAACTCACTTCTTTCTTAACTACCTGTATTTACCACACAAGCTTCTTTATTATTAGCATCTAATATACATCCTACACAATTTTTAAAATTAGTAGGAACATTTAGTTCACCATCCGTCACTTCTACACTATCATTAGCAATACTATAAGCAACATTATAAATTGTTATTAAAATTGTTGGAATTATAAAAATCACAATTCCAATAACTACCCTTTTAATTATATTTGCTCCTTGTTTTTTAGCATCTTCCATTCTACCAGATATCACTATTTTAGCTAAATCAACAAAACCAAGACCAATTATTAAAGCTGGAATTAAGATTTTTGCTATCAAAAGTAATAATCCTAAAAATTTTAAAGTACGAGCAACGTAAGGATCATTACAAAACTTAGTTATATCAATATTGCAATTGTCATTGGCACATAATTTATCTGGATCCCAACTACCATTATTTTCTTCATTATTTTCTTTATTATCTTTTATTATTTGCTCTTGTTCTTCTTTTGTTAATAAATTAGTTGTTCCACTACCATATTGGTTTTCAGCAGCCTTTTGTTGATTAGCATTACATACATTTATCTCATTATTATCTTTATAATTAAAAGTATACGTTTTACCATAAGAATTACAAATAGCATATATATTACTTTTAGATACGCCAAAAACCCCACCATCTTTACAATCTTCAATAATATTATTAGTTAAATCAGTACTATTCAAAAAAATATTACTTTTGGCATTTTCCTTATCACCAATAAGATATCTAGCAAATTTCGAACCACTAAAATTAAATTTAATATAATAGCATTTGCTCAAACCAGCATCATTCCAAAAACTATCATTTTTTTCTGGAATAGTAATTGTTTCATTATCACTAATTATTTTAGGATTTCCACTTCGACCTTCAGTTTTATCTATTTCATCTTCATTTATATTTATATTCTGTGAATAACTACCTTCTTTAACTATATTTCCACCTACTCCTTTTTGATTAGTAGTTATAGTATATAATACCTTTTCAGCATTTTTCATCCCATTATAATAATCTTTAGTAACAAAACTAGTTGTATTAAGAAAAATATTACCACTATCATCTTTTTGCAATCTAAATTGGATATTATATTCAAAATTGTATTCATCATCACATTTATTAGCATTTTTACATCCAAATAATATAACAGTTGATTTATAAGATGAATGATTAAATGCTGATAAATAGGCAACTCCATTAATAGCCTCTTTTAAATCAGAATTATTTATATTACCTATATTAATTTTAATATCATAAAAATCTTTATCAGTTTTAGAATTAGTAATATTCCATGTATTTTTTTGTATGGCATTTATTATATAATTATTAGTTTTATTAACTGCTTCTTTATTACTTAAAGCATCGATACTTTTAATATTAGCAAAATTAAAAATAATTAATAATATAATAAAAAACAGATATTTTAACTTTTTCATCTCTTCACCTTTAAATTATTTTAACATTAAGTAAAAAAAAAAGAAAGTTTAATTACTTTCTTATTTACATTATTCTTCTTGAGTTGAATAGTCACCATTCCATGCATCTTCAGCATAATCAACACAATTTTCATCACCACTGCCACCATTTGGTGAAGTTATACAAGCTCGACATATATTAAAGTCGTCTCTAGCACCAGATTTTTGGAAATTAGATACTAAACCTAAAATCATACTTACTAATGTTGGTATAAAGAAAATAACTACAGCCGCAATAGCTCGCATTGCAAGTTGTTTAACAGCTTTTTTAATATCATCATCTTTACTTCCAACTACAGCCTTTCCTAAGTCCATCATTCCAAATACAATCAAAATAATTGGAATAACGATTTTAAATATTAAAAGCACATATCCAACAATTTGCCATATATTTGCAGTATTTGCACAAAAATTAACATCAGCTCCAATTAATAATAAATTTGACATATACAAAAACCTCATTTCTATAATCTAATTTTAAAAGATAAATTATTATAAGTCAAGATAGTTTTACATAATTATTTAACTAGTTTTACACATTTACATATTTTCCAACATACTAATATAATTTTCAATACTATCAATTTTTTTCCATAATTGTTCATCAGATATATCTAATATTTGAAATTCTTTATTTTCAATATCAAATACTAAAAAATTATTATCACATAAGTCAATTAAAGGGATTATAGATTTATCAATTTTTAATTCTTCTTTATAATCTAAAATTTCATCCATAGACAATAATCTTATATTATTTAAAAGAAAAATAGGCTCATCTTTAACATATTTTATCAGTTTTAATAATTCTTCATTTGTTATACTATTTTCTTTAATAATATTCAACAATTTATCCATAACAATCTACCTCGTTTTCTAATCAAATTTTAAAAAATAAATTATTATAAGTCAAGAATGATTTATAATTTTGTAAAGTATTAGACACTTTTAGTTGATAAAGCTAATCCATCAATAATCTTTTTTAAATCATAATAATCATTAACAATCATATCTTCATTATTAATACCAACTACTATTTGGTCATACTTTTTAAAATTAAGTAAACAAGCTTTACTATATCCTTTCAATGATAAATCAGCTAACTCTTCAAGATTTAAATCATATTTTTCTAATTTAGGTTTATCTAAAGCAATTTGATTTAAATCTATTTCCTTACCAACTAAAATTTTAATATCCTTTTCAATTGGTAAATGAATAGTAGCCCCAGTAATCAATGGTAAAGATATATTTAATTGTTTATTAATTGGAACTGGGTTAGTAACCGGATATTCTTTTGTAACAGAATTTTCCCCTATATGATATTTAACATAAATTTCTTTCACACAAACCACCTGATAGGTGTATATTCTATCACTTTACCCAATTTTGTCAATATCATTTCATAGCATTTAAAAAAGTACTAATTAAATCAATATTATCTAATACTTCATCCATTTTATCAGTTGCCCGTTCTTTATACATTTCCTTCATTGCTTCTTCAAAATCTTTAAAAGTGTTAGGATTACGATTTAAGATTTTTATCCAACCAGAATTTTGCTTTAAATGTTGATAAAGTTTGGGATTTTCTAAAATTTTCTTTTGCAAACTTAATTCCATAGGCTAATCCTCAAAAAATTGATTTATGGGTCTTGGCACTTTAGGAACCGCATTAGTTACGGAAGATGCACCTTTAGCAGTTAATTCACTTACTAAACTTAAAGCTTTTTGGGCTGTTTTAATATGCTCTTGAATTGAATTCATATCAATGCTTTTTAACTTATTAGTAATGTTGTCAGTTACAACTGTCTCACTTTTTTTAGTTATATAATTAGACCAAGCACTTTCATCTTCACCATAGATATCATATATTTCATAAAATTTTTGCCAAGTCATGTTACCACTTTTAATATGCGTTACTAATTCGGGATGACGTCTAGCAAATGCTTTAAATGCTTCTTTGTTATTCATAAAAAAAATCACCTACTACATTTTATGTAGCAAGTAATTTTTTTATAATTTAAAATCATCTAAGTTAAAAGCTTGTTGTTCTTTTTTTGATTCTTTAACTTCTTTTTTCTCTAATTCATATTTTTTATCAATAAAATCAATTGTTTTTTTAGACATTAAGCTTCCTGTTGAAGAAAGGTCCATAATTGGAATATCTGTTGCTTTTAACTCTTTGGTTATTCCATCAATACTAATCATTAATAGTTTATCTAAAATAACATTTCTAATTTCATAAGGATTACTCTTAACTCTTTTTATTAAAGCATTACCTTTTTTAGCTCTTCCAGTTTCACTAAATTCTGAAGCTTTAATTCTTTTAGCAGTGTTTTGTTTAGTAATAACAACCGCATAATCAAATTCATCAAAACTATTTAAAGAAATAACTTCATCTTCTTTTAAGTTCATTGCTTTAACACCTGATCCTCTAACCCCTACTAAAGGAACTTCAACTTTAGAGAAATTGGTATAATAACCATTTTTACTAGTTAATAAAATATTTTGTTTACATACTAAAGCATTTACAACTTCATCTTTTTCTTTTAACTTCATAGCAATCATAGCTTTAGAAGTTCTCGTTGCCATATAATCAGCCATTTTACTACGTTTTATCATCCCATTTTTAGTAACAATAACTAATTCATCTTTATCATCATAAATACATGATGATACAACTTTTTCATCAGGGCTTAATTGAACAATGTTATTAACATGTTTTCCTAAATCTTTCCATTTAGCCTCTGGAATTTTATGAACTGGTAAGAATAAATAATTACCTAAATTAGTAAAGACTAAAATATTATCTTGAGTTGTAACATCATATAGATTTTTAATATAGTCTCCTGGTTTCATTGTCGGTTCTTCATTATTGGCTGCATAACTTTTACTACTTACCCTTTTTATGTAACCTTCATTAGTTACCACTACAACAACATTTTCTTTCGGAATCATACTCTTCATATCAATTTTTATTTCCGTAACTTCATCTTTAATTAAAGTTCTTCTTGGATTACCATATTCTTTTTTAATCATTTTTAATTCTTGTTTCATGACATGTTTTAAAGCCTCTTCATTATTTAATATTTGTTCCCAAATATACATATCTTTCTTTAATTTAGCCATTTCTTCTTCAATATCAACAATATCAGTATTAGTTAAACGATATAATTGTAATTCCACAATTGCTTTTGATTGTTCATAAGTAAAATCATATTCTTTGCATAAATTATCAATCGCATCACTTTTATTTTTACTAGCCCGAATAGTCTTAATTACCTCATCTAAAATACTAATGGCTTTCATTAAGCCTTCTAAAATATGATATCTTTTTTTGGCATGTTCTAAGTCAAACTTTGTTCTTCTTGTGACAACTTCTTTTTGATGAGCAATAAAAGCATCTAAAATATCTAAAATGCCAACTAATTTAGGTCTTCGATTAACAATTGCCACCATATTAAAATTATAATTAACTTGTAAATCGGTATTTTTAAGTAAATAATTTAAAATAATCTCAGCATTAGCATCTTTTTTTAAGTCAATAACAATTCTTGCCATGTTATTGGCATCAGACTCGTCAATAACATCATTAATACCTTCAATTTTTTTATCAATTTTAATTTCAATAATCTTTTTTAATAATTGTTCTTTTAAAACATCATAAGGAATCGATTCAATAACAATTTGTTTTTTAGAACCACTTTCAACAATTTCAGTTTTAGCTTTTAAAATAACTTTGCCTTTACCTTTAGTATAAGCTTCAAGAAGCCCTGCTTTTCCTTCAATTACTCCCCCAGTTGGAAAATCTGGTCCTGGCATAATCTCCATAATTGTTTCTAAACGACAATTTGGACTATCAATTCTTTTAATGGTTGCATCTATTACTTCTCCTAAATTATGAGTTGGAATATTAGTCGCATACCCTGCTGAAATACCCGTTGAACCATTAACTAAAAGATTTGGAAAAGCAGCCGGTAAAACTGTAGGTTCTAATTCCGTATCATCAAAATTATAAGTCATTTCTACGGTATTTTTCGGAATAGTTTTTAACATTTCTTCGGCAATTTTAGATAATCTTGCTTCTGTATAACGCATGGCTGCTGGACCATCACCATCAATTGACCCATTATTACCATGAATATCAATTAAAGTTTCTCTCATCTTCCATTTTTGGGACATATGAATTAAAGCTCCATAAATCGAAGAATCACCATGTGGATGGAAATTACCCATAATATCTCCCACCGCTTTAGCACTTTTTCGATATGGTTTATCATGGGTAAAATGAGAAATGAACATTGCATATAGTATTCTTCTTTGTACTGGTTTTAGTCCATCCCTTACATCTGGTAAAGCTCTTTCTTGAATTATTTCTTTTGAATAACGGCCAAAACCAACTTCCATTAATTCTTCTAAACTATAATCATATATTTTCTCAACAATTGTTTTTTCTTCTTTCTTCCTTGCCATATCATCACATCCTATTTATATTTTTTCTATTTCTATTGCCACAACTTTATATTTATTTTGTTCTTCAATACTATAAAAATTCTCCATATCTTGATAACTTGCTTCTTCATCTTCTTTATAACCTAAATCTTTTTTATCATAATTTTTATATAACTCTTTAAAATTATTATAAACTTTTAAATCAAGAATTTTAGTAGTAATAACTTCATCTGTTTCTACATTCATAAAAGTAATAAAATCACCAATTTTTAATTTTTTTCTTTTTTCATCAAAAAGCCGTAATTCTATTTTTTTAGTGCCATTAACTATTTTCATAAAAGATTCATTTGCAAGTTTCATCTCATGCATCATTTTATCACTTCCTAAAATCATCTTCTAATGTAAAGTCAACATTTTCATTTATCCATTCTTTTCTAGGCGCTACTTCATCACCCATTAAAACATGAATTCTTTTTTCAGCAATCGCTGCATCATTTAAAGTAACTCTTAGTAATCTTCTATTTTCTGGATTCATAGTTGTTTCATATAATTCATCAGCATCCATTTCTCCTAAACCTTTAAATCTTTGAATTTTTAAAGGAACTTTAGATTCTTTTCTTTTTTCTTCTAATTCTTCATCATCCGCAATATAGATTTTACCCTTACTAGTTTCTACTGAATATAATGGAGGAGTCGCTACATAAAGCATCCCTTGCTCAATTAAAGGACGCATGAACCGGTAGAAAAATGTTATTAATAAAATTTGAATATGAGAACCATCAACATCAGCATCGGTCATAATAATTACTTTTCCAAAATTACTTTCTTGATAATCAAAATCAGGTCCTAAACCAGCTCCAATTGCATATTCAATTTGTCTTAATTCTGCATTAGCTTCAATATCTTTAGCAGAAGCTTTCTCACAATTTAATACTTTACCACGTAAAGGCAAAATTGCTTGAGTCTCACGATTTCGATTTGACTTAGCACTTCCACCCGCACTATCACCTTCCACTAAAAACAACTCATTTAAAGCATAGTTTTTACCAGTTGCTTTAGCAAACTTTTCACTTAAAATTCGTTCTTTATTATTTTTACCTGTACCTTTTCTTACTTGTTCTCTTGCTTTTCTAGCTGCTTCTCTTGCTAACTTACTTTTCTGAGCTTTATCTAAAATACTTAAAGCTATTTCTTTATTTTCTTCTAAAAAGAATTTTAAATTTTCATAAGTAATACTTTCTACCGCATTTCTAGCTTCAGGCGTACCAAGTTTTCCTTTAGTTTGACCTTCAAATTGTAATAAATTTTCCGGAATCCGAACCGAGATAATCGCACTTAGTCCTTCTCTTACATCTGAACCATCTAAACTACCTTTTAAAACATTATTATTTTTAGCATAATCATTAAAAGCTTTTGTTAAACCCGTTTTAAAACCAACTTCATGAGTTCCCCCATCAGCTGTTTTAACATTATTAACAAACGAAATAATTTGTTCATTATAAGAATCAGTATATTGCATCGCAATTTCAACTTCAATATCATTTTTCGTATTTTTAAAATTAACTACTTTATGTAAAGGATTTTTATTTTCATTAATATATTCGACAAAAGAAATAATTCCATTTTCATAATGATATTTAGCATTTAAATTATCTTCTTCATCAATTATTTCAATAGTAACATTAGAAAGTAAAAAAGCACTTTCTTGCATTCTTTCACAAATGGTTGTAAAAGAAAAATTACAATTTTTAAATATTTCTTTATCAGGTAAAAAATTAACAATTGTTCCTGTCTTTTTAGATTCACCAATTACTTTTAGAGGACTTGCAACTTTGCCTCCATCTTTAAATTTAATTTGACTAATCTTTCCTTCACGATAGATAGTTACTTCCATTTTAGTTGATAAGGCATTAACAACTGAACCACCAACACCATGTAATCCCCCACTTACTTTATATCCAGTATTTTCAAATTTACCACCTGCATGTAAAACTGTATAAATAACTTCGGGCGTACTCTTACCACTTTCATGCATCCCAATAGGAACACCACGGCCATTATCCGCAACAGTTACAGAACCATCCTTTTGTAATATGATTTTTATATAATCTCCATAACCATTAATTATCTCATCAATCGCATTATCAACAATTTCCCATACTAAATGGTGCATCCCTCTTTTATCAGTAGAACCAATATACATTCCAGGACGTTTTCTAACTGCTTCTAATCCTTCTAATATTTTTATTGATTTTTCATCATATGTATTTTTATTTGCCATATCTTTCACCATAAAATAGTATATCATAATTTTTTCAAGTAACAAAATAAGTTGACGTCAAATAACAAAAATTTGACAAAAAAAGAAATACTTTAATATTTCTCCTTTTTGATAACATTCATAAATATAATCTTTATTTTCATAATAACCTTACATTCCTTTCACTTCGTTCAAGGCACACATAGCAATGAAAACTTGAACAAAATTTATTTTA
>CANQSO010000008.1 GCA_947626535.1 uncultured Bacilli bacterium | reverse complement strand
ATTATTTTTAACTTAAAAAAACTAGATTTTCAATTTTTTATCTAGTTTATTTTTGTTTAGGGCTGTAAATAGTAACAGAATAACACTAAAATACTAGTGTTTTTTTAATTTCAACTTGACTTAGGGGGGGGGGTTGTATTATATAATCATTCTATAGAATAGAGTGATTATAGATGATTAAAAATGGAAAAATAATAGCAATGAGTACAACAGTTATAATATTAATAAGTGTTATAAATATATTAACATTTACTAAATATGAAAAAATAATAAAAGATAATGAAATAGATAATTTAGATATAGCCTTTTATAAAGGAAATGAAAAAATAAATGATATGCCAACAAAAGATAATAGTGAAGGATTAGTATTTATAGATGGTGAATGTGATAATGGAGCAAGTATCGAATGGAATAAAGATGAATGGGCTCCATTAATTAAAAACTTAACTAAAAGTAAAACAAAATGTACATTATATTTTAATGATAAATATATTGATCGTGAATTAAATGGAACCGATCCAGTATTAGGAAATAAATTAATCCCAATAACAATCAATGAAGAAAACGGTCGTGTTACAAGGGCAGATGAAAAAGAAAAATGGTATGATTATGAAAATCAAAAGTGGGCAAATGCTGTAATACTAAGAGATGGCAAAAGTGATCCAGGAGCAGGAGTAGAAATATCTGAAAATGATATCGAAAGTTACTTTGTATGGATCCCAAGATATCGTTATCAACTATTTGATGAGGCTAATTATAATGGTTTAACAACCAAAACAAATAAAGAACAAATAATTAAAATTATTTTTGAAACTAAAGATGTAGAAGTACAAAATGGAAGCAAACTAGGCGAATGGTTAACGCATCCCGCCTTTACTGCTTTCAATACGAATGGGATATGGGTCGGCAAATTTGAGACCGGCTATGATGGAGTGGGAAGTTCTAAAGCAGCCGAAGTAAATCCAATAAATGAAGCTGCTTCAATTGAAGCAGCAAGCAAAGTCATAATAAAACCAAATGTGTATTCCTGGCGAGGCATTCAAGTAGCTAAAGCTTATACAATCGGAAGACATTATGAATCGACATTAAACAGTCATATGATGAAGAATATGGAATGGGGAGCCGTAGCCTACTTACAACATAGTGAGTATGGAAGTCATGAAAACGTTAGAATAAATAATAATTCCAATTATTTAACAGGCTACGCAGCAATTAGAGAACCAACCACAGGATACACAGAAACAAACGAATTATGTAGTAAAACTCCAAATGCTTGTAATGAATATGGAGGAGTATCATCCCCGGGTCAAGATGGAGAATACAATACAAATTATTTTAATAAAGCCAGTGTCGTAGCCAGTACCACAGGAAATTATAGTGGAATCTATGACATGAGTGGAGGAGCTTGGGAATATATGATGAGTGGGCTAGATGATAATAGTACCGGAGATAGAAAAACCGGTAAACTATCATCAGGACGAAATAATGTGTATAATTCAGGATTTAAAGGAAAATTAACTTGTCCAGAATGTAATGACGTTGGAGTAAATCATGATATTTCAGAAGTAACAGAAGGAATAGAATTACCAACCGATGAAAGATATTATGATAAATATGAATATAGTACAATTGGTTCAACATATAACAGAGGCTTCTTAGGAGATGCAACAAAAGAAATGGGTCCATTTCAAACAATGCAATATTTAACCCAATCACGACAAGTGGGTAGTTGGTATAACGATGAGGCATATCTTGTCGGTACGGGCGGTCCATGGGTCATGCGTGGTGGCGCTTACACCGATGGCTCTGGTGCTGGCGTGTTCACTTTCAGTGGCACGTACGGTTATGCGAGCGGCCACCACGGCTTTCGGCTCGTTCTCGTCGACTAGGGGTTTACCCCTTCCCCCTGACTTTTTGAAAGCCTGGGTCCCATTAAGTTAACTGTGTCTAAAGAATAAATAGATGTAAAAATACATCAAAAACATAGTAATTAATATTATAAATAAAAATAGTGTGTTTATAATAGTATATCAAAGCAAAAATTATTTGATATTATTAAAGATGGTGTAAATTATTTTTCTTGTACTACACTTGGTAACAAGTTTGAGTAAGTTAACTGAAAGGATACATGTAGGAACTGAAAGATCTACCTTTACTTTAGACCTATATTCTTTGTGAGTATAGGTTTTTTGTTATTATAGACAATTTCTTTTTAGTTTGCTATAATACCTTGCAGTAAGTGGGGTGAAAACATGGACGATACTATTGTGGCTATTTCTACTAATAATATTGGTATTGGAGCTATAAATATCATTAGAATGAGTGGTAAAGAATCATTTAATATTTTAAGTGAAGTTTTTTCTAATCAAAAAATTAAAAATTGTAAATCTCATACTATACATTATGGTTACATTGTAGATAATAATGAAAAAATTGATGAAGTTTTAGTATCAGTTATGTTTGCCCCTAAAACATATACTTTAGAAGACATTGTAGAAATTAATTGTCATGGAGGATATGCTGTTACTAATAAAATCTTAGAAATTTTACTTTTGCATGGCGCGCGACTTGCTGAACCTGGTGAATTTACTAAACGAGCTTTCTTAAATGGACGAATTAATTTACTTGAAGCTGAATCAGTTGAAGATTTATTAGAATCTCAAACTGATAATCAATCAATTTTAGCCATGAATCATCTAACCGGAAAAACAACTGAATTAATTACTTCTTTAAGAGAAAAATTAGTTGGTTTATTATCTAATATTGAAGTAAATATTGATTATCCTGAATATGTTGATGAACTACAAATTACTAAAGAAAACCTTACTCCAATATTAACTGAAGTAAAAAATGAATTAGAACAAATTATTAAAGAATCTAAAAATGGTGAATTAATCAAAAAGGGGATAAATGTGGCGATTATTGGTAAACCTAATGTTGGTAAATCCTCTCTATTAAATGCTTTACTAGAAGAAGATAAAGCCATTGTAACTAATATATCTGGAACCACTAGAGATTCTATTGAAGGTAGTTTAATTCATAAAGGTATTTTACTTAACCTAATAGATACAGCAGGTATTAGAGATACTAGTGATGTTGTCGAAAAAATTGGTGTTGAAAAAAGTAAAGAAATTATGAAATCAGCTGATATAACTATTTTAGTTTTAAATAATAATGAAAAAATAACAAGTGAAGAAAAAGAACTTTTAAAACAACTTGAAACTAAAAATAATCTTGTTTTTATTAATAAAAATGATTTAGAAACTAACTTAGAATCACTTAAAACTAAATTACCAATCATCTTAGGAAGTACCATTAATAATGAAGGAATCGAAGAGTTAAAAAACCAAATCATTAATAATTTTGGTTTAGAAAATCTTGAATCTAAAAAATTAAATTACTTGTCAAACACTAGACAAATTACTCTAGCTAAAGAAGCTTTAAAAAATATTAACAATGTTATTAAAGATAATGAAGCAAATATTCCTATTGATATGCTTACCATTGAACTTAAAAGTGCTTGGGAAAACTTAGGTAAAATTATTGGCGAATATTACGAAGATGAATTAATTGATAATATTTTTAAAAGATTTTGTCTTGGTAAATAAAGGATGTGTAAAAAATGAATTATGATATAATTGTTGTTGGTGGTGGTCATGCGGGAATTGAGGCTTCTCATATTGCTGCTTTTAAAGGTCATAAAACTTTACTAATAACCATGAATAAAAAAAATATTGGCGATATGCCATGTAATCCCTCAATTGGGGGTTCAGCTAAAGGAATTATTGTAAGAGAAATTGATGCTTTAGGAGGACTTATGGGTAAAATTGCCGATATTTCTCATTTTCAAATCAAAATGCTTAATAATTCTAAAGGTCCTGCTGTTCGTTCTCTAAGAGCCCAAGCTGATAAAGTAACATATCCTAAAAATATGCTAAAAGTCTTAGAAGAAACCTCAAATTTAGTAATTCTAGAAGCCAAAGTCGAAGATTTAATCATCAAAAATAATGAAGTAAAAGGGGTAATTTTAGCTGATGGTAAAGAAATACATAGCAAATCAGTAATTCTAACAACTGGAACTTATTTAAAAGCTAATATTTTAATTGGTAGTGAAAATACTGAAAGTGGTCCTCATGGTGAAGATCGCAGCAACCATTTAAGTGATAACTTAAAAAAATATGGCTTAGAAATTCAAAGATTAAAAACGGGAACTCCACAAAGAATTAAATCTTCATCAATTGACTTTTCTAAAATGCAAGAAGAGAAGGGTGATGATGAACTCTGGACTTTTTCTTGTGATAACAAAGCTACATATAATCCTAATGAACAACAAAAATGTTACTTAATTTATACTAATCAAAATACCCATAAAATAATTTTGGATAACTTAGAAAAATCAGCGATGTATGGAGGTTATGTAACTGGCATTGGACCTCGTTATTGTCCAAGTATTGAAGATAAACTTGTTCGTTTTAAAGATAAAGAACGTCATCAACTTTTTTTAGAACCCGAAAGTCTTTATTATGATGAATGGTATTTACAAGGATTTTCAACTTCGATGCCAAGAGATGTTCAAGAACAAATGGTTCACAGTCTAAGTGGCCTAGAAAATGCCATTATAACTAAATATGCTTATGCCATCGAATATGATGCCATTAATCCTTTACAAATTTATCCATCTCTAGAAAACAAAATAATTAAAAACCTTTATACAGCGGGTCAAATTAATGGTACAAGTGGTTATGAAGAAGCAGCTGCCCAAGGCCTTCTTGCGGGCATTAATGCTAGTTTAAAATTAGAAGCTAAAGAACCTTTAATCTTAAAAAGAAATGATGCTTACATTGGTGTTCTAATTGATGACTTAGTAACTAAAGGAACCAAAGAACCATATCGTATGTTAACATCAAGAGCCGAGTATCGCCTTCTTCTTCGGCATGACAATGCTGATTTAAGACTTCGTGAATATGCTAAAAAAGTAGGTAGTATAACTGGCGAGCAATATGATTATTATTTAAATAAACTAGAACAGATCAAAAAATTAGAAGAATTTTTAAAACAAAATAAATTAAAAATAACTTCAGATGTTAAAAAAAGATTTATGAAAGAAAAATTTAATATTCCCACCACTTCAATGTCTTATTTAGACTTATTAAAAAGACCAGAAATAACTTTAAAATTTTTAAATGAATTTACCAAAATACCTTATGATAAAGAAATCCAAGAAGAAGTTGAAATCATGACTAAATACGAAGGCTATATCAAAAAAACATATAAAGAAGTTGAAAAAATGGCTAAGTTAGAAGAAAAACAAATTCCTTCTAATATTAATTATCAAAATGTTAAAAACTTAGCCTCTGAAGCTCGTCAAAAATTAGAACAAATAAGACCTCTAACAATCGCTCAAGCAACACGTATCAGTGGGGTAAATCCTAGTGATATAGCAATTTTAAGTGTTTATTTAAAGAAAGAGTATGGTAAAGATGAAAGAAAATGAATTTATAAATGAATTAGCTAAACTAAATATTATTTTAACTAAAGAACAACAAGAAAAATTAAAAACATATGCTAATTTTTTACTATCCTATAATGAACACACTAATTTAACAGCCATTAAAACAATTGATGAAGTTTATCTAAAACATTTTTATGATAGCTTAACATTGTCTAAAGTAACCAATTTTACTAATCAAACATTATTAGATATTGGTACTGGAGCTGGCTTTCCTGGTCTTGTTTTAGCTATAGTTTACCCTAGTTTAAAGGTTACCTTACTAGATTCTAATAATAAAAAAATCAAATTTTTAGAAGAATGCCTAACTAAATTAAATTTAACAAACGTAACCTTAATTCAAGAACGAGCTGAAAATTATGCCCAAAATAATCGTGAAAAGTTTGACTATGTAACAGGAAGAGCAGTAACTGAATTAAGAATTATATTAGAATTAGGTCTACCTTCTCTTAAAGTAAATGGTCATTTTCTTATTATGAAAGCCAATCTTTCTTTAGAAGAAAAAAATAATGCTTTAGGCATTTTAAAAGAGCTTTCCTCATCAATCATTACTACTAAAGAATTTTCTTTACCAAATGCTGCTGGCCATCGAACCATCTTAGATATTACTAAAAATAAACCATCTAATTTTCTATATCCTCGTTCCTATGATAAAATAAAAAAGAAAATTTTAAAATAATCCTCAAAATAATAATTAAATAACTGAATTCTTCTTTATTTTATCTTTTTTATTTGCTAAAATAAATAGTAGGAAAGAATTAAAGAATAATAAGGTGATTGATGTGATAATAACTTTATATTTAAATGATCGACTTATTAATTTTCGCTTACCAACTAGCATCTCTGGTAGTTTTTCTTTTGATTATGAAAAAAAAGAAAATAATTTAATTAATATTGATGCCGATGATGGTAAGTGGTTTTTATATGCCATTGAAGATATGGTTATCTATCACAATCAACAACAAATTAAAAGAGTTGTTTTAGAACCTAATGAGTATTATGTTATAAAAAGAGAAGAAAAATTATTTTTAATATACATTTCTGATCCTAATCAACAAAAAGTATATTCATATAGTTATAATTCTAACTTTAAACTAATCGTTGGTAATTCTACTGATGCTAATCTCTATAAAACCTGTCCATATTTTAAAGAACTTTTATTTGAAATTAATTATAATAATAAAGATTTACAAATTATAAATAAAGGTAAATCAAATATATATCTTAATAAAAAAGCTATTATAAAACAAAGTGCTCTTATTAAAATGGGTGATGAAGTAGACATCTATGGAATGCGTCTAATTTTTTTAAAATCATTTTTTTTAATAATCAACAATGCTAAAAAAGAAGAATTTATTAAAAATAACAATCTTATCAAACATAGTTATGCAGCTGAAGAATTACCTAAAAATATTGACATTAAAGATAATGATCTTTATAAATCTTCTGATTATTATTCTAAAGCTCCACGAATTAGAAGAACAATTGAACCTAAAACTGTTAAAATAAGTCCTCCCCCTAATGAAGAAAAAAATGAATTACCATTAATATTAGTTATTGGGCCAATGTTAACCATGGGTGTCACTGGAGCTGCCATGTTAATAAGTACTGTCTCAAGTCTTGCTAAAAAAACTGTTACTCTCGCCGAAACTTGGCCTCAATTAGTCATGAGTGGAGCCATGTTAGTATCTATGCTAGTCTGGCCTTTAGTAACCCAATTTTATAATCGTCACCTAAAGAAAAAAAGACAAAAAGAAATAATCACCAAATACAATGAATACTTAACTAAAAAAGATAAATTTTTTGCGGACGAAATGGAACTTCAAAAGGTTATATTATTAGAAAACTTACTAACTATTGAAGATTGTATCGGAACAATAGCTAACAAAAATATGAATTTTTGGGATAAAAGATTAGACCAAAATGATTTATTAACCTTAAGATTAGGTGTTGGCAATCAACCCTTAGACATCAAAGTTGAATATAACGAAGAAGACTTTAAAATCGATGAAAACGAACTACGTCAAAAAGCTGAAGATTTAATTAGTAAATATAAATATATTCCCAATGTTCCCATCGGTTATTCTTTTAATGAGCATAACGTCACGGCCATTATGGGTAATTCTTCTAAAACCAAAGCTTTTGTGCATAATTTAATTTTACAAATAATTACCTTTTATACTTACGAAGACGTTAAAATTGTCCTATTTACCAACGAACAAAACATCAATTCCTGGGAATATTTAAAATATCTAAATCACAATTTTAACGATGAAAAATCAATAAGATTTTTTTCAACCAATAAAGAAAATGCTAAAACCGTTGCCGATTATCTATCAAGTGAATTAAATAATCGCCTTCCACAAGCAAGTAACAAAAACTATACTCCTAAGCCTTATTATTTTATCATTATGGACGAAGTTGATGAAATAAAACATTTTGACTTTATCAAAGATATTACGGAATTAGATAAAAATCTTGGCTTTAGTATCATCTTTATTGAAAATAAATTAAGTAAATTACCAAGTAAATGTAATAACTTTATTACCATTGGTGAAAAAAAATCCGAAATTTTAATTAATGCTTATGAAAAACAAGAAAAAATTAGTTTTATTGATGAAATTCATTATAATATTGATATGAATAATATTGTTAAAATTTTAGCGAATATTCCAATTGAATTTGAAAATAATATAAGTCATTTACCAAGTTCCATCAATTTTTTAGAAATGGAACAAGTTGGTAAAGTTGAACAATTAAATATTTTAAATAGATGGCAAAGAAATGATGCTACTTTAAGTTTAAAAGCTGAAGTAGGTGTTGATGAACAAGGAGACTTATTATATTTAGACTTACATGAAAAATTTCATGGACCGCATGGTTTAATCGCTGGTACTACGGGATCTGGTAAATCAGAATTTATTATTACTTACATTTTATCCCTTGCCATTAATTATAGCCCCGAAGAAGTATCATTCATTTTAATTGACTACAAAGGTGGAGGGCTTGCTTATGCTTTTGAAAATAAAACAACTAATTTAATTTTACCTCATTTAGCGGGCACCATTACCAACTTAGATAAATCCGAAATTGATCGAGCTTTAGTAAGTATCAATAGTGAAATTAAAAGAAGACAACAAATCTTTAATGAAGCTAGAGATAAGTTAAGTGAAAGTACTATCGATATTTATAAATATCAAAGATATTACAATGAAGGCCGCTTAGATGAACCAATCTCACACTTATTTATTATTTGTGATGAGTTTGCCGAATTAAAAGTTAATCAACCCGATTTTATGGACGATTTAATAAGTGTAGCTAGAATTGGTCGTAGTTTAGGAGTTCATTTAATTTTAGCTACTCAAAAACCTAGTGGAGTAGTAAATGATCAAATTTGGTCTAATACCCGGTTTCGTGTTTGTTTAAAAGTTAGTGATGAACAAGATAGTCGTGAAATGTTAAAACGCCCTGAAGCTGCCGCCATTAAACAAACAGGAAGATTTTACTTACAAGTAGGATATGATGAATATTTTGTTTTAGGGCAATCAGCTTATGCTGGAGCTAACTATTATCCTAGTGAAAAACTTATTAAACAAGTTGATCGCAGTATTAATTTTATTGATAATAGTGGTACATTTATTAAAAATATTCAATCAGCTACTCAAAAATTAATCAAATCAGAAGGAGAACAAATAACAGCCATTCTAAAAGATATTATTGAAGTGTCAGAAAGTCTAGGAATGAAAGCTAAAAAGTTATGGTTAGAAAGTTTACCAGAAGAAGAAATCGTCTCTTCATTAGAGAAAAAATATAATATTCAAAAATCTGCTGATGATGTTAAGATTATTATTGGTGAATATGACGCCCCTCAATATCAATCTCAAAACATTGTAACTTATTCTTACTTAAATAATGGTAATACCATTATTTATGGTAATGATGGAAGTGAAAATGAAAATTTATT
This sequence comes from uncultured Bacilli bacterium, assembly GCA_947626535.1. Lineage (GTDB taxonomy): Bacteria > Bacillota_I > Bacilli_A > RF39 > UBA660 > Ventrenecus. The sequence goes on along the minus strand of CANQSO010000008.1, from coordinate 19,852 downwards.
AAATACAATTATTTATGAAACTGCTAGAAATTATCCTGCGAATATTGTAAATTTTTATATCATTGATTATGGTTCTGAATCATTAGTTAAATATTCCAAATTGCCACATGTTGGTGGTTTAGTCTTAGCCCTTGAAGAAGAAAAATATCATAATTTATGGAAATTAATTAAAGAAGATATTACTAAACGCAAAAAAATATTATCTGAATATAATGGTGATTTTAAATTATATAATGCTAAAAATTCTACAAAATTACCAATTAAAGTAATTATAATGAATAACTATGATAGTATCTATGAAGCAAACGCAAATTTATATGATGAATTACCAGAATTAATAAGAGATTCAGAACGTTATGGAATAATCTTTATTATAACGGCTAATCAAGTTAATTCTGTTCATACCAAAATTTCTCAAAATTGTCCAAATATTATTGCTTATAAACTTAAAGAAGAAAATGATTATCGGGCCATTTATGATGTTCATACTAAAATTATTCCAAAAAATATTTTTGGTCGAGGCTTAATTCGTCTAGATGAAGTTTATGAATTTCAAACCGCAAGTCCATTTGATTCTAATACCAATATTACTAATCAAATAACTGACTTTGTCAAAAATCAACAAAACATTAATCAAAATAAAGCTAATAAAATTCCAACTTTACCCGATATTATCCGTTTAAAAGATATTGAAAGTAATTTAAATGATGTTACCACTTTACCAATAGCGATTAGTAAAAATGAATTAGAAATTCTTTCTTTAGACTTTTCTAATAATTTAGGAAATATTATTACATCTAATAAAATTAGTAATTTAAAAAACTTTATATTAAGTTTAATTGAAGAAATAAGTTATCTTAAAAATACCCAATTAATAATTATTGATTCTGCTAATGATTTAGGTTTAAATAAAATTAAATATCCTAATTATTATACTGATAATTATAATCAATTAATGGATAGTATTATTGAATATTTAAAAAATTTAATAAATCAAAAAAGCACTTTAAAAGGTATAATTATTATTTATAGTCTTGATAAATTTATTAGTAAAGTAGATCCTGATAAAATAAATGAATTATTTAATTTATTAAAAACATATGAAAAAATTTATCCTGTTATAGCAGATGCTGCAAATAAAATTAAAAATTATACTTATGAACAATGGTTTACGGGAATCTTTAGTTTAAATGATGGTTTATGGATTGGTAAAGGTATTACAGATCAAACTTTATTCCATCTTTCTAATATTACTCGTGATATGACTAAAGAATATAATAATCAAATGGGATATATTATAACTGAAAGTTCACCAACTTTATGTAAATTAATTGATTTTATCTCTAAAGAGGAGGAATAATAGATGGAAAATAAAGTTTTAATTAAATTAACTGTTCCTACTTTAAATGAAACATTTGATTTATTTTTACCAGTAAATGAAATTATTTGGAAAGTAAAAAAAATGCTTATTAAGTCTATATCTGATTTAACTGGTACAAGTTTAGATAATAATAAAGAATATATTTTATTAAATAAAGATAGTTGTCGAGTTTATCATAATAATGAAGTTATAATTAATACGGATATTCGTAATGGAACAGAATTGTATATTTATATTAATGAAGAATAAATTAAAAATGTAAAGAAATGTCAAAAAAATATTAATATAATTGACAAAAAATATAATAGAAATTACAATTTAGTTATGATAGAGTTAGCTATCAAATGAAAGGAGAAAATAAAATGGCTTTAACAGGTTTTGATCCTGCGATTGTTCAAACATCTATGAATAACTTTATAGCAGCAGCTAATGATACTATGGATGTATTATGTAATAAGTTTCAAGCTCAATTTGTAAACAAAATGGCTGAATTATGGGCATGTAGTAATGCTCAAGCCTACTTCAGAGACTCAGTTAAACCAGCATTAGATTCATTAACTAATGATGCCAATACTGTCTTTACTAGTGTTGTCAATTCAATGAAAACAGCTGGTCAAAATTGGGCAAGTCAAACAGGAGCAACTTTTTCTGCACCAACTTATACTTCAAATAGAAAGCCTCTTGATGTTTCAATGATTAAAGAAAACATTGGTGGTGTAAGAGGTATTGATCTATCAGCAGCAAGCACTGTTTCTAGTAACATGGCAATTATCAATGGAGCTGCCGAAGGTGCTTTAAGTAGGGCAGTTGCAGCAGTTCAAAATTGTGGTTTTATTGGTGGGGAATCTGCAGCTAATTTATTAGCGTCTTTAAATCAAATTAAAAGAAATATTAATACTACTTTCACAACTTGCAATGCCCAATTAAAGACTGCAATTAGTACAACTGTTACAAATTACAAAAATACTGAAGGCAAAATTGCTCAAGCTTTCGCTGGTAATTAAGGAAAAAACTTTGTTTTTTTCTTAAATAAGTAAAATAAATTGTTTTACTTATTTAAAAAAAATATGAGGCTTTTATGAAAATTAACATTGATATTTTAAAAACACAATATTTTCAAATTAAACAAATAATTGATTCTTATGAATTAAATTATTTAAACTTTTTTAATGCCTTAAAAGAAGCTATGGATAATTGGCGTGATGACATATCAAGAAAATATCTTGAACAAATAAAATTACAAAGAAATGATGCTAACAAAGTATTATTAGACTTAAAAACCTTAGCTAAAATTTACAATTCGATAATTTTAAAATATGAACCAATTGCTAAACAAATTTATTATTTAAAAACTAATAAAAATTCTTTGTATAATTTATTTAGTCAATATATAACCCAAATCAAAAAAATACTTGCTTTAATAAATGGAATAGACTTAAGTTATTATCCAACTGAACAAATAGCTATCATTAAAATTAAAAATGAACTATTAACTAATTTAAAAAAAATTCAAAATATTTATAGTAATATTAAAAGAACTATCAATGATATTGAGAAAAAAGAAACCGAAATAAATAATATGCTTGTTAAATATGAACATCGGATTATTAAAGAAAATGAATATCAAAATTATGTATAGGAGTTGAAATAATGACTATTAATCAAGAATTATTAGAAATTAGTTTAAATAAGATGAAATTTTATCATAATGAATGCCTATTAGATATTGATTTATTAAAACAAAACATAAATATTCGCAATTCATATAAATCTCAAAATAATCAAAAAATTGAAGAATTTCAAGTTAATTTAATTAAAAATTTAAAAACCGTTAATAATAATTTTTATAATAATATTGTTGTTATAGAAAAAAATTTACATAAATATCAAGACTTACAAAAGAAAACTGAATTAATATTTAAAAACCTAGGTGATCATAATGAATGAAGAACAAGTTAAATACCAACAATTAAATATTGTAATGAATCAAATAAAAGATGAAATGAATGAAGTTGTTAATATTCATAATCAAATAATAATTAAAATGAATGATACAATAAAGTTAAATAATAATATTATTAATAAAAATGAATTAAATGAAATTTTAAAAAAATATCAAAATATAAATAATGAAGTAACAAATATGATTACAAATATTAGTAATAAATTAAATTGAAGGAGTAGATAAAATGGCAATTAAGAAAAATGTAAATCGACAAGTAATTGGTTTTGAAGAGCATGAAAGTGAGGTTGAATTTCAAAATATTCATCAAAGATCTTCTAATTCTAATGTTAATTTAAATCAAAATGTGGAATCAATGGATTTTGATATGGAATATTCTGTTCAAGGTGGCGAAACTTTAAGTGAAATAGCCTCTAAATATGGTTTAACTTATCAAGAATTAGCCGATTATAATAATATTGCTGATCCTAATTATATTGAAGTAGGCCAAACTATTAAAATTCCTAGTGGTGAAAGTGAACCTAGTAAAGAACCTAGTATAACACCTAATAATTCTAATACTTATTCTGTTAAGGCCGGTGACAATTTAAGCTCTATTGCTAAAAAATATGGAGTATCTGTTGAAGATTTAGTTGATTTAAATAAAATAAAAGATCCAAATTATATTGAAGTAGGTCAAACAATTAAAATACCTGGTAAAGAAGAAACTAATCCTCAACCAGCAGCCAATAATAATCAGGAATTAGCGGATTTAATTAAAACATTAAGTAAAAAAGTTAATGATACTTTTGAAGCAATTGGACCTGCTTTAAATGAAAAATTATCAGAAGTTAAGGAAAATAATGAAGAAGCAGTTAAAAATGTAGTAGAAACTTTAAAGAGTAGTTTTAAAAATAGTGATGTTAAGATTGATTCAGAAAAAATAGGTTCTTTAATTAAAAATCTTACTAAAAGTAATAGTGATGAACAAATGACTAATTTTGGTAAACAAATGGCAGCTTCTTTAGCTAATTTTGATAATAATATTCCTCTTATAATTGAAATATTAAAATCATTTATTACTAAAAATGCAACTAATAAAACTTCTAAGACTGAAGATCAAACTTATTCTGTTCAAAGTGGTGATTCTTTAAGTAAAATTGCGGCTAAATATGGCGTATCAGTAGAAGAAATAGTAAAGGCTAATAATATTAGTGATCCTAATAATATTAATGTTGGCGAACAATTAAAAATTCCAAGTGTTTCTCAAGAAAAAAAGGTAAATAAAGAAAATAAAAATGTTACTAAAAAGATTGATTTATCTAAAATTTTAAAAAATAGTAAAATTGGAGATGCTGTAATAAAATATGCTGAAGAAATTAATGATGCTTTTAAAGTTAAGATTAATGAAAATGAATTTATAACTATTAAAGAGACTGAAGTAGATGGTAATAAATGTTATGTTACACATGTTGTAATCGATGATCCATCTACTATAAGTGGTGAACCAGCAAATGGATCATATGCTCAAGGATTAGAAAAGTCTAGTAGTGCGGCTAAAAGAAAAAATGCCTCTTTATTAATAAATGGTAGTCATTTCTTGAGTAATGGTGCCCAAGATTTAAATTCTACTAATCATTTAGCGATTGTTAATGGTAAGATTGTTAAAGATGGAAGTTCTCTAGGAATGGAAATATGTTTAGATAAAAATGGTAAATTATTTACACCTGCTCCTGGAACTACTGCTCAACAATTACTTGATAAAGGTGTTGTATATACTTTTTCTAGTCATGATTCTTTATTGCTTCAAAATGGTCAAAAATATCCTGATCAAGAAGGAAAAGTTTATAATAGTACGGTTATAGGAATGACTGAACCAGGTGAATATTATATTTTAACTGGAGCTACATCAAATGCTGGAGCCAGAGATTATTTATATGATAAAGGTTGTACATATGCTAAAAGTATGGATCAAGGTGGAAGTGTAACCTTAGTATTTGAAGATGAAGTAATAAATCATCCTACTGATTCAACTGGCGAAAGAAGTGTTGGAGATTTCTTATATTTCACTTAGATAGGAGGTAAAATATGGCAATAAAAAAGAATATAGCTAGACAAGTAATTGATTATAATTCTGAAAGTGATTCAAATTTAATGGAAAAAATATTTTCCAAAGAAAAAGATAGTTATTTTAGAACAAATGTTCCATCAACCCCCGAAGTCGAAGAATTTTCTTTTGATGCTGAGCATGTCGTATCAAGTGGAGAAACCTTAAGTGAAATTGCTTCAAAATATGGTTTAACTTATCAAGAAATTGCTGATTATAATAATATTACTGATCCTAATTATATTGAAGTAGGCCAAACTATTAAAATACCAACCGTCATCCCCAGTGAGACTCCAACTAATAATTCTTCATCTAATAATTCTCATACGGTATCAAGTGGAGAAACCTTAAGTGAAATAGCTTCAAGATATGGATTAACCTATCAAGAATTAGCCGATTATAATAATATAGCTGATCCTAATTATATTGAAGTAGGTCAAAAGATTAAAATTCCAACTAATATTAATCCTGAAAAAAATCCTAATCAACAAATTGCCGAAGATTTTAAAAGTTTTTGTCAAAAAACCATATCTTCTATAGGTCCTTTATTAGAAGAAAAACTTAAAAGTGTTCAAAATGATACAGCAACAGCCGAAGCTATTGTAATGGATACTTTAAAAGAAATAGGAATTACCTTAAATGAAGAAGTAATAAAAAAAATTATCGATAGTAAAGTAAAAGCTACTTCTATTGCTACTGAAATAAAAAAAGAGTGTGAACAGGGAATTGAAGCCTTAACATCATTAATTCCTAAAATAACTGAATATCACCAAAAAAATCTTGATAAAGCCTATGATCTAAAACAACTATTATCTGAAGCATTAAAAAATTTAAGTAATTTAGATTTAAGTAAATATCTAGAACCATTGCGTTTTGCTTTTTTTAAAAGTAGTTCTAATACCAATTATGTTATTAATACAAGTGTAAAACATCAAAAAGAAGATATTGCTATACCCTTACATGGAGAAGTACCGTATGAAGGTGACTTCTTATATATTAAATCTCCTGATTGTGACTTAACCTTTAAAATACCTCTAGCGCATTTTGAATTTGAAAAAGAAGATAAAAAATCTTATAAGATCGTTAAATTAGAAGGTAAAGATAAAGAAGAATATATTAGAAAAGCCAAACAATATGTAACAGATTACCTTAATCGTACTAAAACCTTTGATTATGATTTTTATGAAACTATAAAAAATTCAGGATTAGATAAAGAAATTCAAATAATATATCAAAAAAATGGTGGCTATGGTGGTATGACAGTAAATGGTAAAGGAATAGTTATCAATGGTAATACTATAGTTTATGATGATCAAGATAATCGTCAAGTAGCTCAAAAAATTTTAATTCATGAATTAGGTCATGCTTATGATTCAACAAAAGGTAGAATATCTAAAACTGAAGAGTGGCAAGATATTTACTCGCAAATTTATAAAGAAGAATATAGTAAGTTAATGTCTATTTCAATGAAAGGTAATAAACCTAATGAATGGTTTGCAAGATGTGTAGATAATTATTATGTATATCCTGAAAGATTAACTCAAATAAAAATAGATTATGGCAAATATAATAATTTATATGATTATATGAAAGATTTATTAAGTGGTAAATAAAGGAGTAGGTTATGAAAATAATAAATACTGAAAAAATGAAAATAAAAGAAATAATAAAAGGATCTACTATGATGCTTACTAATAGTATTTTAATATCTAGTTTATTATTTAATTATGTAAAAGCTGATGTTGATGTTAGTGAAGAAGATATATGTTATACCGAAAAATATGAAGCCTTATATGAAGAACAATTAAGTAATATTTCTGATGAAGAAATAGATGAAGAATTTACTAAAATATATGAAAATGAAAATATTATTATTGATGATGAAGAAATTAAATTAAATAATTTATATATTAAAAAATTAAAAGATGGAAGTGTATTTATAACTAATGATTTATACTTAATGAAAAATCTTTTAACTAATGAAGTAATTATTGGAGTAGATTGGACAGATATTTGTTTATTTAAAGAAAGTAGTGTATTCTATAAAATATATCAAGATAATTTATTAAAAAATAATGAATCTATAAGTCAAGAAGATATTTTAAATTATATTAAAGATTGGGATGGAGAGAAACATTATAAAACTAAAGATTTAATTGCCCAAAAGGAAGTAGAAGAAATTTTAGAAGGAGATAAATTAGTATGGACAATGAAAAGATAATTGTAAGTATTGAAGATGAATTAAAAGAAATATATCCTTTAGTTAGAATTAAATATAATGAATATGAATATTTATTTTATTTAACTGATCTTAATAATCATGAAAACATTTTTGTAGGTAAAATTATTAATGATAGTATATGTCCTGTAGTAGATAATGAATATCAAGAATTAATAAAGATATTTAAAACTATTATTAGTAAAATAAAAAATACTTAGAAGTTCGTTTCTAAGTATTTTTCTATAGCATTGGCAATTCCTAAAGCATATTTTTTTTCATTACCAACAATTAATCTTAAGTTTTCTTCATTATTAACATAACCTAATTCTAAAAGATAAGGTTCAGTTGTAACATTGGCTTTATTATAAGGATTAGCAGGATAGCCATTAATATTTTTATATCTTCCATCATTTGTTGAATGAGTACTTATCCCGCCTAATTCACGAATATTATAATAATAAATCATTGATGTTGTTTTATTACTTGGTTGAACTTCATCTTCTAATATATCATCTTCGGAAAAATATCTTTGATAAATACCAGGAACCGTTTGATATATTTCTTTAGGTGATATCTGCGTACCAGTTTCTTTAATAATATTTTCAATTAATATATTAGCAAAATCAAAATCAATATCACTAGCAACATAAATTTCTAAACCATTTAATTCTTCTGCTTGATAATCAAAAGAATTATGATGAAGAGCAAAGTTAAATTTTGATTTTGTTTCGTTTGCTAAAACTGCACTTCCCCCTTTTTCATATATTTCAATATTTTCATCAATATTTCTTGTTATCGCGACTTTATAACCTCTTTCTTCTAAGATCTTTTTAAGAGCTAAACTAACTGTTAAATTTAAATTTGATTCATGATATTCCTTGCCATCTAAATAGCCAATCGCACCCGTATCAATTCCCCCATGACCAGGATCAATCGTAATATCATAAACATCATCTGGTAAATTTGTTTCTTTAACTGTAAATCTTAGAGTAGGACATTCTTCAAAAGTATTCCATTCAATATCAATCTTATTATTTTTACCATTCTTTGTTAAAGTATAATATTCTAAATTATCATAATCGGTTTTATTAGTAACCGAAAAATACTTATCAACATCTTTGTTTTTTTCATTCGTTGTAGCTTTAATTAATAAATAATAAGTTCCCGTTGGCAGAAATTCTAAATTAAGACCCTTATTAATTAAATTACTAGTAACAAATTCTTTTTTACCATCTTTTTCCTTAATTTCAATCGGAACTTCAATTTCATCTTTACCATTAGCTAAAACAAGTTTCATATCATGATAATTATCTGGTAGAATAATTGAACCTTTAAAATTTAAATGAATACCATAAATTGCGTCATAATTAATATCTGCATATACTGATTTATCAATAGTTTCTAAGAATGAAAGTTTACGACCAAAAATTAATTTATAACCAACCCAAATTAATAAAATAAAGATTAAACCAACAAGTAAAGGTATAAAAATTTTTAAATATTTTTCTTTCATTCTTCTATTCATTCTTTTCATCCTACCTTCATATGTGTTATTATAACAAAAAGAAATAAAAAACACAATGGAGGTCTATATGAAAGATATATATGATTATTTAAAATATTATGGTAATTCAACTTTTAAAGAATTAGCCTTTAATGAAGTTGATAGTTTAATTATAACTTTACTTACTTATGCTAAATTAACTAATATTGTTCCAAGTAATAAAAAAGGTTTTAAAACCATTAAAGAAATATGTGAAATCTATTTAAATAAATATTCTGAAAAAGATTTTAAAAAAGAAGATTATTTATTTCCTAGTACTTATAATTTAATTAAAGCTTTAAAAGATAGTCAAAGATTTAATGAAGCTAAAGTTTACTATTATTTAGAAGAAATAAATAAAGAAACCCAATTTGGAGCTTTAACATTGAGATTTCCATCTAACCTTTGTTATGTTGCTTTTGAAGGAACCGATAGTAACATTATAGGTTGGGAAGAAGATTTTGAATTAATCTATAAATATCCAACAATTTCCCAAATAAAAGCTAAAAATTATTTAAACGAAACAATTAATTTTTTAGATCGCAATATATATGTTGGGGGTCACTCAAAAGGTGGTAACTTAGCCATGTATGCTTACATGCAGGCAAATACTAATATCAAAAAAAGAGTAATTAATGTTTATAACTATGATGGCCCAGGATTCTTAGCTGATGTGTTAAAAAGTCCTTTATGGAAAGAAATGCAACCTAAATTAAAAATGTATGTACCTGAACAAAGTATTTTTGGCATGATGTTAGGACATGAAAATTATGAAGTGGTAAAATCTCATAATTTAGGCTTACTACAACATTATGGTGATAGTTGGTGTTGTTTTGGTGGTAAATTTCTAGAAGGAAAACTTTCTAAAAAAAGTAGTAATTTAGAAAAAAATTTAAAAAAATATTTAGATGAAATGAATGAAGAAGAAAAAATTAAATTTGTTGAAACCTTAGCTTTAATATGTGAACATTTAGGAATTAAAAATGTTATGCAATTTAGAGAAATAAAACCAATCTCCATTGTTAACTTTTTTAAAGAAATTAAAAATGTTCCTACTAATATGAAAAAAAGATTTATTGAAGTAATTAAATTAATTATTAGTGGAAGTTAATGAAAATGAATAAAATAATTTTAAATTGTGGGCATGACTTGTAGTGCATGTTCTAATCATGTTGAAAAACATTTAAAAAATAGTAAAGAGTTATTTAGGCTTCTACTAATTTAGTTATGGCTACTGTTTTAATAGCTTATAATGATAGTACTGTAGATATTGGTATAAGCATTAATTCTAGAACTCGTCTCGCGACTGTTTCCTCTTGCAATATGAATATAAAACCATTTGGATTAATATTAAATCCAATGCTTGCCAGTCTAGTTATGACCATCAGTAACTGTCGTCATAAATTCATTAAGATTAAGAAAATAACTATTAAACTTGTTTTTCTTTTTCCAAGTTTTGATATTCAATTAAATCTTCAACACGACAATCAAGAGTTTTACATAATAAAGATAAAACATATAAATCAACTCTCGAAATATTTCCTTTATAATATCCTTGGACAGTTTCAAATCTTAAACCCGTTAATTTACAAAGATGATTTTTACTCATCTTTTTTTCATCCATAATATTTTTTAACTTAAAAATAATCTTATTTTCATTCATGAATACCCTTCCTTAAAAAGATATTAGCATTGAAAACTCTATCTTGACATTCTACATTAGAATAGAGAATATAATAAAACTATTAGTAATTCATAATAAGTAAAGATAGGGTTGATTTTATGCGCTTAGAAAAATATATTGATAAAAGTAAGAAAAAAAGAAAAATAATACTAATAAGTATAAGTGTAAGTGTCTTAATAAGTGTATCATTGCTATTATATAAAACCTTTGCAAGTTTTACTGAGAGTGTAGAATTTTCAATAATGAATGGTAAAGTAGATTATTTTGGTAATAGTGATGTTTATTTTGTTTTCTATAAAGGAAATGAACTAATAGATACGATGCCAACAAAAGATAATAATGAAGGATTATCTTTTGTAAAAGGCGAATGTGATAATGAAGCAAGTATTGTATGGAATGAAGAAGCATGGGGACCAATGGTAAAAAACTTAAGTAAAAGTAAAACCAAATGTAGTTTATATTTTGATAAAATGAAATATTATGTTTCTACAAGTGCAAGTGATGGAGGAAATGGAAATAAAGAAACACCATTAAAAACAATTAAAGAAGCATATGAAAAAATTGAAAATAAAGGAACAATTGTCTTATTAAATGATGTAACTGAAAATGAAGGAATAATATTTAATAGTGAAGGAAAAGAAATAACAATAACAAGTGAAGGAACCCATGAAATAAAAAGAGGAAATAGTTTAACTACTAAACCAATAATAGAAATATCAAATAATAATAAAGTAACATTAGCAAATATTACTATTAATGGTTTAGAAATAGAAGCAACAAAATCTTTAATAAATGTTATAGATTCATCAATAACAATCAATGAAGGGACAATAATAGAAAATGGAATTAATAATAATGGAGATAATGGTAAAGGAGGAGGATTATATCTTCAAAATTCTTCAATAGTTATAAATGGTGGAATTATTAAGAACAACCAATCTAGCCGAGACGGTGGAGGATTTACTTTAATCACAGGTAATGTAGAAATAAATGGCGGTCAAATAATTGAAAATAAATCAATGTACGGTGCTGGAATGGAAATAACTAATAAAGTTAATTTTACTATGAATGGTGGTTCTGTTTCAAATAATAACGCATCTTATTATGGAGGAGGAATGCATCTTAATTCAAATAATTATGATGGAACCATTTATATCTTTAATGGTGGAGATGTTTCTAATAATACCAGTACTGAAAGAGGTGGGGGAATAAAGTATAATCCAGCATCTGGGGCAGCAACAATAGAATTAAAAGGAACTAATTTTATAGGAAATACATCAGATAAATGGAGTGGAGGAATAGATATAGAAAACAGAAAACCACTTAAATTTGAATTAAGTGGTGGAACTATAAGTAATAACGTTGCTAAGAATAATACAGGAGGAGGAATAATATTATCTGCTTCAAGTGATAATAATGTTTATAATTTAACTGGTGGTAAAATTATCAACAATCAAGCATATTATTGTGGAGGAGGATTAAGATTTTATTTTGATGCCTCAAATAATATTTTAAATATATCAAATACAATATTCAGTGGTAATTCCTCTATTGATGGTGGTGCAATTGCAATTGATGCATCGAAATCAACTTTTACAAATAATGTAGTTAATTTTAAAAGTGGAGAAATATCTAATAATACAGTGACTAATAATGGTGGTGGAATTTATATGACAAATTTTCAAGATTTTAATATGACAGGAGGAAGTATCATAAATAATAAATCTACAAATGATCAAGGTACTGGAGGAATATATGCATATAACAATGTTAAAAATTACAATAAAACAGGAGGTACAATAAGCGACAATACTCCAACAGATGTAGGTGGAATAGCAACAAAATAGTTTTATAAAACCTAGAAGAACTTTTTAATAAAAAGTGGTCTATGATAATGGTAATTATTTAGTAATTCGACAAAGTTCTCGCTTTCTATAGTATATAATAGCAAGCTTAGAAAGGAGGAAATCATCTTGGAAAAATTTTATAATGCAAGGAATGATAAGGTGTTTAAAGCAATCTTTGCTGATCCAGCAGATACTTTTCTATTAGAAACTCTACTTAATTTAACTTTTAATACTGAAGTAAAAGATATAAGGTTTGATAATCCAGAACTCTTAAAAAGAAATGTTATTGAAAGAGCTAAAACATGTGACTTTGTTGCTCATATAAATGGCAAGCTTGTGCATATAGAACTCAACAGTGAAACTAAAAACTGGATTCATTTAAGAAATTTAAATTTTTTTAGTACTTTATATAGCAAAGACACGGAAGTAGGCCAAAAGTATAATATTGCAAGCGAATTTTACCATATCGATTATTCATATGAATTAACAAATGCAAGTAAATTAGATTGTGTATTAAATTATAGTCTTCAAACTGATAATCATATTAAGTATGTAAATAACATTCATTTTATTGAATACAATATGGATAAAATCACTAAAAAATGTTACAATACAAATGACGAAAGAGAAAAACAATTATATTATTACTTAAGTAAGTTTGACATCAAAGAAGAAGAGTTAGAAATAGAAAAGGAAGATGATGCTTTTGTGAAGAAGTTAAAAAATAAGATTAAGAAGCTAAATCAAGACAAAGAATTTGTAAGCTTTTTAAGTAGAGAAGATGACATCAAATTTCAAATGAATACAATGAAATATGAAGGTCAGCTTGAAGGAAAACTTGAAGGCATCAATGAAGGCAAAACTGTTGGTGCGAAAGAAAAAAGCATTGAAATTGCCAAGAAAATGCTAACTCGTGGTAATGATATTAAAGATGTTGTGGAATTAACTGGCTTAAGTAAAGAAGAAGTAGAAAACTTACAATGATAAATCTTATTATCTTGTAAGTTTTTTATATGTAATAATAAATGAAACAAAAAATTGTCTATAGGGTATCTCATGAGTCTACTTTAAGTTTACCAGAACAAAACAATATAAATATGTGGTTTAAAATAATTTTAACAACTTGACTTAGGGGGGGGGGTATTATTATATAATAACTCTAGAAATAGAGTGATAGTAATGGAAAAAAAGAATAAAAAATATATGTATGTAATAATGGTAATAATAATACTTCTAATAATAACAATAGGAGTAAGTTATGCCTTATGGATAATGAGAAGTGAACAAAAAGAAGAAAATATATTAAGTACATCATGCTTAAATGTAACAATGGAAGAAGAATTAAATAATGTAAGTTTAAATAATACCATACCAATAAGTGATGAAGAAGGATTAGGGAAAGTACCATTTAGTTTTAAAATAAAGAATAATTGTGAAGAATATGCCGATTATACAATTAATTTAGAAATGTTAAGTGAAACAACATTAGAAAGTAAATATGTAAAAATAGCATTAAGTGAAAAAGGAGATAGAGGAGTAGCAACAAAATTAGATGCCTATAAAGAATATGAAGAATTAAAAAGTACAGGAACCAAAGAAGGAAGACAATTAAAAAGTGGAAAATTAAAACCAAGTGAGGAAAAGGACTATGAACTAAGAATATGGTTAGATGAAAATGTAACAATAAATGATGATACAATGGGAAAAATGTATAAGTCAAAAATAATAGTAGAAAGTGAAATAGGCGAAAAGCCATATACAGAAAGTATTTTAAATGGAACTGATCCAGTATTAGATGGAGGATTAATACCAATAACAATCAATGAAGAAAATGGAACAGTCACAAGAGCCGATGAAACAGAGAAATGGTATAGTTATAGAGAACAGAAATGGGCCAATGCCGTAATCTTAAGAGATGGAGTAGAAGATCCAGGAGCAAACGAACCAATAGATGAGAAAAATATCGAAAGTTATTTTGTATGGATTCCACGATATCGATATGAAATATTTGATGAAGGAAATTATCCTGACATAACAACCGAGATTAATAATGCAAAAACTATTAATATTGTCTTTGAAAGTAAAGACAAACCAGTTCAGAACGGAACAAATGTTGGGCAGTGGTTAACGCATCCAGCCTTTACATCATTTAATACGAATGGAATCTGGGTCGGCAAATTTGAAACTGGCTATGATGGAGCCGAAAGAGCTGTAGATTCTGAAGTAAATCCAGCTAATGAAAAAGCAGCAATTGAAGCTGCAAACAAAGTCATAATCAAACCAAATACTTATGCATGGCGAGAAATACAGTTAGCTAAAGCATATACAGTAGGAAGAAATTACGAAACAACTTTAAATAGTCACCTTATAAAAAATATAGAATGGGGAGCCGTAGCTTACTTACAACACAGTGAGTATGGAACACATCAAAGAGTAAGATTAAACAATAATTTTAATTATTTAACTGGTTATGCTGCAGTCCATGAACCAACAATTGGCTTTACTGGAACAAGTGAATCATGTAGTACAAATCCAGAAGCCTGTAATGAATTTGGTGTTGTAGCAAAACCAGGAGAAGATGGTGAATATAATACCAATTACTTTAATAAAAAAAGTGTCATAGCAAGTACCACAGGAAATTATACGGGAATTTTTGATATGAGTGGAGGAGCTTGGGAATTTGTAATGGGTGGACTAGATGACAATAGTACTGGTGATGGAAAGACCGGCAAATTATCATCAGGGCGACACAATGTGTGGAATTCTGGCTTTAATGGAAAATTAACATGTCCAGAATGTAGTGATGATGGAATAGAAATAAATCATGAAATTACAAAAGTAACAGGAGGAATAGATTTACCAACTGATGAAAGATATTATGATAAATATGATTATGATACAAAAGTTATAACATTTAATAGAGGAAAATTGGGGGATGCCACGAAAGAGATTGGCCCATTTATAACTATGACATATTTAACACTTACAAGAAATGTAAGCAGTTGGTATAATACTGAAGCTTGGTTTATTATTTCAGAAAGACCATGGTTTATCCGCGGTGGCTGTAATACAAATGGAACTGGAGCTGGTTTGTTCAGCTTTGATCTTGCGCGTGGTATTAATGAAAATGTTGTGGGTTTTCGCCTTGCCCTTGCATTCTAAATATAAATCAAAATAAAATATAAAAAGTGGTCTAAAATAATATCAACAACTTGACTTAGGGGGGGGGGTATTATTATATAATCATTCTATAGAATAGAGTGATTATAGATGATTAAAAATGGAAAAATAATAGCAATGAGTACAACAGTTATAATATTAATAAGTGTTATAAATATATTAACATTTACTAAATATGAAAAAATAATAAAAGATAATGAAATAGATAATTTAGATATAGCCTTTTATAAAGGAAATGAAAAAATAAATGATATGCCAACAAAAGATAATAGTGAAGGATTAGTATTTATAGATGGTGAATGTGATAATGGAGCAAGTATCGAATGGAATAAAGAAGAATGGGCTCCATTAATTAAAAACTTAACTAAAAGTAAAACAAAATGTACTTTATATTTTAATGATAAATATATTGATCGCGAACTAAATGGAACCGATCCAGTATTAAGTAGTAAGTTAATACCAATAACAATCAGTGAAGAAAATGGTCATGTTACAAGAGCCGATGAAAAAGAAAAATGGTATGATTATGAAAATCAAAAGTGGGCAAATGCTGTAATTTTACGAGATGGCAAAAGTGATCCAGGAACAGGAGTAGAAATATCTGAAAATGATATTGAAAGTTATTTTGTGTGGATTCCAAGATATCGATATCAAATATTTGATGAAGGAAATTATAATGGGTTAACAACTAAAATAAATAAAGAACAAATAATTAATGTTATATTTGAGAGTAAAGATGTTAAACCACAAACTGGAAGTAAAGAAGGCGAATGGTTAACGCATCCCGCTTTTACTGCTTTCAATACAAATGGAATCTGGGTTGGTAAATTTGAAACGGGTTATGATGGAGCCGAAAATACTTTAGCAGCAGAGGTAAATCCAGTCGATGAAAATGCATCAATAGAAGCAACAAATAAAGTAGTAATCAAGCCAAATGTGTATTCCTGGCGAAGTATCCAAGTATCTAAAGCATATACAATAGGAAGATATTATGAGTCAACATTAAACAGTCATATGATGAAAAATAGTGAATGGGGAGCCGTAGCCTATTTAAGTCAAAGTAAATATGGAAGTCATGTAAGTGTCAGAATCAATAATAATTCCAATTATTTAACCGGTTATGCAGCTAGACAAGAACCCACAATTGGCAATACCAAAACAAATGAACTTTGTAGCATTCATCCAGATGCCTGCAATGAATATGGAAGTGTAAGCGTGCCAGGATCAGATGGAACATATAATACCAATTATTTTAATAAAGCAAGTGTTGTTGCCAGCACAACAAGAAATTATACTGGAGTATATGATATGAGTGGAGGGGCCTGGGAATATATGATGAGTGGAATAGATGATAATTCAACTGGAGATGGACACACAGGCAAATTAGCATCAGGACGTCATAATTTGTATAATTCAGGATTTAAAGGAAAGCTTACTTGTCCACAATGTAATGACAGTGGAGTAGAAGTAAATCATGAAATTACTGAAATAACCGAAGGAATAGATTTACCAACCGATACAAGATATTATGATAAATATGATTATAGTACAAGTGATACAACATATAATCGAGGACATTTAGGAGATGCCACGAAAGAAATGGGGCCATTTTATACTATGAAATTTTTAACTTTATCAAGGAATTTATGTAGTTGGTTTAACGATGATACTTATTTTGCTCATTCAGGATTTCCTTGGATTGCGCGTGGTGGTAATTTTACCTTTGGTACTGGTGCAGGTCTTTTTAATTTCAATAACGAGCACGGTCATTTATATAGCTTCTATAGTTATCGTCTTGTCCTTGCTTTCTAAAAATAGGTAAATATGTGGTTTAAAATTATTCTAACAACTTGACATTGGGGAGGGGTATTATTATATAATTACCTATAGAATAGGTGATTATATGAAGCTAGATAAGTATGAAAATAAAAGTAAAAATAAAAGAAAAAAATTACTAATAAGCTTAGGAGTAATAGTCTTAATAAGTATTTCATTTTTATTGTATAAAACATTTGCGAGCTTTACAGAAGAAGTAGAATTTCCAATAATGAAAGGCCAAGTAGATTACTTTGGTAATAGTGATGTTTATTTTGCTTTTTATAAAGGAAACGAAAAATTAAATGAAATGCCAAAAAAAGATAATAGTGAAGGATTAGTGTTTATAGATGGCGAGTGTGATAATGGAGCAACAATTGAATGGAATAATGATGAATGGTCACCATTAATAAAAAACTTAACCAAAAGTAAAACAAAGTGTACATTATATTTTAATGAAAAATATATCGACCGCGAATTAAATGGAGCAGATCCAGTATTGGGAAGTAATTTAATTCCGATTGTAATCAATGAAGAGAATGGAACTGTAACTAGAGCAAGTGAAAAAGAAAAATGGTATGACTATGAAAATCAAAAGTGGGCAAATGCCGTAATACTAGTAAATACCCCAAGTAAAACATATGAAGTGGGAGAAAAAATAGAAGAAAAAGATATTCGTGGATACTTTGTATGGATCCCAAAATATAGTTATAGAATATTTAATATGGGAAATTATGAGAAATCAGAAACAACACAGCCACCAAGTCAAGTAAAAGAAATAGAGATAGTTTTCGGAACTGCAAATACAAGTGAAAAAGATGGAGAATGTAAAACACCAATGGAAAGTGGACTTTCAAGAGCATCAGATGCCACGAAAGATTGTAAAGAAGGAGACTTAATGACCCATCCAGCATTTTTATCAATACCAAGCAATGGTTTTTGGATGGGAAAATTTGAAACAGGATATAATCAAAATCCAGATCCAAATTCATCAATAACAGATACGTCAACTTGGACAGCAGCAAATGCACTCGTAAATGAAGAAAAACCGAATAATATAATAGTAAAACCAAATGTAAGTTCTTGGAGAGGTTCAACTATATATAATTACTTTATGAGTGAATATAATTTTAATAGAAATCTTGATAGTCATATGACAAAAAATACGGAATGGGGAGCTGTAGCATACCTTTCTCACTCAAAATACGGTATAAAAAATGAAGTAAAAATAAATAATAATAGTAATTTTTTAACAGGATATGCTGCAAAAGAGAAAGATGCAGCATCAAGTCCAACAGAAAATACCAGCTGGAATACAAGTAATGGATATACTGCATCAACAACAGGAAATATAACAGGTGTATATGATATGAGTGGTGGTGCTTGGGAATATGTTGCAACATATATTCAAGGTCAAGAAGAAGTATCTAATTTAGCTGAAATTGTAAATAACCCACTATATACAAAGTATTTAGATAAGTATTCTCCATCTAGTAATGATTCATCATATAAATATAGAATTCTAGGAGATGCAACTGGAGAAATGGGACCATTTTATAATACTAGAAATGTTTGGTATAACGATTTTGCAAATTTTACAAAAATTAATAGTCCTGTATTTATTAGAGGTGGATATTCAAGTGATAAAGTAGGTGCAGGTCAATTTTCTTATCATGTTGTCGTGGGTTTTGACCAAAATGATCATAGAAACATTGATGGAGCTCGTCTTACTTTAACTCCAACAAACTGATAAAATTTATATTAAAATAATATAACTTGTAATTATACTTATGGATGAAAATTCATAAGTTTTAAATTGCAAAGATGTCTCAAAATGAAAAAAATAAATAACAAAATATATTTACAATTAAATACAAAACTTAGTAAAGCATGTAGAAAACAAGTATATAACAGATTCGCCACTTAGCAGAAATAATACTAGTTTTTATAATTTAAGTAATGCATTAGATATAAGTAGAAGAAATAAATGATAAAAGATCCAGAACAATATAAATATACATATGTGGTCCAAAATTATTTTGATATCTTGACTTAGGGGGGGGAGAAAGTGCCATGAACCAAGAGAAAACCCAAACATTAATAAAGCCTTATAATACAAAGGTTTATAGAAG
>CANQSO010000007.1 GCA_947626535.1 uncultured Bacilli bacterium | reverse complement strand
AACTAGCAGTAATATTAGCAACTTGTTTATTATTTTCATATAAAATTGCATTGCAATATATTTCTTCATCATCTACAGCCCAAGTATTTAATATTTCTATATTTCTTTTTAAATGATTTTCGTTATACCATATTTCAAATTTTAACCATTCTTCTTTTTTATACAAAACATCATCTAAAAAAATTATATTATATTTATTCTTTAATTTAATTATTTCATTATTATAATTTGGTAAAGAAAAATTTATTTTATTCATTTTTTTAAAATATTTATTAATGTTATTTTCTTTGCAAACTTCCTTTAAATACTCATCAATTGCATCATATTTTTCAGGTCCAATATTTTCTCTAATCTTTTCATATTCTTGTAATACACTCATTTTAAAACCCCCTTTTATATAAAACAAAAAGACCGTTATTGGTCTGTAATTATATGTATTCTATCCATATATGAAATAAGTGGTTCTTTATATACTTCATAATTATTCATTGCATCATTAAAATCTAAATAATAGCTTTTTTTATTACTATATATTTTTGGATATATAACAACTCCACTTTCAGTACTTTTAATTACATATATCAAGTTAAGTAATTTAAATTCTAATTCATTATTAGCATAAAATAATTTTTCCATTTCCCTATACTTCATATATACCACCATTAATTTTACAACTAAATTATATCATGTCCATGAAAAAAAGACTATCTTTTCGATTAGTCTTACTATTTATTTACAGTTTCTTTTAAAGCAGTACCAGCTTTAAAACTAACGCTTGTACTAGCAGCAATTTTAATTGGTTCACCAGTAGATGGGTTACGACCAGTTCTTGCAGCTCTTTTAGATGTTTTAAAAACACCAAATCCAGCAACTGAAACTTTTTCTCCTTTTGATAATTCATCTTTAAATAAATCAAAAGTTGCATTAAATACTCTTTCAGCATCTGCTTTTGATACGCTTGCTGAATTAGCAATTGCTTCAATCATTTCTGATTTTTTCATCTGCATACACCTCCTATCTATATACATTGTAACATAATTTCTATAAAACAAATAATTATTCTAACACTTTAACTTTCTCATTATCTTTGCTGTTAGTATCTAAACATTATTTTACGTATCATTATATAAGTACTGTACGTATTTTCATCATAATGAGATTCACCTCTAAAAGCCACACTTTTCTCTTTGTTTAAATAATCTTGTGTTTTTTTTAAAATTGTCACACTTCTTTTTTATATTTCATATTCATTTGTTTCATTAAACATATCATAGAATTTTTTAGCAGCTTGTTCTTGTTCATAACCAAGTCTATCAAGTGCATATTCAATATTACTCTTATATCTTTTTCCTTTAAAAGTTCTTATCAACAATTTCTTTTTTGTATAATATATTTTTTTATTTCTTAATTCTTTAAAATCTTTTTTATAAAATTGATATGCCATCTCATCAATTAAATCTTCTAATTTAAAATTGTCTTTATTAAGTTTTTTTCGATAATAAGAAAAATTATATAAAGCATGATTCACAATAGCATTTAAAATATAATTATCTTCTGCTTCAATCTTTTCCTTGATTAATTTATTTTCTAAAATATTTTCAAACCCTACTTTTGATATATTATTTCTTTTATCTATATCTATTAATATATCATTAATTTTATTGATTGCATTTTCTATTTCCTTTGTTAATTGTTTCATTTTACTTTGTTTAAAAATATCTTTTTTAATTTCCTTTGTTAAACTCCTAATATCATAACCTATTTGATTTTTTGGTAGAGAATTATATTTAATATATTTTTTATCAGTAGAACGAATCTCATTTATTAGAAAACCTAACTTAATTATTTTTTCTTCAAATTCTAAGTCTTTTATATTTTTTAAAGTAAAATTACAATCTTTAGGGTTAAAATAACTCTTTAATTGATCTAAATTCTTTCCTAATTCAATAATTGCTGGTGTATACAGTTTTTTTCTTTCTATTGTTAAAACTGCTTGCCTTTTCATAAAATTAATCTCTTTTTCTTCTAACATTAATTTCCTACGGTGTTCTAATTTATTATTTTTGGTTTTATAACATTTATTTTTCTCAATCCATGCAATATGAAAATGATAATTATTATCTCTATCATTATGCAATGCGACAATCCACTCCAAATTTTCTTTTGGTTTTTCATAACCACAATAACTCAAAAATTTTGGCATAACATCTGTAGTAATTTTCTTATGTAGTTCTTTAATATCAATATTTTTATCTACATATTTTTGATTAAATGATAAAACAGCTAATTCAATATTGCTATCATCAATATATTTGCTCCAACGTTTACTCATGTTTTTGGCATCATTATCCGTTAAAAAATTACCATTATTAGTCATAGCCATTTCTTCTCTTTTCATCTTTTTTTCAATTAAAATCTTTTCATCTTTTTTTCCACCCATAAAATAATCAAACATTGATGAGTTATCTTTTTCAAGATAATCACTAACATTTGTATATGCTTTTTCTTCATCTCTTGTATATTCCCAAAAACCTAAGATATATTCCTTTATCTTTTTTTGGTATTCAATTTTATTTTTACATTGTGTATAATGCCATCTATCAGAATTTTTGCCTTTCTTATAAATTCTAAAATTATTATCTGGGTTATTAACTGCATAATAAGGATGCGTAATAAATATAGTTTTTGAATCATCTAACATTACTTAGGTTCTTCTAATTTTTCTAATACAGCATCAACTCTATTCATAAAATTTAAAACCGTATTTTTTAATGAAATATCTTCTTCAAATTTAATTGCTCCTAATTCTAATAACTCTACATACAAATCGTTTTTAACTTTATATGAATATTTTTCAGCTAGTGCAGAAACTTTTGTATCTAAATTTTTTGGAATCGTAACACTTCTTCTAACAACTTTTTCTCTCATTTATTCATACCTCCTAAAATTATTATTTTTTTCATAAAATGCTTTTAACAATTCATCTTTATCAGTTGGTTCATTAACTTGAAATCCCATATTAGCAAAAAACTGTTCCAACAATTTTCTACTTAAACTTTCTCGATATAAAATTCTATTCAATTTATCATTTATTTCATAAATTGAACTATCATAATCTTCTTTTTGAATTATTTTGCATAAACATTCTTTTATTGCTACACTTCTTTTTTTTATTTTATTTTGTTTCATATATTCATTTAATTTTTTTTCTAAATCTTCACTTAAATAAATAGTATATCTGCTCATAATTAATACTCCATATTTTTTTGATTGATAAAATTTTCTACATAATTTTTCTTTGAATCATACATAGCACTAAAAATTAATTTATCTTTATTTTTATTTACCTTTTCTAAAATATCAAAATCAGCAAGAAAACTATTATCATCAATTGAATCATATTCTTCTAAATCTAAATCAACTTCAAATATTCCTATGTAACTATTTGGAATAATATTTAAATTTCCAAGAGGTGTTTTAGTAATATCTTCTATTGCACCTTGTTTACAATTTTCAAATTTTTTACTTATACCATAGTTACATAATTCGTAAGAAAATTGTTCATCTAAATCTATCCAATCAGCTTCATTTTTTTTATTTAAAGTTTTAGGTATCACCATACCATTTATAAAAATATATGCTTTCATATTTTATGTTGTTCCCTTTCAATTTTTAATTCAATTAATTTTTCAAGTAGAAAAAAAATTATTAAAACAATCAAAATAATTAAGAAATCAAAAACTGAATTTTTATGAATTATTAATGCTTTCATAGACATTAAAAAAAATATTATTTCAAATATCTTTATCATCTTAACTACCTCCTTTTTTATCCAAAACTACCCGTTTTTTGCTATTTTCAAACTTCAACAGGATATGATGATTACACCAATTTTGAAAAGAACCCTTATTTTATAAGGCTTCTATTCAAAATTTTTGGTGTAAAAATGTTTTTGCACTTGCAAAAACGCATATAATTATATGCTAAATGTATTATCTTTTTTAATTTTTCCCTTTTAATTAAGGCTTAAAATGTATTACCAACTCTTATTCTTCATCATTTTTTTTAATTTGTAACACTTTTTCATTATTATCAATTGTTGCTTGATATTTAGATTCAATTTCATTAATTTTTTTTCTGTATTCTTCATTTGCTCGATTTATTTCAGCTATTATCAATTTTAATTTGTATTCTTTATTTAAGATTGGAATTACCTTTTTATGATTTAAATTTTTAACTGTCTTAACATCAATATATTCACAAAATAAATAATCAAATTTTTTTAAAACATTGTTGTATACAATTGTTAAATTATTAAATTCATTTTTGTATTTTAAATTCATAAATTTAACATCATTTATACTTCCATCTTTTAAAGATGTTACATCAAATTCTACTCCATAATGTTGTTTAATAAGTTCTAATTTTTGTTTATAATTTAACTTAGCTTTATCTTTTTCACTTATTTTTTCTTTCAAATTTTTTTCATTATTCATAGTTCTAAATCCACCTCATTTTCATTATTTTTTTCTACAAACATTTTATAATTATCATTAAAATAATTATATTTTTCTAACAAAATATCTTTATTTTTTATCAATGCTTCATTTAAATCTTTGACTTCTTCCGTACTAAAATTAGAAATTAAATCTGCTTTAAATGAATTAATATTTATTTTTTTTAATTCATCTTTCACAATATTTTGATACATTTCACCAGCTTTATCATTATCAAAAACTAGTATAAAAGTTCCTTTAAAATTTTCTTCCTTAACCACTTCTAATAGTCTTCCATAATTAGTAACACCATTTAACGCAACGGTATTAACATTTGGATCTATTGTTTCTAATGATAAAGAATCTATGATACTTTCTGTTACATATATTAATGTTTTTTTATCAGAATTTTTGATTAATTCTTCATTCCACAAATAACTTTTTCCTTTAGATTTCATCTTACTATTTCCTGAAACACTTCTAGCAAAATAACAATATTTATTAATTGGAAAAATAACCATTTCTTTTTTATCATCATACCCTATATTATATTTTTTTAGTAATTTTAAATCTATTTTTCGCTTATTTAAATAATCTGTTTCATTTATTTTATTAAGACATTTTTTAAAATAGTTTGTAAAATCTATTTTATTTTCTGATTCTATTACATCTGCTTTTTTAAATATAATATTTGAAATATTTGGATATAATCTTTGAGCAATTTGAATTTTTTCTTTAAAAGAATCTACTCCATAATCTTGTCCAATTAAATCAAAAATATCATATGTTATTCCACAACCAAAACAATGACAAATATTATACTTACTTGAATAATTCATGCTAGGGTGTTTATCCTCATGATTAGGATTCAAACAAGTAAAGTTATCTTTTAAATTTGTAATATTGTGTTTAGTTATTAAATAATCAGCAAGCATTGATTTAAAAGCATCTATATCATCTCTATCTACAAACTGCATATTTCTTCCTGCTTTTCTTTTTCTTTAAAATTTAAATCTTCATAAATAGTTTTTTTACCATAGGTTATTTTAACAATATCCTCATAATGTATAACTTCACATCTACCGTAAGTTTTTTCAAATAAATCTCTTTCAGCTAATTTTTCAATTCCATAAGTTGATAAATAAGATGAATTAAAATTATTTTTAAGCATCTCTGCATCATATTTAAAAGTTTGTTCTATTCCAGATTTATTTATTGTTAAATTAACAGTTACACACCTATTTTTAATTACAGAATCTACTATTTCTTTTATTTTATGGTAAGGGTGCGTTTTATCTTCTTCAATTTGTTTTAGTACTTTTCTTTTTTCATTTGAAATAACTAAACCTTTTATAATTTTTGTCATATTATTCATAATAAAATCTCTTGATTCTTCCTCTAAAAATGGTTCTTTATCAGTTAAATAATCAATTATATTTTGTGGTTTTTCACTTCTATATTCTATATAAAAATCTTTTAATGTGGCAGATGTTTCTCCCTCCATAAAGTCATTTAAAATATCTTTTTCGCTTATTTCTTCTGCTATTTCAACTTCTTCAATATTAAAAATATCGTTTTTATTATCAACTATTAATTCATTAATTTTATCATTCATATCTTGGCTTATTTTTTTATGCAATTCAGATGAACTTATTGACCTATCATCATTGTAATCCCAATCTAATAAACGTGTTTTTAAAAAATAATCAATATCATACAATTTATTATTTTCTTTATCATAAATACCACTATATTTAAACGGTGTTTTCAAATCAAAAAAAGTTCCATTATAGGTATCTAATGAATATAATATATCTATTTTATCGTTACATTTAATTTTATTAACCATTATTTTTGAATTATTATTATAATTAAATGTTTCTATAACTCTATCACTTTTTAAAAAATCAAAAAATTCTTTTTCCATTTCCAATACTATACCCCCTCTTATTTGTCATTCATATTAAATCTATTAACTATATCTTTCATAGCCAATATTTTAATACTTAAAATATGCTTATCAATTTCATCTGTAAGATTATCTTTTTTCTTTTCAAATTTAGCTATATCTTTATTGATTGAACTAATTGTATCCTCAATAAATTTATATTTTTGCTCATAATCTTTAACTTTTGTTTGAAGCAATTGCATATCATTTATTATCTTATCAAAGTTCATATTTCTAACTCATCTCCTTTTATTTTTTCATCATAATAACTTTTAATTTCTTCTTCCCAATCTACATCACTTATATATGTTTGTGTAGCTTCCCAATCAACTGCTTCAAAAACTTCTGATGCAATAATGTTAATTAATTCATCATCAAAATCTTTAGCTTTAATTGTATAAAAAATATCTTTTTTTTGATATCTATAATAATATTCTTCATATTCTAAATAATTTCTTATTTCTTCCTTTATGGAATTAGCAGTTGATAATCCTCCTTCTTCAATTAATTTATCTTTATTTTCATTTACATAATCTACAAATAAAGTATCATAATCAAAACTACACTCTGGAATATAGCAAACTTCATCTGGTTTATTTTTAAAACTATTGTAATCTTTATAACAATATCCGTTATCTGTTCCTCCAGATTCATATATTAATTTATTTTTATATTTTGAATTAACATCTATAATTTTAGATATTTTTCCTATATCTGCTAAGTAAACATCTTCAACTTTATTTTTATATAAATAATTCATACTTCAAAATCATCTCCTTTAGACGTATTTTTTACCATTTTTTCTTGTAAGTTAGTGTTTAATACATAATTAAGTGTATAAAAGGTATCATAAGTTTCTTTACTTAAACTATTTTGATGATATACAATAGCACTTGCACCCATAATAGACAGTTGAATGTAAGTCATACAACTACAAACTAAATCAATATCTGCTGCTTCTACTAATATATCTTCTTTATTTACCCCATCTTCCAATAATTTACTATACGAAGCATATAATGTTCTTCCACTACCACAAGCTGGATCAGCAATAGTAATATATCCTTTTTGCTTTAAACTCTTTTTAATTATTTCTTTATCAATTACTAGGTTCGACATAAGTTTGCATACATTCATTGGAGTAAAAAATTGAGCAGTTGATTTATTATATAAATTTAATTCTAAATAAATATCGCCAAGAATATCTAAAGGCTCATCTGCTTTATAATATTTATCATATTCCAATACTAAAGCAGCTAAAATTTTTGGAAATAATTGTTGTTCTTCTTTGGTATATTTATTAACTACTCTCATAAATTCCTTTTCACGTCTATCAATTTTTTCACTTTGATTTGCTAATGAATATGCACAAACAATTACAACATCTGAAAAACTTTCATGAACCCCATATTTATTTCCTAATTTTTTTATTGAATTTAAAATAAAAGTCCTATCTAATATTTCTTTTGTCTCTTTCATATTTTTCTTCTTCCTCTGAATATTTACTTGAAATTGTTAAACAACAAAATAAAAATAGAATAATTAAAATTATAATTATTCCTAAAAAAACATAAATCATATTATTAGCCACCTCACAAATTTATTTCAGAACCATTATGTCTTTTAAAAATTTTTTCTTGTTCTACTTCTTTTTCTATATCCAATATTTTCTTTTTAAAATTTTCATCATACATTTTATCAAAATCAATAATTTCGGATATTCTATTTAGTTTTTCATCATCTACTAATTCTAAAGGTATATTCATAACATCATATACCATTATTGCAACATATAATTCATGAAATATTCCATCATTATTTTTTATGTAATCTATATTTCTTTCAATTCTATCTCTATATATCATTAAAGTACCTCCTAATATTCATAATCTAAATTAT
The DNA here is from genome assembly GCA_947626535.1 of uncultured Bacilli bacterium. Lineage (GTDB taxonomy): Bacteria > Bacillota_I > Bacilli_A > RF39 > UBA660 > Ventrenecus. The sequence continues at coordinate 31,372 of CANQSO010000007.1, read as the reverse complement.
TATTCTTTAATTTTTCTCTAATACATTCATATAAATTATTTACTGTTTCTTCAAAACCAAACCATGCTAGTAAATTTTTGTTATTATAATCAACTATTAATGGATCATCATTATCAAATTTGTCGCCAAATAATTCTTGCATTGATAAACCAGTTCCATCTATTAAATTACTTAAAAGTTCATTAATTTCTTCTTTATATTTATCAAAAAATTTTGTTGTATCATCATAATAAATTAATTCATTAATCATACCAGATATACAACCATATTGTTGTAAATCTTCCATACTTTTTAACAATTCATCAGATGATTCATATTCTCTATCCATATAATAATCAATAACGTGATTAGTAAGTTTATTACTTCCTTTTAAATCTTCTAAAAATTCATTAATCATTTTTATCCCAACCTTCCTCTAAGAAAAAATAAACAGAAGATTCCAATACATCACAAATATTTAGCATTTCATCAAAATCTGGTTCTTTATTTATTCCATTTTCAATATCTGCAATTGTTTCCATATCAACATGAGATAATTTTGAAAGTCTTCTACGTGACATTCCCCATGTTAATCTTTCTAATTTTAACCATTTTCCAAAATTTTTTTTCCATTTCATTTAAATCTACCTCCTTTGTTGCATTTAAAAAGAACCCATTTTAGGTTCTTTCATATTGCGTAAAATCTATATAAGACATTGCATCTAATAAATTCCCATCTTTATCTTTTAATCCTAAATGTAGATGTGGACCTGTTGACTGACCTGTAGTTGAAGTTCTTCCAATTAAATCACCTTTTTTTACTTGGCTTCCTACTTTTAGGTTAAATGGCTGACTATGATATTGTAAATGCCAATACATGGCAGTTAATTCATTATCACACTTTACCATCATATAATTACCAGTTGAATTTCCAGATTGACTATATGGATAGTCATTTGCTTGGGTATTTGTAATATTAGATATTACCCCATCACAAATACTATATAAATTAGTTCCTATTGGAACAGCAATATCCCAACCAGAATGAGAATCAGTTAATACATTAGAATCACTAAGTTCAACACTTCTTTGTTCAAATACAATTGATGTGATAGTAAATCCTACTTTCAATGGAAAAGCAAATGGTAAAGGATAATACATTTCATCATAATCATTACTTTCTGTAATATCTACTCCATCTTTGCTACACAAATTAATAACATCAATTGCTACACCATTATCATTTACACCATTTTCTAATGTAAAAGTCGGAATCTTAGTATTCTCTTTTAAATCTTTACAAATGGTTTTAATTGGTATCATTTGTTTTTCTTCTTCATTAACATTATCTAAATAAGCCTTATCCCATTTTTCATAACTTAAAGTTGAAGTATCTAAAACATTATTTGTTCTTTGCAAATAAAAAACTAATCTTTCTAAAGACACATAGCCTTTAGTAAGTAAATATTTATTTAATAATTCTCTATATCTATCAGCATATAATTGATTATTAATTACATTACTTTTTGCCCTTAATTGATTTGCTTGTTCTTCAACATAAGATTCACCAATTTTATATCCACAAACTGCTGCAACAACTACAAATATAAAAGTGAACAATGAAGCCACAATAAATGAAATTATAATTAATTTCAGTTTAATAATTTTTTTAATCATTGTTCACTATTAATTGGCAATTCATCCGTTTCACCCATATAATATCGTTGTAAAGGTGTTGCAAAAACATTTATTCTAAGACGATTTTTATTTGTAATATTTAACAAAAATTGCCCTTGATTACAACTAGATAAAAATGCTTTTTGGGTTTCTGTTAAAGGTGTATTGGAATATAATTTTTCTACTGATTCAACATCTGTGTCTTTTAACATTCCTGTTATCTGGTATTGGCAATTATTAAATATTGCTGATGCGTGTCTTAAAATATTACTTCTAGTAGTAAAGTCACTTGGTTGTTGACTTGCTACTACAATTCCTAAGTTATACTTTCTTGCTCGTCTATTTAGTTGATCGAAATATTTTAAAAGTGTTGGATTATCTTCATCAATATAATTATGAAATTCATCTAATACTATTAGCATTTTATTATCTTCATTAAACTTAGTATTACGTTTTTTATTATCAACAATTTCATTACTCAAATACGTTAATAAATTTATCATTTGGGTATTTACTAATCTTCTACTAGAATTAAATAATAATTCTTGCAAATTAAATACTACTAAATTATTACTTAAATCAATTGTTGTTATACCGTTAAATAAATTACTATCTTGTCCAATAACCATTCGTTTTAAAAGAATCTCAATATTAACTAAAATTTTAGCAATATCTTCATTTTCACTTTTTCGTTGTTCTTCTAATAAAAAAGCATACAAGTCAGAAAAAATAGGATAGTCTTTGGCACTCATTTTTTCATAAACTTCAATTGGCGTTTTTTTAGTTATACCTCGACTATTATAAAATTTTTCTACAACATCTAATAAAACGACTAATTCTTTTTCAGAAATATTTTCAAATGCTGTTATGAAAAAGTTTTCTAAAAAACCTAAATGTTTACCAAGTATTGATGTTTCTTCATCATCATCTGTAAGTACATAACGTATTTGCAGTGGATTAATCAATGATTTACTAGATAAATCAATATATTCTCCACCACATCTTTCACATAGTTTTTGCAATTCATTTTCAATATCAAATAAAAATAATTTTGTTCCTCTTGCAAACTCATTAGTTATCATTAATTTTAACAAATAACTTTTTCCTGAACCTGATGTTCCAATTAACCCAATGTTATGGCTTGTTCTTTCTTTATTTAGAAAATATGGATCAAAAAAAACTGGTAAGCCATAAGCTGAATCTTCACCAATTAACCACCCTGTTCTATCATTATGATAATTTTCTGTAAAAAAGAAAGTACTTGCTAGAGTAACAGTTGGTAAATACATATTATAATCTTTAAATGATTTATCTGTTAAATCATAACTTTGCCATGCTTCCATTTGTCTTAATCTTGGAATATCTACCTTAATTTGATATAATTCAGCATTTCGTTTTATTTCTTTAACTAAATCCTCTCTTGTTTTTTTATTACCACTAATTGCTAATATTACGGTTACATCTTTTATTTTTTCATCATTTGATGATATCTGTTCTATTAACATTTTATAATTATTCATTAAAGATTGCATTTCAGTTACATCACTTAAATTTTTACTTGAATTATAATCTGCTAACACTGCTTTAAAGCTACTATTTAAAATATTAATCAATTTATATTGCTCGATTGATTCATTTATTGTTATAGATGCTTTAACATTTGGTAAATTAATTATTCTATCTAAAAAGCCATGTTCTATAAACAATGGATAATTTTTAATTGATAATAATTGAATTTCTTCATCATCAAACTTTAAAAATGACATTTGTTCAGATATCTTTATTGGCGCAACTAAATCAATAAAATCATAATAAATTATTTGGTCTAAATTGCAATTAGCAAAATACATATTAGCAAATATTTTTACTAAATTTTTTTTGTTTTTTATCTGTTCAATTTCTAACTTAGGTACAATTTCACTACAAGCTAATTCAAATTCTTCTTTGTTTTTTTCTAAACTTTCTTTATTCTTAGCTATAATTGAAAAATAATATGAACTAGCTGATGTCATATTTTCATTTTCTATTTGTTCTATAAAATTATGATTATTTATTAATAAATCTTTTCTTGCTTGATTATCCTTATTTTTTTCTATTAAATGCAAATAATTTTCTTTATTAATATTTAGATTTATTTTTTCATCAAATTTATATGCTTTAATTGGAAATGATAATCTAAATAATTTTGCTAAAGTTGAAAAAAACAAATTTTGTTCATTACTATTAGTTAATGATAAATCAATTGGATTTACCTTATAAAAAATTGCAAGTTGATTTGTTTTTAATTCAATAATACCATCATCATTTATATTTTTGATGTTTGTTATACTTTGTGAATTTTGCAATTTTCTTTTTAATCTTTTACTAGATAAATAGACATTTGATTTTTTTTCTTTAGCAATTTTCACATTCTTAGCCTCTTTTAATTTTTTCTTAATATCTCTTTTTTCTTTCATTTAACACCCCTAATTTCTATAAAAATAATAAACTTTATCCTTTACCATAAATTTAATAAATATTAAAAACAAACGATACATTCTGTTTGCTTTACTAAAATCTACAGGCACTAAAGATAAGATGCCTATTGCAATTATTACTATAGCTAAAGTATAAAATTTTAATAAAAAGGTAATTATAAACAAAACTACAAAAATTGTTCCAATTATAATATCGGAAACTTCTAAATTAAATAGTCCTAAATTTCTTTTAATAGATTGTAAAGTTATAAACATAATTCCTCCTATATCTTTTCGCTTTCCTTAAATATTTCACTTATTTTTGGACGTTTTTTGTATCGCATACTATTTGGATTACCAATATTTTTAATACTATTAAATGCTCCTCCAAAACCATCTTTAATATTATTAATTCCTGCTCTAGCAAGATTCACTCCTGATTTAATATAATCTGGGTTATATGTATCACTAGAAAAGTCCCATTTGCTTTTAAGGTCATTAATATTACTTTCGCCATGTGATGAAAGCATTCTTCCATAAGCCCTAGCAATAGGATTACTACTTTTTTGAAATTCTTCACCTTTCATCATTTGACTAATTCCTTTGCCAACTTGTTCTCCCATTCTTCTAGATATACCTTGATGTGATGATGGTGAATATGAATTACTAGCTCCATAGTACATTCCTTTGGCAGTTTTTATTCCACCTTTAGCTACTTGTCCTATTCCTTTACCAGCTTTAATAGTGCCAACACCTATATCTTTTGCTGCTTTTGTTGCACCTAAGCCTATAGCTCCTGCACCTATTATTCCTGATTTTAAACCTCTCATAGCCATCATCATATCTCTACCACTATTTGCTGATACATTTTCACCTATAAATCTATTAAGTGAAGTACAACCTGTCATTAACATCATGGCACAACCTAAATATAAAACTGATTGAGCTACAACTTTTGTAAAATAATCTAAATTATTTATTTCTGGACTATTTTGAATCGCATTAAACATTATGGAAGTTAAACCAATTAGTAACATCATTGCTCCAGCTTGCAAAATTAAACTTGCTAACTGTTGATACAATGCTGAACGTTGTTCTTTTCTTCCCACACTAGTTGCTATTACTAATGGTGAAATTACCATTAAAAATGCTAATTCTAATTGTCTTCTACCTAACATTAAAACCGAAAAACCTATACTAAATAAAAATACTGTTCCTATTATAATTCCAAATAAAAAATTATAATTAAAAGCATAATCTTCTTTATCATTCCATATTCCTTGTTTATAAATTGAACAACGAAATGAAAATGAACCTGAATCTGATATTTGAGTTGCATTAATAGTATCGTTTCTTATTAAATTTTCAAAATCTGCCATTGTTTTAGCACTAGAAACATTTGCATAGCCTTCTAATTTTTCTTTTAATTTTTTGACATTTTCTTTATCTACATTATCGCCTTTATCAACTTTATAACATGCTTCATTTAATGTTAAATATGATGTTTTCATCTTATCTCCAATAGTTGAATTTGTTGTTGTAAAATTATTATAAATTGAAGATGATAAATTGATTCCTATATTAATGCTTGTATTAAAAATTAAGTAAATACTAAAAATTAAAAAACCACATTTTACTATTTCTTTTACTAATTCAAACAAAGGTTGTTCATTAGTATCGGCATCTAATATTCTAAATGATATTTTCCAAACTGCAAATAATAGCAATACTACAAATGATAATATAAAAAAGGCATTAAATATTTTAGTGAATGGTGAATTATCTACATTCTCCAACATTTGAATTAAATTTAAACTATTTATTTTTTCTGCTACATTATATAATGTATCTATTGTTGAAAATATGATATTGATAATTGCCATACCAATTCCTCTTAAAATATCTAATACGCCAAATTTTATATCACTTCCTATACTTAATAAGAGCATAATTTATCCTAACATATCTATTACAAAATTTATTATAGAAGGCACTAAAATTAACAATGCTACACCACCTAAAGTATATAGTATTGTTTTCTTTCTTCTTTGTTTTGTTTCATCATCACCTATAATAAATTGAATCACAAAAATTACTAATGCCACAAAAGCTAATACTATTCCAAATATTTGCACTTTTGTTGCTAAGTCTTTTATAATTGCTCCTAGACTATCTATCGTTACATTTCCACCTTCTATTTTACTTATAGCTTTTACTTGTAAAACATTTAAAAATGAAAATGCTCCTACCATTAATATTAATAATTTTTCTTTTATTTTTTTCATCAACAATTCCCCCTTTTAATACGTATAATTTAATTCTTTTTCTAAATTATCATAATAATCTAAAATTAGTTTTAAATTATCTTTAATTAGTTTATCTTCTTCTTTTTCATATTCTTTTTTTAATTCGTTTATTAAACCACCATTATTTTTATTAAATAGGTATACATTATCGTATAAAGTACAACCTGTGTTTTGATCTACAATTGCATATACAATTCCATCTTCTAAGCCATCTGTTGTTTTTCTTTCTTCATTATCTTGTTCAATTACTAATTTATTTAATGTGTTTAGACTATACTTCGATGATGGAATATTTATATCACTAGTTTTATATACAATTACTACAATATCTAATTCTATGTCGTTTACCTCCCTATCAAATTTAAATTCAGTTTCTTGAGCTTCTTCTTCTGTTAATTTCAAATAATCTGCTTTTGTTTGATTTTTAATAGATTTAAAGACAGATAATTTTCCATCATCTGTCTTCAAATACAATTCTAATTCTCCCTTATCATTGTTACCATAAAAAGAGAAATCTAAGTTATACATACTAAATTCTTTTAGAAGTTCTTTTAATTTATATATCTTATTTTTATTCATTTCTATTTTTCCATTTCTTCTGATTTTTTAGTAGTTTTTTTCTTAGATTTTTCAGTTTTATTTTCAACTTCGGTTTCAGTTTCCATTGTTGCATGCTTTGATGCAATATGTTGGTAACTATCAACTACTGGATTTAATACAGACACTTCTGTTTCTCCTACTTTAATTTTCTTAGTTTCTAAATTACCTGTTAGCAGAATAACTGAACCTTGTTTACTAATTTTGCAAATATTTTCTGCTAATTTTCCCCATAAAGAATAATCGACAAAATCAACTATATTTTTGTTTTCTTTTGTTTTGTATCTTCTTTCAACTGCTAAAGTTATATTTGCAACTTTAGAACCGTTATCTAATTCATTTAATACAGGATCTTTTACTAATCTTCCTGTTACTTGAAATATATTCATTATTTTTCCTCACTTTCTTTATTTATTTCAACCTTTTTATTCTTTTTATGTTTAGATGTAATATATAAAACTCCACCTAAACCAATCATTCCTATAGCCACTAAATCTAAATATGAATTTGATAAAGTATTTGGCACTTCAATTTCTTCAAGTTCATTTACTAAAGTTTTTTGTATGACTTCTCCATCATTTAAGACATCAAAATATACTTTTTCATCACTCAAGACATAACCATCAATTGTGGCAATTTCTTGAAAATAATAAGAACCGTATTCAAGTTCTACTTCAATATCACCATTTTTGTCAGTAACATAAGCATTTAATAATGTTCCATCAGTTTTATAAACACCTATTATTACACCTTCAATTGGTTTGTTCTTTTCATCTACTTTGTGAAGACCTACTTTGCTAGTTATAACTTTATCTTTCATAGTAGCTTTTATAACTTCACCATCTTCTTTAATACTAAAATACATTTTTTCAGCATTTAATGCATAGGGAATTGGTGCATTTTTTTCTAAAATATAATAATCTCCATATGGGATTTCACTAATTACAATTTTTCCTTCTTCGCTAGTTTTACCCGTATAAATTAATTCATCTGTATTAGCATCATAAATTTCAATTTCCGTATTTGGAATAGGTTCATCTGTGGAAAAATCTTCTTTAGAAAATTCTAAACTTCCAGTAATTTTTTGGTTTTTCATTTCAGCTTTAACAATTTCACCATTTTCTTTAATTTCAAAATAAACTTTTTCATCACTTAATAGGTATCCTGTTGCTGCTTCACTTTCAAGAATATAGAATTTTCCTACAAATAAATCAGTAATAGTTATCTTACCGTTTTCATCAGTTAAACCTGTAAAAATTAATTCAGATTCACCATCATCTTTTAAATGATAAATTTCTATCTTAGTATCTTTTATTCCATCACTTGTAGCTAAATCACTTTTAGTAAATTCTAAATTAGATTTTTTTAGATAATTACTTAATATGTATGACTTTGTAACGATTGGTGTATATTGATCTTGATATTTAAGTTCAAATTCATATACATTTTCATCTAAAATATAGCCATCTACTGTTTCAAGTTCTTTTAAAGAGTATTTCCCAAGTTTTAAATTTTCTACTTTTAAATATCCATTTTCATCAGTTTTATATTTACCAATTAAATTTCCACTTTCATCATATAAACCAAATGTAATATTTGGAAGTGGTGCTTCAACATAGGTAAAGTTGCCATCTTTAATTACAACTTTTTCACCAATTTTTTGAATTTCTAATTTTCCTTTAACTTCTTGATTTTCAAAAGTTAAACTTAAAATTTCTCCTAAGTCTTTATCTTTAATTATTTTAGAATGTTCATCTATTGTAAATTCAATACCCTCACTATTCCATAAATAGCCATCTATAAGTTGGTCTACTTCTTCTAATCGATATTTTCCAGGATATAATTCTTTAGGTGTTATAAATTCACCATTTTCATTAGTTTCAAATTCACAGATAGTCATTTGATTAGGATAAGCAATTGTTTGACATACATATTTATTATTTGTAATATCAAAAATTTTAAATTTAATGCCACTCATAGGTATTGCATTTCCATCTGTATCAACTTTCTTTACTTTTACTCTAGCAACATAAGGTTCATTCATTAAAGTAATATATTCTTTATCTTTTGATTTTTCATTAACCGTAAAATCAATATCATCAGATTTTTTATAACCACTCATTCCTTTAGTTTGACGAATGATATAGTTATCGAATGGTAATTTTACTTCACCTGTTGCAGAATCACCAATTGTAATAGTTGCTACTACTTTATTTGTTGTTTTTGAGATAATGTCGAATTTAGCTCCTACTTCAGCTTTAACTCCATTTTCGGTTAAATATGTTTTATTAATTACTAAATTTGATGTATAAACTTCATCAGTTAAAGTTAAGTTTACTGTTGCTTTATAATTTTGTTCACTAATTTCAAATGGATGCGTTGTTTCGTCTAACTTATATCCTTTTGGAGCTGTAATTTCTTTAATATAATATTTTGCAATAGGCAAGTTTTTTTCACTTGTTGAAGTACAATTATTTCCAATTGTTAATTTACTTACTAGTGTTCCATCTAATTTGTAAATACCATAAACTGCTCCAACTAAGGTTGCTGAACCTTGTGAATTACAACTATTGGTTTTAGAATCAAATTTTTTAATACTTACTTGTCCTAACATTGGAGTATTATAAAGAGTAAGACTAGCATTTAATGAATCAGCTGTTATATTAAAATAATGCTTTTCACTATCTACTTCATAATATTTTCCTGCTTTTGATTCTTTTAAATAATATCTTCCTATTCCTAAATTTAAAGCATTAGCATTACAACTTGAATCAACTACTAAATCTTGAATAAATGTGTTATCTTCTTTATATAATTTAAAAGTTGTTCCATTTAAACTAGCCCCTTCTGGAGATTTGCATGATTTAGTTATTGAATCATATTTTTTTAAGTTTATAGAACCAGATTTAGTAGTTCCTTTTACTGTATTTAAAATTGGATCAAAACTTCCAACCATAACAACATTTTGGCTTTCTGAACTTATATAAGCAATTGGTGGTGTATTATATTTTTTATCTTTTCTTGATAATTCAACTTTATATGCACCATCATTTTTAGCTGTCAATGTTAAGGTATTTCCAGAAATTTTCGCATCTACATTATCAGTTGATTCAACTGTATATTCTTTTAAAACTCCATTAGAATCGGTTAAAGTTTTTGTTTCACCTTTTGCTAAATTAACAGTTTTTCCATTAAAACTTACTGCCATGGAGTGTTTTGCTAATAGTCTTTCCATTTCTGCAATTTCATTTGTATATTTTTCAATTCTGTGATTTCCTAAATCAGATGAAAAATATATTTCATATTCTCTTGGGACACTGTTCCATATCATAAATTGAGTAATTGAATACCACTTTAAAGAAGTATGGTCTACTTCATTATCTTTATACATATAACCATAGTAAGCAAGTAATTGAACTCGCTTCCATTGTTCTGGTGTCATACTAGTAATTACAGCATAATCACTAGTATAGCCAGTATACTGCACTCCAGAGATAATTTGACTACCTGGTTGAATACAATATACAAAATGTCCATCACTATCCCTTTTAATTACTGTAATTAAATGTGATTTTGCTAGTGATGGTGTTGTTAAATGCCGATAAAAGACATAATCTTCCGTGTCTTGTCCATGTTCGGTAATTGTGTCTGTATATGTTTGAGCATTAACACTTTTTTTACCAAAAGAAAAAGGACTTACCATAAGTCCAATTAACATTGTTAAAAAAAGTCCATGTTTTAAAAATTTATTTTTCTTTAATTTCATTTCTTTTCCCCCTTCAATTTAATTTTATAAACTTCGATCGTGACAATCATATCCAAGATTATTCAAATAATCAAAAATTGAAATAAAATTTTCCGTATATGGCAAGATAAATTCTTTTATGTGAATGTCGTCATTTTCGCCACAAGTTGTCGTTGGAACAAAAATGGTTGTTGTCCAGTATTCTACCGTACATTCATCATCTGAATAATTTCTCGCAATTGTATCAATTAAATAACCATAACCATAGTGACTTGCTTTAGTGCCGTAATTAACCCCATCTGCTCTATTTAATGTTATCTTTGCTTTATGACTTACTTGATATTCGTTTTTAAATGCTTTCCATTTAGAATTTGCATCACTACAAGTAACTTTTGCTTTTGGAACAGTTGGTGTAGGTGTTTCAGTTTTTTCTTTTGATTCAACAACTTTTGGTTCTTCTTTAGTAACAGGTTTACTTTCTTTAACTTCTTCTTTCTTTTCTTCACTTTTTTGAGTATTAGTAGAAGTGGTTGAACTTGATGATGAATTAGTATTTGTTTTTGGTGTTGAAGTTTGATTTTGACTATTTGTTGTATTTGAAGTTTGATTACTACTTTGACTATTTTCATTAGAATTAGTTGTAGTTTGCTTATTATCTATGGTTTCTTTTTTTTCGGTTTCTTGCGTTTCATTTGATTGTGAATCTTCTTTTATTTCATCTTCTTGTTGTTCTTCATTTACAGGAAGATAATTATTATTAATTTCCTCAACACTTTCATCTTTTACAAATGACCGATAAATACCAAAACTTACTGCTACAACAATTAGTAAGATAACTACTCCCATTACAAAATACTTTAGATTTCCTTTCTTCATATCAATTTTAAATTTTTTCATATACTTCCAATCCTTTCATTTCTTAAAATAGTTTTTGCATTTAAAATCTTGTTTAATTTAATCATGACCTTTTGCTCATTTTAAATTTTTATAAATAGTTTATACTAGTCCATTTGCTAGTACATTAAAAGTTAGCTTTTAAGAAGAACAAGTTTCTTCTCTTTTATTGGTACTATTATTATACACCTATTTAAAATGCTTGTCAGCATTTATTTTTAAAAATGCGTTACTACATCTACTATTGGTGTTGAATACATACCCAGTGCTTGTTGATAACTGTTAATTCTTTCGTATAAATAATCAGCATTTTTAATTAACATTTGATATCTATTTAATGAGATATCTAAATTAACCAATAATCTAAAATATTCAGCATTTGAAATATTAAGACTACTTGCTCGTTGATTAATTACCTTTTTATAATCATCAGATACCGAAAATTTCATCTCTGCCACTTTCATCACCTCCTAACCAAATATAATTATTTCATTTCACTATTTTTGTCTTTAATTAAATACTTCAATATGAAAATATTTTGCTACTTTTACATAACAACTTTTTTTTCTTATATAAATGTTACTTTTATCAAGAGATAGTTTTTCTGCAATTTCTTCATCAGTATGCCTTGATAATATTGAATAATTGAATATTACTTTCTCGTCAGATGTAAGTCTTAATCTTAATGACTTAAATTGCTTATTCATTGAATCAAGATATTCCTTACATTCAACAATCTTTAAAGCCCTTTTTGATGTTGGATCACTAACATTAGAAGAAAAAACTCCCATTGTATCATTTGATAATGACGAATTATACGAATCACATATTTCTTCTACTTTTATACTATATGCCCTATACTTTGAAAAGTAATCTAATACAACTGTCCTTAAATGTGGATAGTCATATTCATCTAAAACTTCCTTAGCATATAACTTTGGTTCTTTAATCTTCGGCATAAAACCATCTCCTTTTGAAGTACAAAAAAAGAACAAAAAACTTTGTCCTAAAAATAGTGAAAATAAAAATGAGACAGCTCATTTCTTTAAACTTATCCCATTTTACTACATTTTAACAGCTTGATATTGCTTTGTCAGTAGCAAATTTTATCGCAATTTTTATTTTAAATTTAGTTGTGTAATTTTTCTATAATTTCCTTATTTTATACGGTATAGATTAAAAAATAAACTTTAATAAAAAGTAGTATTTTAAAATTTTGCTCAATAAAAATTTTAAATTTTTTTAGACAATTTAAAAAACAACTAATCATAAAGATTAATTGTCTCAAATACATCTTTTGTAAATCCATCTACTAAGCTAAATCTTAAAGCAAATTTAACATAACAACTTTTCTTTATTAAGTAATATGTTTTATCTGTCTTACAGATTCTATCTCGAACAACTTTATCTTGTTCTCTAGCTAAGATACTATGCTTATAAATTGTCATCTCATCATCAGTTAAACTTGTTAATAAGTGTTCTAACTTCCTATCAAATTCTTTGAGATAATTTACTACTTTCTCTCTTTTTTCTACTGTTTTATATGTTGAATCAACTTTTCTTTGATTCTTTGAATATTCTTTATCATTAGAAAATCTATTTTTTCCCATTGATTCTAAATATTCCTGTGCTACTGCTTCCTTGTAGTAATAATCATCAAACAAATTATAAACTGCTCTTACTATTGTTTTAAGATTATATTCATCAAGATACTTTTTCTTAAACTCTACACGCATTAGCAATTTTCACCCCCTTATAAATTAAAAAGAGAAACTACTTGAGTTCTAGTAATTTCTCTTGTAAATTTAATTTCTTCTGCTTAATCACTAGAACCCCCAACATATTTACAAATAAATTATAAATAATTGTTGTTTATCTTACAACTTTTTGCAAAAATGTCAAGGGGCATAACTGCAATTTTGCATTTTAAATTGCAATTTTGCAGTTGGTAGAGTAAAAAAATAGGACTTTTTCATAATTTGTCCTATTTAACCAAGTATATCATATATTTCTTATATTTATACTATCAAAAATCTGATACTAAAACTGATACTTACTCTTATACTTAATCTGATACTTTATTTAACCAAATAATCTATTCTTAAATTTTAAAGAGTTTTTAGTATTTCCAATTGCTTTATCATAACACTTTTCAATAATATCTTGATTAGTATTTTTTTCTATTAAAGAACATAGTTCATTAAAATATTTTTCTGTTCCTCTATCTGTTTTAAAACTCTTTAATAACAATTGAGGAATAGATTTATTTTTAGCAATTACAAGTAAATAAACTAAATAATTAGATGTATTAAGGTCTGTATTAACTTTGATTACCGAATATTTCATGCCATCTTTTTCATAATCTTTAGATTCACACACACTACCATCATCAAAATAATACATATTAGGATTTTTCTTCTTTTGCTTATTAGTGTATTTATATAGTTTTTTAATTCTATTATTCATTAATTTTACCCCCTTTTTTATATTCAATTTAGTTAGCAATGATAAATATAACCCATTATCAATAAATGCTTTATCTAAATCTTCTAAACTTACATTAATAACAGAACCATCTTCTCTTTTCACTTTTATTCTTTTTAATTTTTTATTTAACAATTTTATTAAACTATTAATATCAACTTCAATAAACCCAATAACTTCTTCTTTATCAAAATCTTTAAAGGCAGTTACATCAATATCCATATTAACCATATAATAATATTGAAATTCTTTAATTTTATAATTTTTTGAAACAACTTTATTACACATTCTTTCTTCTAAAAATGTTAATTTGTTATATTCAATATCTAAACCTGTTTCTTCTTTTATCTCTCTTATTCCATTTTTTAGTGTTTCTCCAGATAATAAATGTCCTCCTGCTGTAATTTCAAAAAGTGGCTTTTTATTAACTTTATTATGGTTAGGATTTTTAAGTTGTAAAAATACTTTATTGCTTTTATTATTATAAATTAAACACCCAAATACTTTATGCCAATATCCCAATTTATGTGCTTGTTCTTTTTCACAATAACCTAAAAGATTTCCATTTTTATCAAAAATATCAATAAATTCTATCTTATTATTATTGCCTTTTCTAAATCTATCTAAAAAGCCATTAGCATCTTTAAGCATTTCACCAAATTCTTTAATCATATTTAATTTATATTTTTTTGATATTTGATAAGTTATAATAAACAATTTATATAATCTATCTTTAACAAAATCATAACTGGTATTAAAATTTGCTCGACTTTTTTTAAATCGACATTCATAAATTTCCATTACTGCTTCTGTTAATTGGCCTAAAAGAATTGTTAAACCATTAATGTCATCATATTTATAATCTTCATATTCTTTAATACCATACATATCAACATTTAACACTCTAGCTAAATTAATCAATTGAAGCAAAACATCTGACAGTTCATCTCCTAAATTATCTATTATTCTCTTATTTTCATTAACATTATCATTAGAAAATAAAACATTATAAACATGACCTAATTGAACATATAATTCATTTAGATAATCTCTTGGATTCCATTTTTGACTTTTAGTTATATCAAAGTCACTTACAAGTTTTAAAGCATCTTCATAATAAGTATCTAAAAATTTAATTATATCTTTCATTTTTTTCCACCTACCTTTAATACAAGTGGCTTAGCTCCATTTAAAGTAGAGTTATATGTATCCTTAACTATATTATTAGTAGTAATATAAACTTTTACTCCTAGTTTATAGGATAAATAAGAAGCATCACTTATTTTTAAATCTATATTTTTAAGTTCTAAACTTCCATATTCATCAAAATTATATTCTACTTTACTTGTATCAAAACCTAGTTTTTCTAATAATAAAGAACATTTAGAAATAATTAATTTTTCATTTAATTCTTGATGTGCTAATCGACAACGTTCTCTTTGCTCATCACTACAATGATTATAGTTTAAACATTCTTCTGTTCCATAATATTGTGTTGATGGTCTATTCAATTTGGCATTTAAACCACAAGTATTAGTTTGAAAAACTTGTTGTGAATGAGAATAATTATTATTAAAATAATTCCAAGCACTTTCAGGCCAAACACAGTTAGCTTTTAAACATTCTTCTTTATTCTTTTTAATTTCTTCCCAACAACTTATTTTATTAATAAATGTTTCAATAAGTGCTAATCCTGTTGTAACTGAAATATCAGTATATTGATTAACAAAATCTAAAATTTCTGTTATTTGTTTTGGATCAGCGTTTTGTGGTAAAAATGGTCTATAATAGTGAATAACATCAATATTATTTTCTTTTAATTTTTTGAAATTATCTTTTAAAACTTCTTCATTTATTCTAGGTTCTATTTCTTTCCCTAAACCAGAATAACTTATATAAAAAATTACATTTTGACCTTTTTGTTTTAAATATTTAACTTTATCTATAACTTCATCAGTTATTTTGCATTTTGTAATAATTATTAAATCATTTTTAACATTATTTTTGTCAAGTTCATTAAGTAGTTCCAATAAATATTTTATATTTTTTTTACTAACAAAAACATCTGTATTAGGCAGCAAACATAAAGGAATATCTTTATCATAATATTTATATTCAAGTAATTGTTTAACTGATTCTTTAGGTGTTGCAAGTTCTTTTGGTAAACAATTATTATCATTAGTTGCTTGAAGCAAACAATATTTACAACCATTTGGACAACCAACTATTGAATTAATCGCTAACCAACTAGAGTGCATTTCTATAACTGACATATAATCATCTCGCTTTTTGTGATGATTATTTTAGCATAAAAACTTCTAAATGTAGCCATGCAATTTTACAATCGAAAATGCAATTTTGCAGTTCAAAAAACCTAACCCTTTAAAAGAGTTAGGAATAATTGACTTAGGGCTTCTAAAGTTTCCTAAATACCAATTACTAGTATTATATACATAATATTTTTTTTTATTCATTAGGAAAACCCATTATATTCAATATTTTTTTTATGCTAATACATTTTAATTTTCTTCTTAGCTTTTTTATTTCTTTATTTACTTGTTTATTAAATTCCTTTTTTGTTTTATCATCAAGCAAGAATTCCATACATTTCATTATCATATACAGATTTGTTGATTTATCACTAGCATTATATGATTTATCTATTTTATTAAAACTTATATAAAATTTACTATGCATTGTATATAGTCTATTATTATGAGCACTAAAATTCCGAACTAAAGTAACATTTACAAGAATTTGTTTTAGTATTTTATCAGATATTTTAAAATACTTACTAATTTTTTGTCTATCTTCTTGCTTTAATAGCCCATAATATCTGCTTATTTGGCCTAAAGTCAAAATTTTTGTCAAAACAAACGGAGGTATAAATCCATATTGTTTTTGATAATGAGTTATTGCTGAATGTTTTTCGTAATTTTTTTGAATTTCTTCATCAATATTATATAAAAATTTTTTAATAGAATTTATATCTGTAGATTCATCAAAATTCTGTTCTTTTAAATAATCTTTTACACCATATTTTTCAGATATAGTATTAGCAATTAAAGATTTAATAACAATTTCTATTTCAAGAGAATACTCTAAAAAAATAATTTTCAAATTTTTATCAAATTCATACAATGCAAAAATTTCTTCAAAAGTAACTCCATCAATATACCTATCATTCTCTTTAAATACTTCTTTGTAAGTATTTACTATAGAATAATATGTATACTTTTCAAATTGTTCTAAAGCCTTTTTCTTATGTTTAACTTTTACTCCTTTTGATAATAAATAATTTAATAGTTCTTCGTTGCTTTTGTACTCTTTCATTTTAACTCCTAAAAAAAATTGACTCAGGGCTTCTAAAGTTTCCTGAGTACCAATTACTTATAATTATAATCAAATATTTATAAATGTCAATAATTTTAGTAAAATTTTTTTAAAAATTCTTTAGATGAAGGAGATAAGTTTTTTTCTATGTATGCAATAGCTATTTCTTTTGAAATTGGAATATTTAAAAATTGTAAGTCTGTAGTTTTTGCTAAACTGATAGGAAGTAATGCAACTCCCAATCCTCTTTTTGCATAATCTAAACCTGATTCATAACTTGCAGTTTCAATTGATAACTTCTTTTCTATTTTATTTTTTAATAATAATTCTTCAAAATATTTTCTCTCTTTTTTTGCATTTATTGGAAGAATCAATGGTATACCTTTTATATCGCTTAGATTTTTTATATTAAATTTATCTTTTAAATATGCTAAGCAATATTCTTCTTTGTATAAATCAAGCATACTAATTTCATTTGCTTTTCCATAATTATCAATTTTTTCATCAATAACAAAATCAACATTATAATGATATAATTTTTCAAATAAATCTTTAGTCGATAAATTAATAATTTTAAATGCTCCATTTGGATAATCTTTCTTAAAAGATTCTATTTTATCATTTAGCATGCTAATTTCTATATCCTCTGCAATACCTATTGATATTTTACCACTATTTAAATCTTTACTCTGTTTAAATGTTTTTTCAGTTATAAACAGTAAATTATATGCTTTTTCATAACCTTCAAATAATGTTTTTCCATCTTCAGTTAATTCAATATAATTTTTAGAGTTTTTCTTGATTAATTTTGTTCCCATCAGATTTTCTAACGATTTAATATGTCTTGATACATTAGTCTGATCTATTTTCAATTTTGAAGCTGCATCAGCAAAATCTTTTGATTGTCCAACTATAACAAAAGTTCTAATTAAATCTAAATTCATTTTTGGTGTATGAAACATAATAATTTCCCCCTTTTGATTAATGCCTATCTTATATTAAATTAATCTAAATGTCAATATCATAAATGCAATTTTGCATTTTTTATAATGTTTTTTTGCAAATTTGCAGTTAAAATAAATGATAATTATATATTACTTTACATAAATAAAATATATATTATATTTGCTAATTTACGTGCAACAAAAGAAAATATGATATTTTTACATATAAATTAATATAAATAAAAAAAATTACATTTTTTAATGTAAATTTTTGCTTTTTTTAGACTTCTTATCTTTAATATTTTTCATAATTAAGATAAATATTAATAAAATTAAAACAATAATAATATAAATAATTATAGGTCTTTTTTTAACTACATTATATTGTTTTGTATTAACTATTTCACCATATTCATTTGTTTCAACAATTTCTACTTTTCCAGGCTTATTAAAAGTAATAGTATTATCTTCATTAATTACTGCAATATCATTATTTGAAGATTCTAATTTATGATTATTTTCAAGATTATAATTAATCTTATTTCCAACTTTTACTTTTTCTATTTTTTTATCAGTAACTGTTTTTGAATTATCTTCTTTATTTGTTTTACTATTATTTTCACTATTATCATTCTGAACTTCTTTAGGATTTGTAATTGTAATTCTTCCATTAATTACTTGATATTCTAAAGTTTCTAAATCACTAGTTGCATAATCAGTAACATCTAAATTAATATCACTATCAAGGGCATTGTCATTAACTTTAAATTTTAATAATAAAAGGTTTTGATTATTAGTATATACTTCGTTAAAAGAAATTGCATAAAAAGAAATAATATTTGAATCATTTATAGCCAAGTCTTTCATACTAAAATTTTCAAAGCCAAGCATTTCTCCATCAATATATGTTAAACTGTTTTCATCAAAATCTATTTTCATTCCTATTATACTAAAACCAACATTATTTTTAATAGCAATTGGAACTTCAATTTCTTCACCAGTTTTTACAAGCGAATTACCCACTTCAAAAGTGGGTAATTCTGCTGCATCAATTTTTTTTAGAAAAAAGATGCTAATTAATAAGATAAATATATTAATTATTTTTAATGATTTTATGTTTTGCATATCCAAATACTCCAATTAATCCTAAAGAAATTATGGATAAAATCAAATTAACAATATTCGATGTAGCACCTGTTTGAGGGCTTACCAAATCTTCATTATTTGTGACATTTTCATCAGATGTATGTTCATCTTCAACTGGTTTTGCCATTACTTTAACTGTTAAAGTTTGTTTTTGACCATTTGATGCTGTAACGGTAATTGTTACTGTACCACTAGCTAGAGCTTTAAAATTACCATCTTTATCAATTGTTAAAATACTTTCATCACTTGATTCATAAGTATATGTTAAATTATCTGTGTTATTTGCTGGATAAGCACTTACACCTAATTTACCACCATTTCCAACTGTAAGTTCATCAAGAGAATTAATTTGAATCTTTTCTACATGAATTTCATTAACTTTAATAGTTATTTCTTTTTCAATTTCACCAACGGTAACTTTTATTTTTGCTTCTCCTTCTTTTAGGGCTGTAACTTTACCATTTTCATCAACCGTTAAAATACTTTCATCACTAGAACTATATAATACATTATTTAACTCTGTAGTATCAATAGGATCTGGTGTGATTTCCATATCATAAGTCTCACCTTTTAACATTTCTTCAGGTGCAGATATTTCGATATCATTTAATGGAATAATTTTAACTGTAACATTTATGTTAATACTCATTCCATTTTTTAATGTACCAGTTATAACTGTAGTACCTTCTTTTAAAGCTGTAATAACTCCTTCACTATTTACAGTTGCAACAGAATTTTCGCTACTAGACCAAGCAATAACTTTAGATTCAGTTGCATCACTTGGATTTATTTGATAAGAAACTTTAAAAGTTTTACCTTTAATAATTTCAATATCTTCTTTAGTTGGTGTAAATGAACTTATTGGAACAAATACATTTACTTTGATACTATCACTTTTATTATTAGCTGTTGCTGTTATTGTTACTGTACCAGCTTTTTTAGCAGTTACGACACCAGTTGCACTAACAGAAGCTATATCATCATCACTACTTGACCATTTTAAAGTATATTCTTCGTTAGTATCACTAGGATTTACAGTAGCTGTTAAATTAGTTTCATGATTTTTTTCTAATTGCATTGTATTATCTGTTAAACCACTTTTTTCATTTATAACAACACTTTCAATTGGCGTAATTACATAAACAATAATTGTATCACTTTTGCCATCTTTTGTAGCAGTTATAATAGTTTGACCATTACTTAAAGCAGTTATCTCACCATTTTGATTAACTGTTGCAACTTCTTCACTAGAACTTTCCCAATGAGTTGGGGTTGTGTCAGTATAATCACTTGGATTTATTTTAATTTTGATAGTTTTAGTCGTATTTTTATTTACATTAATACTTTCTTTGCCATCTTCAAGAATTACTTCTGTTACTGGTACTTTTACTGTAACTGTAGCAGTTGCAGTTTTACCATTTTTTAAACGAGCTGTAATCGTTGCACTTCCACCACCAACAGCTTTTAATAAACCACTAGTTTTATCAATTGTAGCAACATTAGGATTATCACTTTCCCATGTTACAGTTTTATCTTCTTCAGCAGTAGCTGGTTGGATATCAACGCTAAGATTTTTTGTTTCTCCTTTATTCATTGTTATATCACTATTTGGTAATATTGTAATTGAATCAATTGGAATTAATACTTTAATATTAACTGAATCACTTTTATCTTTATATCTTACAGTAATTGTTGCATCACCAGGTTGTAGAGCATGAACAGTTCCATCAGGATCAACACTTACAATATCTCCATGATTACTTTCCCAAGTAATTTTACTTTTTTCACTTGTATCACTAGGATTAATTTGTAAATTTAATTTCTTAGTTTGTGGTGCTACTAATGAGAAATCTTCATCTAAAATATCTAAAGAATCAATATCAACAAATACATGAACATTTACTTCAAAATTATATTCGCCAATAGATGCTTTAATTACCGTATCTCCACCACTAACAGCAGTTACTTTACCATTATTTACTGTAGCAACTTGTGGTTTAGTACTTTCCCATTTAATTGTTTTATTATCAGTTGTATTTAATGGATAATATGTAACACTTAAATCTTTTGTAGCTCCACGATTTAAAGTAATATCTGCAGTTTCACTTATTGATGCACTTGTTATTGGAACTTTAACAGTTACATTAACACTGGCAGAAATTCCAGTAGTTGTTTTAGCAATTATTTGAGTTGTTCCACCACTAACAGCAGTTATTTTACCATCTTCTACTTTAGCTATAGAGTTTTCTTTACTTTCCCAAGTAATAGTTTCATCATCACTTGAGTCGCCATCAGGATTTTGTAAAACAATATTTGGTGTCACATTAATACTTCCATAAGTAATCCCACCACCATTATTTTGCTTATCTAATATTTCTAATTCAACGTCTGATTGGTCTAATTGTAATTCTTTAATTGGATTAGTTACATTAAAAGTAATAGTTTTATCATAACCGTATGCACTAACTTTTACTTTTGTTTCACCATTTTTAACAGCTTCAACTTTGCCAGTAGTAGAAACTGTAACACTTTCTCCACTTAAAATACTATAACTTTCGTCTTTAGCCGTAGTAGTATTTGCTGGTATAGGTGTAACATCTATTTGATAGGTATCACCCCAATATAAATCAACATTTTCTTCTTGAACATTAATACCAGTTGCTGGAACAAGAATTTTGATTTTGCCTACTTCAGTTGTGTAAGTAGTAATATCTTCATCATCACCAGCATTTTCACTTAATTTCTTTTTAAATTCGGTTACTGTTGCTTTAAATTCATAATCACCAGCAGCATCATCTTTGACTTTTAAAGTCATCTTACCAAATGCACCATTATAATTGGTATTTATAGCATTAGCTTTAGCAAAAGAAGCAGTAAACATACCTTTAGTTTTATCATTAGAAGCTGCAGCTGCGTGTGCTCCAAAAGTTGTATAATATCTTGCATACTCTGTTTCATCTGGTTCTTCTACACTAACAATTTCAAAAGCACTTGTATCAACTGGTACTTCAATACCAATTGCAGCATATTCTGTTGCTCCTTTTAAACCAACATCCAAAACAATTGTATCCCCTGGATGTGCTTCTGTAATACTGACACCCTCAGAATCTTTTACTTGTACAGTAAATACTGAATTTTGATTTGCTAATACATAAATTGGTATTGCAAACACTAAAAGTACAAGTAAAAATAATGACATTTTTGATAATTTTTTCATTACTTTCACCCTTTCAATTTATTCAAATTTATCACTTTAATCTTATCACTTTATTTTTTAATTGACAAGATTTTTTTCTTGGCTTTTTATGGCATGAACAATAATCCTTTTTTTGCCATTATTATTGCATGTTGATAATGTAAGTGTCTTATCTTCTATCTTATTATATATATAATTTGAAGAAGATAAATCATAGTTATTCTTATTAATATCTAATGGTAATTCATCAGTTGGTGATGCTAAATAAGTTCTATAAATATCATAAGTTATTTCTTTATCAATTGTTGTAATTTTAATACTTATTTTATTTCCTAAATTACCATTTATTATTTTAATCAAATCACTAAACATGGCCTCAGTATTCATATTATGACCATATATTATGGTATTATTATCATTAAATTCATGATTTCGATAATCCATAAATATTGAACCATTACGATTATATTCTTTATTTATATCTCTATTTAAATAATAATTATTATTGCTTCCCTGTAATATTGGATAATTAATATTCGTATTTGGAATTGAAATCCAACCTTTTACATCAGAATTTACCTCTTTTAATTTTTTTACATCAATATAATCATTAATTTCATTTGAATTATCATCTTCATTAATAATTGTATAATCATTAATAATTTCTTGATACAAATTATTATTTTTTTTATCTTCAAATAAATTATGAAAATAATTATAAGAAGATAAAATAAAAATTATGATAAGTAATATTAATATAAAATTTAAAATAAATAATTTATATTTCTTTTTTAATTTAAGTTTAGCCATAATATAATCCTTTATTTCATATATAATCTTAAAATATCAACTGCATCAATAGCCGTAATTCTTTGGTCGTTATTAAAATCACCTATTTCTATTTTATGATTAGTTAATTCTCTTTTTCCTAAAGCATAATATAATGCTTCTACGGCATCTATTACTTCTATTTTACCATTCTCATTTAAATCACCTTTTAAAACATCACCAACAACTACCGTACATTTATCACTATATCCATTAGAAGCTGTAACGGTAATTGTCGCTATACCTTTGCCTGTAGCTTTAATCTTTCCAAATTTATCTACTGTAACAACTCCAACATTAGAAGTTTGCCAATCTGGATAATAATCATTAGGATAAGTTGTAACTTTTAAATTTGCTGTATCACCAATATTTTTTAAATTAATAGAATGCGTATCTAAAACAGTATCATAAGAATAAATATTAATATATGTTGTAACATCAGAATATCTTCCACTAACTCTATACTCAACATGTCCCATTCCACCTGCTGTAATTAAACCATCTTTAGAAATAGTAATTTTAGAAGTATTTCCATAACTAAACGAATAATTAATTGTATCATTAGCCGTTTTAGGTTCAATAATTGGTTTTAATTGATATGTTTGACCATTTCTTAAATAAATATCTGTCTTTTCAAATTTTAAAGAGGTCATTTTACCTATGGCATGAACATTTATTTCAACTTTAATACCACTTCCATCATTAGCAGTTCCAATTAATTTAGCATCGCCACCAGAAACAGCTCTTATCGTAACATGAGTAGCATCTATTTTATCTATTGCTACTATATCATCATTACTACTTTGCCAATTAATTTTTCGATCATAAGCAATATATGGTTGTCCAACATAAGTAATAGTTGTAGTTCTTCCTTCAACTAATTCAATATTTTTCTCATCAGGAATTAATTCAATTTCTTCTACTTTATATTTAACATCTAAAGTATAATCTAAAGAAACATTATAACGTTTATTTGTTACAGTGATAGTTGTTGTACCACTTTTTAAAATTGTTACATTACCACTATTATCTACTGTTGCAACATAGTCATTACTACTATGCCATTCTAAATCACCATCTTTATTAGTTTTAACACTAAATTTATAATTTTTAATAT
Source organism: uncultured Bacilli bacterium (assembly GCA_947626535.1). Taxonomy (GTDB): domain Bacteria; phylum Bacillota_I; class Bacilli_A; order RF39; family UBA660; genus Ventrenecus. The sequence goes on along the minus strand of CANQSO010000007.1, from coordinate 6,670 downwards.
TATTATCAGTTATGTAAACAGTTTCATCTCCAACCCTTTCAAATTCTATAGATGAAGATGTTTTAGATATATCTAATTTATAAAAAGTAAGCCCATTGCTATCTTCTTGTGTCCAATAAATCAAATTACCTTTAGTATTTAAGTTAATTAACGATGAAACATTTATTGATTCAATTTCTAAAGGATTTTCTATAATATTACCATCACTATCAATTATCATATAATAATATTTTGAATCACCACTAAAATAATATTCTTTATCATGAGGAGCTGTCCAATTTTTTAAACCTTTTTCTAACCAAATAATCGCAATATTACCATTATCTAATTTAGTTGCTCTTACATTAACAACACTTTTATTATAATCATTATAATCGGTTATCCATTTAACTCCATAATCAATAACTTGGGAATTAGATAACCTAAATTCTCCTTTATTTTGAATACTAGTTCTTTTTTCTTCACTTTTTCTTAAATCAGTCTTAAATTTTTGTAAAGTTTCGGAACTTTTGCCTTCAAAATTTTTATCTAATTTTTGAATAAAAATATTTCTTGGTTCATTAACTGATGAAGAATTAGCATAGTTTAATGATAAAGTTTTTTCACTAGCACCTACAACTAAATAACCATCATTAAGTTCAATAATGTTTCCTAAGTTAGCATATGTATTATTATAACCATATTCACTATCATTTGCTTCACGAAAATGAAAAATATTATAAAGGTTATATTTAGCAGTTAAAGGATTACTGATACCATTTGTTTTAAATACTACTAAACTTCTGGGATTGGCATCTCCTTGATCGGCCATTAAAAATTCATTATCACTTGTTCCAATTATTCTTTGAGCAAAAGAATGAGAAACCCAATGATACCTATTAATTCCATAATCGGTAAAATCACTAGATTTATTTAAACAATCTAAAGAAGTAGCATCAAAAAATAAGGCAAAACTCATTTGATGACCATTATACATTTCTCTTGCAAAATTAACACCTATTATCCCATTAGATACAGCCATATCAGCATTTCCAGCATTAAAAGCAATTTTTGTTCCATATTCTTTATCGTAACTAGTTAAACGACTTTTTGTTAAAGTAGGACTCATATCATAGCCTTTTACTGATATTGTTTTAACTATCCCACCATTAGTATCATATTTGGCTAATAAAATAGTCGGTGTTGAAGCATAATCAGGACTACTTGCATCAACTGTTTTATTATCAGTTGTTCCATATAATACATATAAATAGTTATTATAATAAAGAGCTGTTCCAAATAATGTTAAATAACGATTAATAGTTTTTTCTGAAACTTTATTACCATCTAAATCAAAAGTTGCCCATCCTAGCTTACTACTATTATTTTTTATTTCATAAATAACATTATAATTATTTTTATCATCAATAAATTCATAATAATTAGCTTTTTCAGGATAATAAATAGTTCCATTGGCTCCTAAATCCTTAATTTCTTCTGGAATATTTTCAAGAGTAATCTTTTTTTCTTCAACATAAGCTGTATTATAGGCTAAAACTTTAATTGGTATTAAAAATAGAATACTTAATATTAAAATCATTTTTATCTTTCTCATTATCTTTGCTCCTTTATTTCATATATAATCTTAAAATATCAACTGCATCAATAGCCGTAACTCTTTGGTCGTTATTAAAATCACCTATTTCTATTTTATGATTAGTTAATTCTCTTTTTCCTAAAGCATAATATAATGCTTCTACGGCATCTATTACTTCTATTTTACCATTTTCATTTAAATCACCTTTTAAATAAGGCGTAATTCCTGTTCCTACTTTTACGGTAGCTTCAGCACTTTTACCATTACTTGTTGTAACAGTTATGGTACATGTTCCGTTTCCAATTCCCGTAATTTCACCTTTTCCATCAACTCTTGCGACATTTACATTATCACTTTTCCATGTTAGAGTTGGACTATCTGTGGTATCAGTTGGATTAATTGTTGCAATTACTGTATCTTTACCACCTATTTTTAAAGTGATATTGTTTTTATTTAAATTAACACTTTCAATTTCTTTATAACCATTTGTATAGAAAAAATTATCATTGTATATATCTAAAATACTAGTTATATCTTCTAAATCAATATAGCCATTATTATTTATATCTCCTAAAATATTAATATCTTCATCAAAAGTTGCTGATATAGAATAATCTTGTAACATCGATGAATCAATTGAATTAATATTTCCATCTTTGTTTACATCACCAATGTATCCTTTAGAACCGTCACTTAAGGTTACGGGAACACTTACATATATTAAGCAACTTGCACTTCCATATTTTAAAGAAGTTGCAGTTACCCGAACAAATCCTCCTCTTTTTGGAGTTACTACCCCATTATTTACACTAGCAACTAAATCGGAGTCCGTTTTCCAAGTTACATCGTTTGCTTTACTTCCATTACTTAATGTTGCTTCTAACTTTAAAGTCTCATTTAAACTATTAAATTGATATTGAGTATTATTTAACTTTAAACGAATATCTTCTTCTACTTTTACTTTAAAGGATGCTCGAAAACTTTTATTTATAGACATTCCCGAAACATTTATAGTGGTACTTCCTTTGGAAACACCGACTATTTTATCATCTTCTATTTTAGCAATTTCTGGACTTTGCGATGTATAGGTAACAGAGTATATTGTCGCATTACTAGGAACGATAGTAGGACTAATTTTTTTAGTTTCATTTATTTTTACAGTCATATCATTTACACTAAAGCTATCCATTATATAACCAACATCAATTGGAAATTCTTTTTCCATACCAAACATCGATGCTTTGAAAGTTGTTTGTCCTTCTTTTACTCCCATTATCAAACCATCTTTTAAACTTAAATAAGGACTATTTAAAGTATTAAATTTAACATTAGAAATATCAATGGTTGCTTTGGTATCTTCATCACTAATATAATAGGCATTTTTAATGTTTAGGGTTTCTCCTATGCCAACATAATAATGTTCTGTCGTACCATTATAATTACTATGATATAAATTAAAATCATGAATATATTCGGGAATACTTTCTACATATTCAATCATCGTATCACTTTTTCCAGTTTTATTTGGAGTACTTATGGCATCATATCTTGAAAACATTTGAACAGCAAAATAAGTTTTTGAACCACTATATTCTACAGCAACAGCTCCAATACCAACAGATTTATAATCTTCCTTAATCATATTTTTATAATGCCCTGGCGATTCTTTCCAACCATACATTACCCCAGAATTCCCTGTTCTATATCCATATAAAATATTTTCACCTGAAGCACTTGGAGTTGAAACAGCTGTATAAAATAATTTACCATTAGGTCTTGTATGGTCAAAATGAACAGCAATTTCAGCTGCTCTTTTCATGGCTGCTTCTTGTAAATTACTATCCATTGTTAAAGGTTTACTATTTACTTCTTTTCTTACTTCATTTGTTGCAGTTAATGCTTCATTGGCCCAATCATAATCCCTTATTACAGTTATAGGAATATTATAGGATTCTAAAGCATGAGCATTATTGCAAAATAAGCCAACTACAATCAGCAAAACCGTAATATATAGACGCATCAATCTTTTCATAAAAAATACCTCTTTTTCATTTTTTCTCCTATTTCATATATAATCTTAAAATATCAACTGCATCAATAGCCGTAATTCTTTGGTCGTTATTAAAATCACCTATTTCTATTTTATGATTAGTTAATTCTCTTTTTCCTAAAGCATAATATAATGCTTCTACGGCATCTATTACTTCTATTTTACCATTTTCATTTAAATCACCTTTTAAATAAGGCGTAATTCCTGTTCCTACTTTTACGGTAGCTTCAGCACTTTTACCATTACTTGTTGTAACAGTTATTGTACATGTTCCATTTCCAATTCCTGTAATTTCACCTTTTCCATCAACTCTTGCGACATTTACATTATCACTTTTCCAAGTTAATTTAGGACTATCAGTAGTATCAGTTGGATTAATAGTCGCAATTAAAGTATCATTACCACCAATATTTAAAGTTATATTGTTTTTATTTAAAGTAACACTTTTTATTTCTTTATAAGCTCCTGGAGTAAAATATCGATATTTATATAAAGACATTATTACAGCACTATCAGCAGTAGTTATTCCTCCATCATTATCTAAATCACCAATTAATATCTGGTCTTTATTTGCTCCATATTTAAATAAATTTAGGATTTCACTAGAATCAGCCAAATCAAATTGTCCATCTTTATTTAAGTCACCAACATATTGTTTAGAACCATCACTTAAGGTTACGGGAACACTTACATATATGTAACAACTTGTACTACCATATTTTTTAGAAGTTGCTGTAGCATAAACAAGTCCACCTCGCTTTGGTGTTACTAATCCATTATTTATACTAATAACTTCATTATTATCAACACTCCAAGTTACATCATTTACTTTACTGCCATTATTTAAAGTAGCTTCTAATCTTAAAGTTTCATTTAAACTATTAAATTGATAAATACTATAATTTAATTTTAAATAAATATCAGTAACATTAACATTTATTGTGGTAGTATTACCTGTAACAGTTTTAACTGAAATAGTTGTTTGACCTTTAGAAAGTAATTTAATTTTACCATTATCTACTGTTGCAACACTTTTATCAGTACTATCCCAAATTAATTTTTCAGGATAATAATATTTAGGAGTTAATGTATACTTTAAATCAATAACGTCATTTACATTACCATTTATTTCTTTATCGCTAAATGTTACTTTAGAAACTAAATCTTGATATTCTATATTATTATTTTCAGCATAAGAAGCAGTTTTAGTATTTTCATGTAAATAGACAGTTGATGTTAAATCACCAAAATTCATATAATCAATATTTTCACTTTCAATAATAATTTCTTCTAAATTTTTACTATTATTAAACGCATTATCACCAATTTCTTTAACATTAGATGGAATTATAACAGCATTTAATTGATTAGATTGACTAAATGCTGAAGCACCAATATATTCTACACTTGATGGAATAGTTAAAACTCCAGTTAAATTACGATTCCAAGAAAATGTACCACTAGAAATATATTTTAAATTATTACTAAGTTTTAATGAACTTATATTAATTTCATCAAAAGCAGAACTACCAATATAAGTAACATTATCAGGAATAACTAAATCTCCTTTAATTGGTACATAAGTAAATGCACTACGACCAATAGATTTTAAAGTTGTTGGTAATTTTAAAGTAGTATCAAAACTTTTAGAATAAGCAAAAGCATTATTACCAATATATTCCAATTGACTAGGAAGTTTTAATTCACCAGAAAATGAAGAATTTCTAAATGCTTCGATACCAATTCCAATTACAGGTTTATTATTTATTTTATCTGGTAAAACTAAATTACCACTCGGAATTTCCCCATTTTTTCCTTCAGCACCTAAAATTACAATATGTTTATTTGATTCAATATATCTTAATCGATAATTTTCATTAGTAACATCATAATATCCAAGTTTAGACCAATCATTTAAATTTCCTAATTTATTACTAGTAGCCTTGTTATTAGAATCTAGAGTTACATAATAAATAATTCCATCAATGGTATATACCCCATTAATAGTAGCTGAAGATGTAGAAGATTTGATTTTATTAATAGCATTATTAGTTATGTTATATGTATATAAATTTTTATCATTACCAACATAATATAATAAATTACCATCTTTTACTAAGCCAGAATTAAAATTATCATATAAAGCATCAGCAATTTTTTCTTTACTACCACTATTAATATTTTCTTTATATAAAGTACTAGCCCATCCAGGTTTATATTCACTATCAATATAATATTTATAAGTATCAGTATAATATGTTTGAGAATATATTGAATAATCATTTTGACTAGTTACACCATTAGGAAAAGATGAAGAATTTTTAAAAAAATTATTACTATCTAATCTAACATCTGAAAAATTAAACATTGATGCCAATTGTTTTGGAAAGTCATCTCTACTCTTAAATTTAACCGTAAAATCAATACGGTTAGGATGATTACCAGTTCCTGCAGTTGCATCAAAATAAGTCCATTCATTATCTAAGTTACATATGTTCCAAGCATGGTCACCCATATTACTAGATACTCTTTCACATGATAATCCAGCCGTTTGATTTAATAATCGAAAGGCATCATTAAAACCAGCACATACAGAATTATGTTCAAGAAATACTGAATAATAGCTTTGGTCATATTTTGCAGCTCCATAATCATTTCCAAGTTGTGTATAAACTCCAAAAAACATTGCCTTATCATGGTCACTCATATTATCATTTACCTGTTCCATAGCATACAAAATATTTTGCTCAATTAATGCATTATCACTATCATCAAGAGCTTTAACCACATTAATAAAACTTAAAAAAACAATAATAACAAAGCTTAATCTTATTTTACGCATTTTTAACCATTCCTTTTCATATAATATATAATTTTCAAAGATTAAAAAACTACAAATTATCAACTTTTTTTCTTTATAAACATTATATTAAAATCATATTAAAAATGCAATTGTAAAAAATTCAAATGCAGGATAAACGCATGAGAAATTATGCGTTTTTTATGATATTATAATAATAAAAAAGAAAAAAGGTGGTAAAAGA